>JBDTJH010000157.1:0-46118 GCA_039935955.1 Gemmatimonadaceae bacterium
CTCGTGATCGAGGTGCTCTACTCCGACATGGAGTTCGAAGCCGGTGCGCTGCTCTACGCCGCGCTCGGCGCGATCGTCGCCTACGCACTGAATGGTCTCGTGGCCGGATGGGATCCGCTTTTTCGAATTCCGCCGATTCGTCCACTGCACGGGGTCTCGGACACGATATGGTACATCGTGCTCGGATGCGTCGCCGGTGTCGTGGCAACGGCAACGCCGGAGCTGTTTTATAAAACGCGCGATGCCTTTCGGCGCTTGCCCGTGTCGCCGGTCTTTCGGCCGGCCATCGGTGCCTTTCTCACCGGCTTGCTGGCGCTTGCGCTGCCGCAGGTGATCGGGGGAGGCTATGGGTGGGTCCAGATGGCGATCGACGGAAAGCTCGCTATGGGCGTGCTTGCCGTGCTCGTGTTCGCAAAGCTGCTCGCGATGAGCCTGACCGTCGGCTCGGGCGGTTCCGGAGGCGTGTTCGCGCCGACGCTCTACGTCGGGGCGATGCTCGGCGCCTTCGTCGCGACGGTGGCAGGATTGCCGCCCGCCCCGTTCGTGGTCGTCGGCATGGCAGCCGTCTTCGCAGGAGCGGCCCGCGTTCCGATCGCGACTCTGATGATGGTCATCGAGATGACCGGCGGATACACACTGCTCGTCCCGGCGGCGCTGGCGGTGATCATCAGCTACTTCGTGCAAGCGCGATTGTCGCGCGATCTGCTGTACTCGAGTCTCTACGAAGCGCAGGTGTTGACCCGGTCGGCTTCGCCAGCGCACCACACCCAGCATCTGATCACCGCGCTGACCATGCTGCGCGACGATGCGCCCACGGACCTGTCGAAGATTGGCGAGCTGGATCTCGTCGCACTCCTCAGATCCGGTCTCGTCGTGGAGCTACCGGGCGGTCGCCGGATCATCGCTGGTGCCCTCAAGCAGGATAGCCAGTTCGCGGGCACGACGATTGGTGAAAGCGGACGCAAGCTCAACGGCGGCGACACCAACATCGTTGCGCTCGTGCGCGCTGGGACCATTATCGTACCGGACGCCGCGACGACGCTCGAGGCGGGCGACCATCTCGTCGTCGTGACGAGCGACGCCGGGGTGAAGCAGCTCCGTGCCAACATGGAATCGTGGTGAGCGCGATGCGCCCAGTCCACGCGTGCAAGTCACCCTGAGAGATCTGATATGACCTGGCTTCACTCAAGCACTGCCTTCGTCGCGGCATTCCTGGCCTCGCTCGTCGAGTGCGTCGAGGCGCTCACAATCGTTCTCGCCGTCGGGACAACGCGCGGATGGCGCTCGGCGCTGCTCGGCGCGTCCGCCAGCGCGATATTTCTCGCGGCGCTCGTCGCGATCTTCGGGCCCGCGCTCGGCCGCATCCCGATCACGACGCTGCAGCTCGTCGTCGGCATCCTGCTCCTCCTCTTCGGCATCCGCTGGCTGCGCAAGGCGATCCTCCGCGCCGCTGGCGTGATCTCGATGCACGATGAGGCGAAGATCTACGAGCGTGAGAAGACGGCGATGCTCGAGAGCGGGCGGCCGGCGCGCTCGTCGTTTGATACCATCGCATTCCTTGCCTGCTTCAAGGCGGTTTCACTCGAAGGGCTCGAAGTCACCTTCACCGTCCTCGCGATCGGCGCGGGCGGGTCGCTCCTCATCGCCAGCCTCGGTGCTGCGCTTGCCGCGGCGCTCGTCATCGCGCTCGGCTTCGTGCTTCATCGCCCGCTGTCACGTGTCCCCGAAAACACACTCAAGTTCATCGTCGGCATCATGCTCACCGCATTCGGCGTCTTCTGGATAGGCGAAGGGCTGCGCTTTCCGTGGCCCGGCGAGGATCTCGCGCTCATCGCCATGATCGCTCTGCTCGTGCTCATTTCTCCGCTCGCCGTCACGCTCGCCCGTGCGCGTGCACGTACGCGGGTCGCGACATGAGCGCCATTCGTATCGCGCTGGCCGAGCTGTGGGGGCTGTTCGTCGAGGACGCGACACTCACTATCGGCACTCTCGTCTGCATTGCGCTCGCGGCGTTCGTGCTCCCGCGCCTCGGTCTGCCGGCGCACTTGCGCGCGCCGATCTTCTTCGCCGCGATCGTGCTGATGCTGCTCGAGAACGTTTATCGCGGTGCGCGTTAGACCCAGCGCCGCACGCGCTTGCAATACTCCGTGTAGGCATCGCCGAACTCGCGTGCGAGATGCGCTTCCTCGGGCTTGATCGCCAGCAGATACGTCAGCACCATCGCCTCCGGCAGAAAGAGGAGCGGCCAGAATGCGTTCGTCACGAACGTGATTCCGAGGTAGATCAGCGAGAACGACAGGTAGATCGGATTGCGTGTCAGTGTGAACGGACCCTCGGCCGCCAGCGTGCTCGCGGGGCGCACGGGAACGATCGGGGTCTTGAGGCGCCGCAGCGTCGCCACCGCCCACGTCGCCAGCGACACGCCGATGAAGATCTCCGCCGCGCCCACCACGTCGAGAATCCGCGCGGGGCGGGCGCCCGTCACGATGTGGATCGGCATGAAGTGCTGCACGATGTATCCCAGGAGCAGCGGCGTCAGATACAGAATCGGTGGGTGAATCCGTACGCCCGGCCCGCGTGACGTATCCTGCTCCATCGCGCTGCTCCTCACGTGCGGGAAAGTCGCTCGCCCTCGTATCGAATCCGTCGCCACGCCTGCTCGAGATGCCGCTCGGTCGTCAGCACATTGCCGACCCCTATGCGCATGACGCGCCGTCCGCGCAGAGACGTGTGTGTAAGATAGGCGTCGCCGCTCGCGTTCACCGCCTCGACGATCCGCTCGTTCAGCGAATCACACCGTACCTCTTCCAGCCCCGACGGCTCGAATCGGAAGCAGACGACGGCCATCGTCACTGGCGCCGAAAGGCTATAGTAGGGCTCTCGCTCCACACACTCGGCGAACTGTCGCGCAAGCCGGCAATGCTCGCGGATTCGCGCCTCCATCCCCGCTCGCCCGAAGGAGCGAATCGCCATCCATGCCTTGAGCGCGCGGAAGCGCCGGCCGAGCTGGATGCCGTAATCCATATAGTCAACGGCCCCCTTCGCATCCGCATCGCCACGCAAATACTCCGGTGTCAGCGCGAACACCGATCGCAGCACTTCCGGCCGGCGCGTGTACAGCGCGCTGAAGTCGAGCGGCACGAACAGCCACTTGTGTCCGTTCACCACCACTGAGTCCGCGAGCTCCGTTCCCGCCATCACGTCGCGCTGCTCGGGGAGCATCGCGAGCGGGCCGCCATACGCCGCGTCGACGTGCAGCCACAGATCGTGCGCGCGGCACAGCTCCGCGATCTCGGGAACAGGATCGATGCTGGCTGTCGACGTGGTTCCAACGGTCGCCACCACGGCCATCGGTCGAAAGCCATGCGCGAGGTCGTCGGCCATCACGCGCTTGAGCTCACTCACATCCATCCGATACCGCTCATCGCTTCGTACGCGCACGACGTTGTCCTCGCCGAGCCCGAGAACGATCATCGCCTTCTCGACACCGCTGTGCGCCTGGTCCGACGCATACACGCGCAGCGGCTTCAGCTCCGCGCGCCCGACGAGCCCGCGCTTCCGGATCTCGCTCCCCGCAACCTCTCGCGCCGCCGCCAGCGCGTGCATCAGCGCGACCGACGCCGTATCGTACACGATGCCCATGAACGCATCCGGCAGCCCGATCATCTCGCGGATCCATGCGAGCACGACGCCCTCGAGCTCCGTCGCCGCCGGCGACGTGCGCCACGTCATGGCGCTCACGTTGAGCGCGGCCGCGATCATCTCGCCGAGCAGTGCGGGCGAGTTGCTCGTGCTGCCGAAGTAGCCGAGGAACGACGGATGCCCCCAGTGCACGATCCCGGGCATGATGAGCGCATCCAGCTCGCGCATGATTGCATCCATGCTCGCGCCCTGCTTAGGCGCGCTCGTCGTGAAGCCCGCGGCTATCTCGCCCGGCGCGACGCTCGGCACGATCGCGCGCTGCTCGATCGTCGCCTTGTAGTCCGCGATCCACTCCACCACGCGATGCAGCTGCGCGCGAAGCTCCTCATCGCCGAGGTCGCCGAGTGGTCCAGGCCCGTCGCTCACGCGGGCACGTCATCGTACTCGGCATGGCTGTTGCCTTCGTCTTCGTCATGAGCGAGCCCGCCCGCGCGTCCGTCACCTACGTTCTGCCGATCAAGAGCTCGGCGCCCGACACGTCGGCCGACCTGCGCGCGTACATCGCGTGGATTGCCGCGCGCGCCGAGGTGATCGTGGTGGACGGCTCGAGCGACGTGATCTTCGCGACGCACGAGCGCGAGTGGGGTGCAGGGATCCGCCATGTTGCTCCCGCACCCGACCTCATCTCGCCCATGGGCAAGGTCGGCGGCGTGCTCACCGGACTTCGTCTCGCGTCGCACGAGACCGTGATCATCGCGGATGACGACGTGCGCTACGATGACGAGTCGCTCGCGCGGGTGGTCGCCGCGCTCACGGCGGCCGATGTCGTGCGCCCGCAGAATTATTTTCAGCCGCTTCCATGGCACGCCCGCTGGGACTCCAGCCGCATGCTCCTCAACCGACTCACCGGCGGCGACTGGCCCGGCACGCTCGGCGTTCGCCGCTCGCAACTGCAGACGACGAATGGGTACGACGGATCCGTCATGTTCGAGAATCTCGAGCTGGTGCGTACGGTGCTCGCCGCCGGCGGACGCGAGACGGTGCTCTACGGCGCGTACGTCCTTCGCCGCCCGTCCACCACGAGCCACTTCTGGTCGCAGCGCGTGCGACAGGCGTACGACGAGATCGCGCGCCCCGTGCGCTTCACGGCGCAGCTCGTCGTGCTGCCGATCGTCATCGCGCTCGCGATCACCGGGCACTGGATCGCGATCGCGATCTGCGCCGCGGCGATCGTGGCGGCCGCCGAGCTCGGACGCCGACGCGAGCGCGCGAAGCGATTCTTCCCCGCGAGCACGCCGCTCTTCGCGCCGCTCTGGATGGCCGAGCGTGCGGTGTGCAGCTGGCTCGCCCTCGGCGCGCGGATCTTCATGGGCGGCGTGCCCTATCGCGGGACGATCCTCCATCGCGCCGCTACACCGATGCGGGTGCTGCGGCGGCGCTACGCGCCGGCTCCGGTGCCGACCCCGATTCTACCGACGCCAGCAGCTCCACTTCGATCGGCTTGAACGTCCCATTGTTCGAGAGCTCGGCCGAGCACGCGGTGACGCCGACGATCATATCCATTTCGGCACGCAGCACGATATAGTCGCCAGCGCGCGAGCGCGGCGGAAATATGGAAAGCTCGCCGCTCGGCGCGACCTCGACGTTCATGAAGAGGTTGAGCGTCGTCGGTATCGTGTCGGGCGCGATGCCGAATGGCGCGAGCGCGCGCGCGAGATTGCCGAAGCAGCTCGGGTGCGAATCCGTGTTGCCGTAGATGATGCGGAAGGTGTCGGGGCTACACGGCGTGAGCAGAAAGTCATGCCGGCCGACCGTATCCTCGACGATCGTCCACATCGGCCGGCTGCGATTCGAATACAGCGTGTGGCCGGTGGTGAGGTAAATGGTGTTTGCGTAGTCGATCGTGCGGCCGGAGGAGAGCCATTCGCGCACATCCTCGCGCGCGAAGGAGGTGAGGTCGGAGACCTGTTCGCCGCGCGGATCGATGACCTTGAGGCACTCGCCGCGCGCGATGGTGAGCGCTCCGCCGCTCTGCGGCTCGAGATGCATGCGCGTGACGACGGTCATGTGCTCCCGGTGGATGCTCCGTTCACGCGGTGGAACGGGCACTTCCAATGCTCCTCCACCGCGCGCCCTGAATACTGGCGGGCTTCCGACCGTTCGCCAAAGTCCGCGAGATTCGGATTGAGCGATCCCTGCAGGGCGAGCTCGCGTTGCCTGATCGCCTGCTGGATGCGCGCGAAGCGCCCGTCGCCGCGCAGACGACCGAACTGCGCATGCGGATTGAACACCAGAGCGGGCCAGCGAAAGCGCCGTGAGATGCGCGAGCTGTTCGCGTGCAGCCCGACTATGAAATACGAGAGACCATCGAAGCTGAAGGAGAACTTCGGATCGTCACCGTCGTCGGTCACGGACGGATCCCACTCCGCGTCCGAAGCATCGAGCTCGTTGAGCCGCTGCAGCTGCGCCCACAGGCGCGACTCGAACGCGAGCTCGGTGCGCGGCGCGCGATCGGGGAAGACCGCCACGAATGCGCGAATTGCTGCATGCTCTGCCGCGTTGATCCCGAACGCCGAGAGATCGTGCGCCAGCCTGGAGGCGGCGGCGCGGGTGCCGAGCGGCGGGTAGGTGCGTACTACATGGCCGTGCTGATGGACCACTCCCTTCCCTAGGAGACATGAAAAGCTGCTGTCGTTCACGAAGCCCGCGAATTCGTGCTCGATCTCGATGTCGCCAATCATGGTGGCCGTCCTCTCCGGCTCTCTTCCCTTGGGTGATCGATCACGCCCCATGCACGGAGCGGAACCGGTCCCAATGCAGGATGAAGGCCGGAGCGTGGTGAATACGTGGCGGGACAATGGCTCGATCGTTCTTGAAATAGGAATCTCGGCGTCTCCGTCCGCTACCGAACCAACGAATGAGCGACATCGCTTCCGCCACGCCGCTAAAAGGCTACATCCCCACCCTCGACGGGTGGCGCGCGATCGCGATCCTGGGCGTCATGGCCAGCCATGCCGGGCACAGCTATTCTGCACCCCTCGGCCGCGAGAGCATGTTCGACCGCTTCGCGCTCGGCACCCACGGGGTCAATCTCTTTTTCGCCATCAGCGGGCTGCTCATCACCTCGCGGCTCCTCGAGGAATGGGACAGGGCCGGCAGCGTGTCGCTCAAGCGCTTCTACGTTCGCCGCGCCTTTCGCATCCTTCCCCCCGCCCTGCTCTACCTCGGCGTCCTCGCGTTGCTGGGCGCGTTCGGGCTGCTCCCCGTAGTAGGCGAAGAGTTCGTCGCGGCCGCGCTCTTCTTCCGCAACTATCTCCCGCCGATACTCGGACCGAACGGCGCCGGATTCTTCACATCGCACTACTGGTCGCTTGGCGTCGAGGAACACTTCTATCTCTTCTGGCCGGCGCTCCTGATCTTCGCTGGACGCAAGCGCGCGCTCCCGGTCGCCATCGTCGTCGCGACGCTCGTCGCGGTATGGCGGCACATCGAGGCGTGGCGCGAGATCATGCTCTACAACGCCATCCAGCCTACGTACTTTGCGCGCTCCGACACGCGCATCGACTCGATCATGTGGGGTGTCGTCGCAGCGCTGGCATTGTCGCGTCCCGAGGTTCGCGCATTGGTCGAACGATATCTTAGTACTGTAGTAATGCTCGCGATCGTCGCCCTCTACGGCGCGATCGTCTATCGCTACGGCACGCGTCCAACGTTCTGGGAGGCGATGGTCGTCCCCATGATCATCGTCGGTACGGTGCTGCGGCCAAACAGCATTGTGGGTCGCGTGCTCGAGCATCCGGTGATGCGGTGGATCGGGCGCCTGTCGTACAGTCTCTACCTCTGGGAATTCTTCTTCGTCTACTACCCGGGCGTGCCGACGACGCTCGGCGTCTGGCAGACCTTCCCGGTGAATCTGGTCGCCGCGGTCGTGTGCGCGACCGGGAGCTACTACCTCGTCGAGCGTCCGCTCGTACGCATCGGGCATCGCCTCGCGCCCGCGATGCCGCGCGACGCGATGGATCGCGCAAGCGCGCAACCGGCAGTCGCGGCGGCGTAATCCGGCTAGTCCGATCCGACGCTCAATCCCTTAGTGCTGAGATATCTGCGCAATCCTGACGTATCGCCGTCGCGTTCGATCAACGCGAGGTAGCCATCGGGGCGCACGAGATAGAACGCCCGGCGCACCAGTCCCGCGCGCTTGGCCGCCGGCGACCACGGAAAGACGTGCAGCGGCAGCTGCAGCTCCGCACACGCCGCAGTGGCACTCTGCTTCGCCTCGCCGTAGATGTGCCCCTGCCACGACATCGACGCGAGCGGAGTGAAGTTGTCATCGGATTCATCGCTTGGCACCCATGGCAGACGATCGCCGGCCCAGAGATCGGCGGCGTGGCCGCTGCTCAACGCGCTCGCCCTGTATCTGATTCCGATCTGCGAGACCGTGCGGAAGATGAAAACCCGCATGCGGTGGATGCTGAACAGCAACGGCACGATGAGCGGCATCACCCGCGTTCGTAGAAAGCCCGCCATTCCGCCAGGTTTCGAGGCGAGCGAGAAGATCTTGTCGGTGGTGCTCACGAGCCGTCGTGCAAAGCCTATCCGCTCCGTCTCGAAGCTGTCGAGGAGCGCTGGCGTCGCGTCTCCCTTCAACACGGCGGCCAGCTTCCACGCGAGGTTGATTGCGTCGCCGATCCCCGTGTTCATCCCCTGGGCGCCCACTGGGCTGTGGATATGCGCGGCATCGCCGAGGATGAAGGCGCGTCCCTTTCGGAAATGATCGGCGACCCGATGGTGTACTCGATACGTCGAAAACCAGTTCACTTTGTCGACCGTGAGCTTCATCTCGCGGATGGTTCGGACGCTCACGTCTTCGAATGTCAGCGCTTTCTGCTCGACCTCCGTTTTCGCCTTCACCGTGCCAATGAGACGCGCGCGCCCCTCGCCCTTGAGCGGAAAGACAACGAGGAAGTCGGAGGCGCTCAAGTCGATATGTATCTCGTCGTTGGTGACGGAAGCTGACAGCTGCACATCGGCCACGTAGAAGAGCGCGTCGTACGTCCCGCCCTGGAAGCCGATGCCAAGCGTGGTGCGCACGACGGAATGCGCGCCATCGCACCCGGCGAGATAGGACGCCTCACACTGCTCTTCGGAGCCATCGGGCAGCTTGAGCGTTGCGAGGACGCTCGCGCCAGTGTCCGCGAACTTCAGCAGCTCCGTTTGCCGCTCGATCGGCACTCCGACCTTCGCGAGCTCGGCGATCAGCATCTCTTCGTGCTCGTCCTGCGCGAAGTCCACAAGTCCCGGGAACGGGCTGAGGCCTTCGCCGATCTCGCGGATGTCGATGCGCGCAACACGCTTTCCAGAGATCCAGAAGTTCGCGCCGGCAACGCGCACGCATCCCTGCATGACGCCGTCGGCAATCCCCATCTGCCGGTAGAACTCGAGCGTGCGCGCCTGTACTCCGAGCGCGCGGGAAGTCGTCCCGGCTTCCGCGGACTTGTCCACGATGCGCACCGGAATTCCGGACTTCGTGAGCCAAAGTGCGAGCACGAGACCGGTCGGACCGGCGCCGGCGATGAGCACGAGTGTTTTCGTCACGAGATCGTCTCGGGGGACGCCAGTGAACGCTGGGCACCTAGCGCGCGTACTGTTCGTGTCGCCTTCACGCTTTTCTCGGAGAATGTCATCGATGATGAAGATGTCGCTCGGCGCGCTTTTCGCTACGTCCGCCCTCGCAGTCCCCGTCGCGCGCTCCGTTTCGCATCCCGTTGCGGCGTCGAAGACCGTGCACTACGTCGTCGCCCCCGACGGCAACGAGGCGCGCTACCGCGTGCGCGAGCAGCTCATGCATCACGATCTCCCGAACGATGCGGTCGGCAAGACGACGGCGATCACGGGCGGGATCTCGCTTTCACTTGCCGGCGCGATCGACCCCGCCGCCTCGAAAATCACGATCGATGTGACGTCGCTCAAGAGCGACCAGGAGCGTCGCGACGGCTACGTGCAGCATCGCCTTCTCGAGACCAACCAGTATCCGACGGTCGTCTTCGCGCCGACCTCGGTTACGGGCGCGAAGATGCCGATCGGCGATGCGGAGCAGAGCTTCGACGTGGCCGGAAATCTCACCGTGCACGGAGTGACGAAGCCGACGGTCTGGCATGTGAAGGCGAAGAGCAGCGGCAACGACGTCACCGGCAGCGGATGGACGCAGTTCACCTTCACCGACGTGCAGCTGCAGCAGCCGCACGTGCCCGTGCTACTGAGCGTTGCCGACACCATCAAGCTCGAGTACGACTTCCATTTGGTGCGTCAGCCGTAACTCGCGATTAGAGCTCGAGCGAAGGTTCCGCGAGCGATCCACCGCCCCATCGTTCGATGTACGACTTCGTGTCGTACTTCGAACGCGCGCGGTCGAGCGACATCGGCCGAATCGTTCCCCAGATTTTTCGCTCTGGGAATGGTCGGTCGAACTTTCCGAAGCACCACTGAATCCCCGAGAAACCGTTCGGGTCGCGTCCGTCAATCGCATACTTGTCGTTGAGATAGAGCAGTATCCGGAGCGCGTCGCCGTACTTTCGCGTCCAGAGGAGTACCGACTTTCCCCACAGCTGTCGCACTGCGTTGTGCATCGTCCCCGACAGCACCAGCTCGCGCTGCGTAGCGTTCCACAGGTCGGAGTAGGTTGTTCCTTCCTCGAGCTGCTTGAGCGAGTAGATGACTTCACGCTCGTCGTCCTTGTGCGCGGCCATGGATTTCTGCGCCCACTCGGGAGTCGCACGCAGCTTCATGAAGTCTGCGTTGCGAAGGCAGAAGTTGAGCGAGAGCTCGCGCCAGACGACGATCTCGTTGAGGAACGATGCGAGCGCGGGCTCGGGCGCGTGCACGCGCGCGGCGCGCACGACTTCCGCGGACGCGATCATTCCGAAGTGCAGCCATCGCGAGAGGCGGCTCGAGCCGCCTTCGTCGGACGGCTCGCGCCGGCGCTCGTCGTAGGCATCGAGACCGTCCTCGACGAACTCACGCAGCCGCGCGCGCGCCGCTGTGAGCCCACCTTGCACCTCGGCCACCATGCCGACGCTATGATCGATCTCGCAGCGCGCGACCTCCGTCGCGATGTCGAGGCGCGCGAGGTCGAGCCAGTCGGCGTTGGCGGATGCGAGCAGCGAATCCTTCAGCGCGCGCTTCGGTGCGCGATCGTCGACCTCCTCGAGATGCGTTTCGAGATTCTTGAGCAGTCGCCCGCGCATCGTGAACGCGGCCGACTGCTCGCGCGGAAAGTCGGCGGCGGGTACGACGCCGACACTGTCCACCATCACCACGCGGCAGGGCACGCGCTCCGCGAATCTGAGCGTGCGATCGAGCACGCCGGCGGTCGGATAGAGATCGGTGACGACGAGCGCGGCGCGCGCGGCGATGCGGTCGACGACGCGGCGGTCGTCGTTGCGCGTGCGCCGGAGGGCGAAGCGATAGGTGAGGCCAAGTCCGTCCGCGCGCGCGGCGAGCTCGCGAGCACCCTGTAGCACGAAGGTATGGACGCGGTCCGATGCGTACGGGTATGTCGGATCAAGGCCGTGGTGGATGAGCAGCGGGAGGCCAAGCCGGTCGGCTTCGAGCGTCGCGTAGCGAAGCGCCCAGTTCTCCTCGAAGCGCTGTGTGCTCCCCATCCAGTAGAGCACATAGTCGCCCTGCACCGGCGCGCGCTTGGCGAGCGGCACGGCGCGCAGCGCGAGCTGCTCGCGCACGAAGTCGGAGTCGAGGGCGTGGGCCATCGGAGCTGACATAGCACGGATAGCGCCACTCGGGCGGGCTCCCTCGCGCGCGGCCCCTCGGCGCTGCAATTTGTCGTCGTCACCCGCCGACTGGAGCGGTCAACGATGCCGGAAGTCGAGATCGATGGCGCACGGATCTGGTATACGATCGACGGGCGCGACGATGCGCCCGCCGTGCTCCTCCTGCACTCGCTCGGCACCTCGCACGCGCTGTGGGATGCGCAGCTGCCGACGCTGGTGGATCGCTTCCGCCTGATCCGCTACGACGCGCGTGGCCATGGAAAGTCTTCGGCGACGCCGGGAGAATTCACGATCGAGCAGCTCGGACGCGATGCGCTCGCGGTACTCGACGCAGCCGACGCGCAGACTGCGGCGGTCTGCGGCGTGTCGATCGGCGGACTCACGAGCATCTGGCTTGGGCAGAACGCGGGGAAACGTGTGAGTCGCCTCGTGCTCTCGAACACTGCCGCGCACATCGGCACGGGCGCGATGTGGAGCGAGCGGATGCAGTTCGTGCGCGACAACGGCATCAATGAGGCGGCGGACCAGTCGGTGCCGATTTGGTTCACCGATGCGTTTCGCGCGGCGCATCCGGATGTCGTCGCGCGCTTCCGGGCGATCGCGCGCGCGACATCGGTGGAGGGCTATCTGGGCGCGTGCGCCGCGCTGCGCGATGCGGATTTGCGCCGGGATCTGCACCACGTCACCGCGCGCACGATGGTGGTGGCGGGGAGCAGGGATATGGTGACGACGGTGGCCGATGGCGCCTACCTGCGCGACAACATTCCGGAGGCGCGGCTGGAGATTTTGGATACCGCGCACTTTGCGAATGTGGGGCGTCCGGAAGAGTTCTCCGCGCTCCTCGACGAGTTCCTGAGCACTTAAGGCCCGCCAGGAGCGCTTGAGGCGCCTATTGACATTACGTGAGTACTATCTTACGATATATCGTGAGTGATGTCGTACGATATATCGGAGGAGTTTATGTGTAACAAGCGAGATGATTGGGGCTTCGGCCCCGGATTTCCCTTTGGCGGACCCGGCGGATGGTCGGGCGCCTGGGGCGGTCGTGGGCGCGGTGGACCCGGACGCGGCGGACGTCGCCGCAGCCAGATGTTCGAATCCGGCGAAGTGAAGTTCGTCATCCTGCGTCTGCTGGCCGAGAAGCCGCGGCACGGCTACGAAGTGATCCGCGCGCTCGAGGAAAAATTCGGCGGCCTGTACACACCGTCGCCCGGCACCGTCTATCCGACGCTGCAGCTACTCGAGGACGAGGGCTACGTGAAGGTCATCGAGGAGGACGGAAAGAAGGTCTACCACGTGACCTCCGAGGGGACGAAGTACCTCGAGGAACACCGCGGCCTGCTCGACGAGATCTTCGACCGCGTGCGCGAAACCGTACGCGAGTTTACCGGCGGGTCGAGCGGCGACATGCACCAGGCGTTCGCGCATCTCGCTGGGGTGACGTTCAAGCGCGCGTGGCGCCGAGGGCCTGAAGATCCCGCGCTGGCGCACGTCGCCGAGATTCTTCGCAAGGCTGCAACGGATATCGAGGAAGCGTTCAACCCAAAACCCACCCCTGACAGCTCGACCTGACGATCGACGGAGGGACAGATGTTCAGATTTCACCCGATGTTCTGGCTGATCGTCGCGCTGGTCTGGATGTTCGCATCACAACGCCGGCGGTGGATTCGCCGTCGCGCGATGTCGTTCGCGGCATACGGCCCGGTGGGCTGGGGTCCGTCCGGATGGGCGCCCTTCTCGGGCCCGCGCGGCGACGCACGCATGCACGACTGGCCACAACAGCCACAGCAACCTGCTCCTCCTCAGGCGCTGGCACAGCCTGACCGCACGTTGGTCGAGGCGCTCGAGACACGGATCGCCGAGCTGGAAACGCGACTGGAATTCGCCGAGCGGCTGATGGCGAAGAAGTCGGAGTAGAGCGGTTTGATCCCGCTTCAGTGATCAATTGGGATCGTTTCCCGAGCAAGCACTAACAGTGTAGATGCGAACACAGACGGATCGGACGGACACAAACGGAAATGGCAACTGCGAGTGCCGCTTCCGTTTGTGTCCGTGCATCTCTCTGATTTGTCCGTATCTCCGGCAGTTAACGGCTTGCCTTCCCACGGGCTCGACACGCTCGAGCCCTACTTTCTCCCCGCAGCATCAACACTGTCCGTCGGATCCGCGCCGTCCCACTTGACGTCTGCGGTCGGGCCATACGTCGGCGGCACGTTGCGATTCATCATCCGCAGATAGACGGTGAGCTGGGTGCGGTGATGGGCGGTGTGGAGGATGCGGCGCCAGAAGATCCAGATGCGCTCGCGCTCCACCTCGAAGAATGGGACGCGCGCGAGCCACCAATCCTCGCGCTGCGATGCGAGCTCCACGAACCGTTCGAACGCGAGCTCGGTGAGTCGATCGATCGCCGTCTGCACACGCAGCTCCGGCGGAAGGACTTCGGTCGCGGCTGGCTCACGCGTGCCGATGAATTCACCGAAGAAGCGGCGCTCCGACAGCAGCTGATGCCTGAAGATGTCCCCGACACTCGTCGAGCGGGGATGCGGGCGATAGCCCAGATCGTCGTCGCGGAATTCCCGCCACACGCTCGCGACCTTGTTCGTCTCACTCGCGTACGTGTCGAGCATGTGCTGATACGCCGGCTCCGCCGCTCGTGGAATTTTCTCGTCGGCGATCGCGACATACGCGTACTGCATCGGCCGCGTCACGTGCTCACTTCAGATGCTCCCACGATCCGTACATCGGATTCGGGATGATGAAGAATCGCTTGCCGAATTCGCCGAGCGCGGTGGTGTCCGCGCGGGTGGCCTGTGTGAGTGCGGGGAAGTCGAGGATGTTGTCGCCCACCCACGCGACTACGGTTAGCGGAGGTATTCCCGGCACCGCGGTTCCGCTCTGCACTCGCTGGAAGCGCGAATTCTTGTCCCGCTCGCCCGGCGGCTGACACAGCACCGCGTCCGCCTGGATCTTCGCCTGGATCAGATTGTCGCGCGTGGCGTCGCACGCCGCCGCCGAACAATTGGTCACGATCACGACGCGACCCTCGCGCAGATGCACGAACGCGACGAACTCGGCCCCCCTGCGATCGCGGGAGCCGCGCGTTCGCGTACCCACCGGGCCCATCCCTTCGCGACCTCCGCACCCACTTCACATCGTTCGATAGCTGCGGTCCCGAGTCGGCCGGCGACACTCGCGCGGGTGCGACGGTCGCCGTCGGCGCGGGTGTCGCTGTATGCGGCGGCGAGCACGCGGCTGTGGCGAGAAGTGCCGCCATCCACGCCAGGACTTTTGTTCTCATGATCCGGAATATCGTCCGCGTACAGCCCTCCGGAAGTGCGTCGCCCGCGGTAACCCCACCGTAACGCCCGGATAACAGCGCCTCAGCATAGTGCTCACGTAAGCCGCCGTCGCGGCTAGGTGTCCATTCAGCGGAGGGAGTTCCGATGCCGATCGTCAGCGTGCGCACCCTGATAACCCTTACCGTGCTCGGCGCGGCGGCAGCCGCGCTCTCTTCATGTAAAAAGCCCGACAGTGCCAGCGACCCGCAGGCACTCCTCGGTAAGGACAGCTCGGCCGGCAGCGCCGCCGCGAATGCCGCGGGAGAGAAGACGCCGGATCCGTGCACACTGCTCTCGGCGAACGAGGCCGAGGTGTATGTGGGGGTGCTGGGCTCGCCGCCGTATCGCGCGACAGACGACGGTGTGGCGGACGTGTCGGGCAACGTGTGCATGTACCGCGGCACGGACGGGCGGCAGATCACGCTCGACCGGATAGACGGTGGCGGCTCGGCAGGACAGGCAATCAGCGATGTGCCGAATGCCGTCAGCGGCGCGCTCGAGAAGGCCGGCGCGGGAGATCTTGCGGCCACGACGCATCGCGTGATGGCGAACGTTCCGAACGGTCCGTGGGATCACGCGACCTGGATCCCGGGCGGCAGCATGATGGTGACGAAGGGAGATCTCGCGGTGAACATCGATATGACTGGGGCGAGCGGGAAGGAGGCCGACGCCGTCGCGATCGCGAAGCAGATCGTTCCGCGCTTCGATCACCCGCTCGAATACGATGGGGCGAAGGCAGTCGCGAGCGCGCCGAAGCCGAAAGCACATCCTGACAATGCGTGCGACGTCATTCCAAAGTCCGCGGTGGAGGCTGCGATCGGTACGCTCGATGGCGATCCGACGCAGGGGACCGACGGGAGCGAGTGCGACTACAAGGTCGCGAGCGCCCAGGGCCCACGCACCTACAAGGTCGGCTACACGTGGCAGGGCGGGCAGAAGGGCTACAACATGCTCAAGCACGGCATGTCGACGATGGGCTCCGTCATGGGAGGCTCGATCCCGACGACCGGCATGGATAACATGAAGATGGACGCGAACACGTCGAAGATGATCGGCGGCCTGATGAAGATGGCAGGCGGCGGCGGCCCGGGCGCACCCGGCGCGGCGACGCAGGTCGGCTTCAAGACGGACACGATGCTCAAGGGTCCGTGGGACAATGCGTCGCTGCTGCACGGCACGCAGCTGATGGCGGTGAAGAGCGACGTGATGGTGTCGATGGACCTGCAGACTGCGGACTACGAGAAGGCGAAGGCGTTGCTGGCCGCGATCTGCTCGAGGTTGTAGTGAGCGCGGCGGGTGTGCGCCCCGCGCCGGGTGGTGATCGCGCGCTGATCATCATCGCGGGCGCGAGCGTCGCGAATTCGGTGGCTCGTTGCTGGTCCGGCTCGAACCATGAATTGGCGCGTGTTCGTCGGAGCGGGGCTCACGGGCTTTCTCGGATCGACGGCGCTCGTGCGGCTGGTCGGCGTGCTCATCGGCGGAGTCGCGTACGTAGCGCGAATGGAGTGGCGCATCGTTGGCGCGACGATCGCATCGGTGGCAACGCTGAAGCTGCAGCCGGATGAAGCGAGCCGACGCTCGACGGAGCTCGCGAAGGCGCAGACGAGAGGCGCGCCATGGTCCTGCGACTCTGCCACCTCCCCCTCCTCCTCCAATAGGCGATCCGTATTGGGATGAGGCACCATCCCGACACATCGGACCCCACTACGGATCCGACGCCAGAGCCAGACACCTCCGCGGTCGACGGCACGAAGCTGCCGCCGCCAGTGCCGAATCCAGATGGCTCGGTCACAGTAACGAATCCGGACGGCTCGACGACGACGACGGTTCCTCCACACTGGCGCGAATTACGTCGGGGTAGCGCCGTCGACCTCGCCTGCGGCACACCACAGATGCAGCGTCGCGTAGCTGCGCCATGGCCGCCACGGTAGCGAGAGCTGCTCAGCGCGCGCCGCGGTGACGCCGCCGAGCGCGTTGCATCGACGGGCGCGCCCGGCTCGAGCGTCAGGCGCCCGCTATCGATCTCCTGCGCCACCGCGATGATGCTGCGTGCGCGCGTCTGGATGATGCCGAGTTTCGCGATGTCGTCGACCGATGCGGACGCCATGCGCGCGGCGGTGGGCGTAAGATGTGTGAGCTCCGCGTGCGGCGTGTCGATCGCGTAGCCGAATGCGGCGGCGAAGCGGCCCGCGATGGTAGTCGCGGCCTTCACGGTAATCTGCTGGCCGAGGATCGCGCGCGCCGCGAGCTCGAAGCCGTCGAAGGCGCCGGGAACGCGCAGGCCGGGGCGACGACGAACAGCGTCGCGGAGCAGTGCGTTCTTCGCGAAGTGCGCGGTGACGATCTCGGGGCGCGCATCGAGATCGAAGAGATGCCTGAGCTTGCCGCGCAGCGCGTCCGTAATATCCGCGAGTGACGGCGCAATGTCGACGAGCAAGCCGTCATTGCCGGCATCGTGGCGAGCGCGCAACCAGCCCGTGCGATCGCCTAGCCGGACGGTGCGCAGATAGGCATCGTCGCGCACCAACTCGACGCCCTTCGTCGACCGCGCCGTCAGGAAGCGCAACGTGCGCACCCAGTCATAGGGCGCGTTGTATGGAAGCCGGAGGTCGATCACGGCTGAACAATAGCCGCGATTATTGCGTATGCTTGTGTACGGCCCATCCCCGGAGCGAACTGTGAAGACGGCGCAGGTACTCGAGCGGCTCGACAAGGCGTGGAAGGATTTCGAGGCTTCGTACGCGGGACTGACCGAAGAGCAGATGATGACGCCCAACGTCACCGGGAAGTGGTCGGTGCGCGACATCATCGCGCATGTCACCTGGTGGGAGGAGGAGTCGCTCAAGCACATGCCCGTCATCCGTGAGGGCGGCAAGCCGGAGCGCTACTCTGACAAATACGGAGGCATCGACGACTTCAACGCGATCATGACGGTGAAGCGTAGTGCGCTCACGCTTGCCGAGGTGCTGCAGCAGCACGACGACGTGCATGCACAGCTCATCGCGTACATCACGGAGGCACCGGAAGATCTCTACGCGGGCGACAGCAAGTTCCGCCGCCGGCTGCGCCTCGACACCTACGGCCACTATCCCGTGCACACGAACGCCATTCGCGCGTGGCGCGAGGCGAACGATCAGAAAGCGGAAGGAAGCGCGTAGACGGGCAGCTGCGGCGGTACAGTGCCGACGATCAATGTGATCTGTTGGCGCTCCACAAATCCGAGCGAGCCCAGATCGCCGTCGTAGCGTGTGCTATCGACGTACGCCGTGACCGCCCCGGTGAAGCCACCGACGTTCGAGCGGCTCAGCGGCTCGCCCCAGATCGCGAACAGCTCGCCGAGATTCCGTTGCGTCGCGTTGGGTGACTCGATGTGGATGATCCCCGACGCGTCGTGCGTATGCACCCAGTAAAAGCAGCGTGCATCCACCACGAAGTTCGAGATCACCTCGGCTCCGGACGCGCCAATGCCGAGCGGGATCGCTCGCTGGACGCCGTCCGCGATGAGTGTCAGATGGGCGTGGATGTGCTGGATGGGTATCGATCCATCACACGAGATGCCATCAACGTTCTGTCCCTGGCCACCGGTGACGCTATCGAACGGAGCGTACGTTGCGGCGCCAATCGTATGACCGATGGCGATCGGGATTGGAGCGCTGAAGGTCGGAGCGGTTGGATCGACCGGCGGTGTCGGCGTCGTCGGGCTGCGATCGCCTGAGCACGAGAGGCTGGAGCTCACGCCGATCACCAAACCAAACAGCGCGCCGAGCCCTACTCCACGCCTCTTGATCATTTCTGCTTTCCTTACGAAATACGACTTACGTACGCGCCATCGCCAGTAGTTGCGGAGGCAGTACATGCACGATGACGCGCACGAAAGTCGCTCGACTCAGGCAACGATGAACGGACCTGCGATTGCGAGGACGGTCGCCTTGTCGAGCGGCTCATCGAAGGCTGCGGACAGCGGATCGCTTCCGTAGGCCACGAGCGTCTGCAGATTGATTCCCGCCTGCGTCGTGTTGTCCTCGGCGGGATAATCCGAGGCCGGATTGCCCGCGCCATACACGGCCGCGTTCACGGCAGTCGGGAGATTTCCCATCGTGCCGTTGATCCAGCCGTCGAGCCCGCGCAAACGTCGCACTTCGGCCGCGTGACGCGCTTCGACCGAGTGGATCTGCAGCGCGACAGTCAGAATATCCGGCTGCGACATCAAGTTCGTCGCCTGACCCTTGTACGCGCGCACGCCCGTGTCCTCGAATGCCTGCGACACTGCCTGGAACGTCGCGTAGTTCGAGAAGACATCGGGAAACATTCCGCCGGCCGTGAAGTCGAAGTTCGGCTTCCCGACAGCGGCCGCCCCGAGTGCCGCGAGCAGATAGGCGACATGCGCGTTCTCGTGCTTCTGAATCTGCTGGAACACCGCCATGTCACTCGCAGGAATGAGCCCGCTCGTGCCGACGCCAACATTGTAAAAGGATGACTCGAGGTACTCGAGGGTGAGTGCGAAGTTGAGGACGCCTACGATATCGGCAGGCAGCGCGGCGAAAGCATCCTTCGCGAGCGCGGCAAGCGCGATCGGAACGGACGCGAGCGCGAGCCCCGCGACAACCTTCGTCGATGTCGAGGCGCCTTGGCGAAGCGCATCCCGGCGCGTGAGCAGCCGATCAGCGATCTCGGGGTCGATGCCGCCGAGCACAGTCGTGTTGTTCATTGTGAATTGGTCTCCGGCTGCCGGCTAGGCGCTGATCGGGGTGACGATGAATGGAGCGACGAGCGGAAGCACCATGCTCGGCGAGAAGGCCTGATCGAGTCCGTTCGCGTTGACGACGTCGTCGCCCGCGAAGTCCATCGACTTCGGATTGAGGATGTCGCGGATCGTCGCGGCATGACGTGCTTCGACCGAGACGATCTTGCCGGCGAGGACGAGATAGGCCGGCGTGTGGATGAGGCGGCCCGCGCCGTTGTACGCCGCGACGCCGGTGTCCTCGAACATCTTCGCCGTCTGGAAGACGACGTCGCGCTTGGTAAGATCGAGCGCGCTGAAGTTGACCTGCAGCGTGGGGATCGCGTTGGAGCCCAGTGCGGCCTTGAGAAATTCGCGGTGCACGACCTCGTGCTGGCCGATGGAAAGGAGCGCGTGAAGCTCGGACGCGGTGCAGCCGGTTGCGATGTGCTTGAGCGCCTCTTCGTAGAATGCCGCCTCGAGCTGCTCGAGCGCGTACGCATAGTTGAGCACGCCGACATCCGTCGTCAGATCGAGCGTGACCGCTTGGGTAGTCGCGCGGGACGTCGCGGTCGTGTCGCTGCAGGCGGCGAACATCGATGGCAGCAGCACGACGGCGCCGCCAAGACCGAGGATGCGAAGGAAGTCTCGACGGCTGTTTGCCGTGAGTGGTCGATCGACCACGAGCGGAGCGCTCGTAGAACTACTGGAATCGGACATTGGCTTTCCTCCAGGGCCTGAAAATGAGAGGAAACAGCGACAGCTCCTGCGCGGTTTCCGCTCGGACATCTCTATTAGCGATGTGGGGAGGGCACAGGCGGAGCCGTGGCGGAAGTCCGACACGAAGCGGATCTGCAGCAGTCTCCCATTCTGTGACTTTGCGCGCTTGAATCGCGATAGGGCTTCACGGCGCGCTGAGCGAAGTCGGCATGCGCCCGGCGCGTAATGTGCATTTTAGTACTGCACTGTGAGCGAGCCCGACAATAAGCCTGAGCAAAACGTACGTGGCGTCCTACACGTGTTGCGGACGCGCGTCGCTGAGGGACTCCGCACCGGCGCTCTCGAGCACGGAGATCGCTTGCCAAGCGTGCGCGAGGTTGCGGAAGAGCTCGATATCGATACGCGTATCGTGCTCGCGGTGTACCATCAGCTCGGCGAGGAAGAGCTCGTAGAGGTTCGGTCCAGGTCTGGAGTCTTCGTGAGCGCTCCAGGAAGTGCGCTCCTACCGCGGCGCTGGATGCTCGAGATGCTGCTGGGCGCCATCGACCGAGACGTACCTCCGCTGCGGTTCGTCGACCACGTTCGATCGGCGCTCATCACACCACGCGTACGAGCGGCCGTGCTCGAGTGCAACGACGATCAGCTGCATTCGATGGCCGAGGAGCTGCGCACCTTCTACGCTCTCGATGTCATGGCAATTCCGGTGGACGCGGTGACATCCGCAGCGGCGGTGCGCGATCTGCGCGAAGTCGACATTCTGATATCCGCCGGACATTCGGAGATCATCGCCCGCACGGCGGAGCAGGTAGGTCGGCCGTACGTCATCACGCACGTCCGGCCAGCGCTGCTACAGCGCTTCAGCCGGCTCCTGGCCGGAGGGCCTGTCTATTTTCTAGTGACCGATCCGCGGTTCGGCGTAAAACTGCGACGGCTGGTCGCGCCGATGGCGCATTCCGAAAATCTTCACGTGCTGCATGTAAACCGTGATGACCTGAGTGTCATCCCGCGCGGCGCGCCGAGCTATGTGATGCGTAGCGTGCTTCAGAAGTTCCCCGAGAGGAAACACGCGGGGCGTGAGATCCTCCCGCTGCGAATCTTCTCGCGGGAGACGAGTTACGAGATTCTGTCGTGCATTTTGTCGCTTTCCCAGGCTCGCGAACGTGTGTGAGGCGCGTGCCTCACACACGTTCGGTATCACGATTCACTACGCCACGCCGACGGTCTGGCGCGACTCCGTCTTCGCGGTCTGCGCCCTCGGCAGCGAGTGGAGAAACTCGAGCAGATCCGCATTGACGCGATCCTTC
Source organism: Gemmatimonadaceae bacterium (assembly GCA_039935955.1). Taxonomy (GTDB): domain Bacteria; phylum Gemmatimonadota; class Gemmatimonadetes; order Gemmatimonadales; family Gemmatimonadaceae; genus FEN-1250. The sequence goes on from JBDTJH010000157.1 coordinate 21,512, forward strand.
TGTGTCGTGCAGATACCGTGCGGCTGCCCCGCGTAGACCTTCAACACGGAGCCCTTGATCAGCGTCGGCGCATCCAACCTCTTACAGTCCTCGGTGAGATCGGTCTCCGAGAACGCCTTGATGCAGTCGTACGCGCTCTTGAGGCTGCACATCTGTCCGGCGAGCCAGAAGTTGTCGCGCCCGCCCTGCGAGACCGTGCTCCCCGCGCGGTTCGCTCCGTAGAACGGCGCGCTCAGATCCTTCCAGAACTGCGAGCGGTCCGCCGCCACGCTCTTGCGGAGTGCATCGAACGCTTCGATCGGAAGACCGAGCGGATTAGCAGGCGTCTTGAGCATGAGCGGCGGGATCGCGCTGATCAGCACCGGGGAATCAATGGAAAGTCCTACGCTAGCCGACGCAGCCACGCTTCGGTGACCGACGCGTAACAGAAAGGCCGCTCCACAAGCGAGCGGCCTTTCTCACAAGGGCCGATTGGATGGATCGAGCTACACCGCCGGCGGATCGCTCTCGCGCTCCGGATGACGGTGCTTCGAAACCGCAGCGATGAACGCCTGCGCGGCATTCTTCGCCTTCGTATCCATGATCAGCAGTCCCGCGTCGGTCGCTTCGCCGATTCCCGCATTCTGCAGCAGCTTCCGTGAGGCGCCGAGCGCGAGGATTGTTTTACAGTGACGAAACTGGTTCATCACGAACTCCATCGTGTGCCCATCCGCCGCGAGCGCCTTGACGCCAGCGTCGCCATCGGGAAGGATGAGCGCGTCGAACAGCACTGGCGGTGAGTTCTCCATCGATGCATCCGCCTCGATCGTGTCGCCGTCAACCGTCTTGTAGGTGCCGAGGCGTGGAGCTACGAAGCGCGGGATCGCTCCGGCCGTCGTCAGCGCTGCGTGCAACGACTTCAATGATTTTCCTTCGACGCCGTTCGCCACCAGAATCGCGATGTGTCGCGTGCGAACGCCGACCTCGCCGGGAAGCGCGGTGAGCGAGAGCGCAGGCGAGGTCTTCACCTCGGGCTTCGGTACGCGCGAGAGCACGCGCGGCAGCGCTTCCGGCAGATCGATCCCCAATCCCTCGGCCACCTGCGCCGCCAGATCCTCATCGACGTTGCGGAGCGACGCGACCATGCGCTCGCGAATGGCCGGCACGGTGAGCTTGCTCAGCTCGAAGCGGAATCCACCGACGATGTGGTTCTTCTCCCACTGCGTCTGGCTGTTGTAGAAGAGCGTCGCCTGTGTGTAGTGATCGGCGAACTTCTCGGGCTTCCCGCGCACCTTGTCCTCGTGGACCGGTTCAGGAAAGGAGACGAAGCCTGTCGCGCCGGCCTGGTACGGGCAGCCGCCCGCGAGCGAATTCGGCTCGTACGACACCCGGCCGCGCGCGATCGCCTGGCGATGCAGGCCGTCGCGCTGATTGTTGTGGACGGGAGCGATCGGAGCATTGATCGGGATCTCGTGGAAGTTCGGGCCGCCGAGTCGCGTGATCTGCGTGTCGACGTACGAGTGAATGCGGCCGGCGAGTAGGGGGTCGTTCGAGAAGTCGATACCGGGGACGACGTGCGCGGTGCAGAAGGCGACCTGCTCCGTTTCCGCGAAGAAGTTGTCCGGGTTGCGATTGAGCACCATCCGGCCGACAGGGGTGACCGGGATCAGCTCTTCGGGAATGATCTTTGTCGCGTCCAGGATGTCGAAGGTGAAGCGATCGGCCTGCGCCTCCGTGAAGAGTTGGAAGCCGAGCTCCCACTCGGGATACTCGCCGGCCTCGATCGCCTCCCAGAGGTCGCGCCGATGAAAGTCGGCATCCGCACCGGCCAGCTTCACCGCTTCGTCCCAGACGAGCGAGTGCGTTCCCTGCTTCGGCTTCCAGTGAAATTTGACGAACACGGATTCGCCGGCGTCGTTGACGAGTCGATAGCTGTGCACGCCGAAGCCCTGCATCATGCGATAGCTGCGCGGGATCGCGCGATCCGACATGACCCACATCATCATGTGCGTCGACTCGGGCATGAGAGAAATGAAATCCCAGAACGTGTCGTGCGCGGAGGCGGCCTGTGGCATTGCGTGATGCGGCTCCGGCTTCACGGCGTGGACGAGATCTGGGAACTTCATCGCGTCCTGAATGAAGAAGATGGGGATGTTGTTGCCCACGAGATCCCAGTTTCCTTCGTCGGTGTAGAACTTGACCGCGAAGCCGCGCACATCGCGCGCGGTGTCGACGGAGCCGCGCTCGCCCGCGACGGTCGAGAAGCGCACGAATACCGGCGTCCGCTTGCCGGCTTCCTTGAACGGCGCGGCACGCGTGTACTCCGTCATCGGCTCGTAACATTCGAAGTAGCCGTGCGCGGCCGAGCCGCGCGCGTGCACGATGCGCTCGGGGATGCGCTCGTGATCGAAGTGCGTGATCTTCTCGCGCAGGATGAAGTCTTCGAGCAGCGTCGGTCCGCGAAGGCCGGCCTTGAGCGTATTCTGGTTATCGCCGACGAGCACGCCCTGATTCGTCGTGAGAGCGCGGCCCGTGTTGTCGACTCGCACGCGATCCAGGGACCCAACCAACGGGTTGACCCCTTCCGACGCGTGGCCGGTGCCTGTTTTGTCGCTCGCGTTGCTCTCGGTGACGGTGCTGGAGCCGACGACCGACGATGCCGCCTTGACGGTGAAGCCGGTGGGCGGATTGACCGCGTTCTCGTGGCCAACTTCGCCGGGCTTGTTGCTATTGAACGGCACCGAAGCGACGAGCGCATTCGTCTCGGCCGCCTTCGTCACGAGCACGTCATCGCTTCGCCGGGCGGAAGGATGGGAGGGCGCGCTCGAGCTGTTGCGCGAGGCGGCTTTGGCGGCAGACGCCTTCGCGGATTTGCGCGCGGCGGTCGATGGCGCTTTCGAGGGTGCTTTCTTCTTTGCCATGATATCGGAGGAGTCGAGGCCACGCTCCCGCCAACGGCGTACCGGTGTCGCGGTCGCGACATGGCAGCGGCGCTCGAGCACGCCCGTAACGCACAAAGCGCGCTAATATCACCAGGAGCACCCCGTGAATCGATGTGCTCGACCGGATCGGTCGTATTGGTCTGCCGGTATACTCCTCGCATAGGTAGCCGAGCGCATCACATCGCGGACACCAATCGCGGTGACGAACTCTGCGAGGGAGAGAGCATGGCAAACGACGCCGCGTCGCAATCCGAAACCGAGATCCGCGCAATCCTCGACGATCGGGTCGAGGCGCTGCGTTCACGCGACGCACATCGATTCCTCAAGCACTATCAGATCGGCTTCTCGACCTTCGAGCTCGGGCCGCCACTCGAATATCTCAATGGTGATCCGATGGACACGGCGGGTCTCGACGAGTGGTTCGCATCGTTCGAGGGAGAGCTCAGCTACCGGATGCGCGATCTTCGCATCACTGCCGACGAGTCTGTCGCATTCGCGCACAGCCTCTACCACATCGCCGGAACGAAGACCGATGGGGGACTGGTCGACATGTGGACGCGGCAGACGATCTGCTTCGCGAAGGTCGGGAACGACTGGAAGATCACGCACGCGCACACATCAGTTCCGATGTCGATGGACCAGGACCATCGCGCCGTGATCGATCTCAAACCGTAGAGCTCAGGGCGTGCGATAATGCGCATCCATGCGGAGGACGTCGTGCGAGATTTCAGCGCTACAACGAAGGTCGCGGCGATCGCTTTCGTTCTTGGATGCGGATCGGCACAGACTCCGACGCCGGTTCAGGCCACCTCGCAGATGCCGATTACTCCCTTCGTCCGTCACGAGGTCACGCGCCTCGATGGCCATCCCCTCCCGGCGGACTCCATCGAGCGCATCGTGACACACGCCATGGAAAACGCTCGCGTGCCCGGCCTCGCGCTCGCCGTGATCAATCGTGGCGAGGTCGTCTACATGGCGGGGTTCGGCTACCGGAACGTCGAGAAGCAGCTGCCACTCACCGACACGACCGTGATGTATGCGGCGTCGCTCACGAAGGCGATGTTCGCGTACCTCGCCATGCAGCTCGTCGACGACGGCGCGATCGCGCTGGACACGCCGATCGCAAAATATCTTCCCAAGCCGCTGCCGTCCTACGAGAAGTATGCAGATCTCGCCGGCGACGCACGTTGGGAGCGCATCACGCCGCGCATGCTGCTCACCCACTCGAGCGGGCTGCCGAACTGGCGATTCCTCGCGCCCGACCAGAAGCTCCATCTGCAGTTTGACCCCGGCACGCACTTCGGCTACTCCGGCGAAGGGATCAACCTCCTTCAGTTCGTTATCGAGGAGCACACCGGAAAGCATGTCGGCGACATGATGCAGACGCGTATCTTCGACCGCTTCGGCATGACGCGCACGGGAATGGTCTGGCGCCCATCGTTCGCCTCCGAGTACGCGCTTGGCTACGACACCGCCAACGTCGTCGTCGGTCACAACCTGCGGAGCTCGGCACGCGCCGCGGGCTCTGCCGACACGGACATTGCGGACATGGCGCGCTTCGTTTGCGGCGTGTTGCGCGGCGAGGGGCTGAGCGCAGCGAGTCGCCGCGAGATGTGGTCGCCTCAGCTCCGCATCCGCACGAGCTCGGAGTTCCCTTCGCCACAGTTCGACACCACGACCCGCGATGACGCGATCCAACTCGCATATGCGCTCGGCTGGGGCACCTTCGTCTCGCCCCACGGCCCGGCCTTCTTCAAGGAAGGGCACGACGACCAGAGCTGGCGCAACTACATGGTCGCCTTCAGCGACTCGAAGTCGGCGATCATCATGTTGAGCACGAGCGCGAACGCCGAGCCGATGTTTCCCGGACTGCTCGCGCAGATTCTCGGCGACACGTACTCGCCGGTGAAGTGGATGGGGTACGTGCCCTGACGGCCAGGCTCCGCTTCGTCGCTCAAGCGTGATGAATGACTGCGGCATGAGGATCGGCCGACTTTCGCCCGTCCGTAAGGACAGCTGCCTCACCATTCGCAGGTAGCGGTAGCGCAATCCGACGGCAGGCGTATGTTCGTGAAGCATCATTTCCGCTGCTGGCGACACCACCGAGCGAGGCGAGTCATGGCCGTATCAGAGATCGCGCGACGAGATTTTCTCCGTCAATCCGCCACCGCCGTCAGCGCGATCTGGATCACCGCCGCACTGGGCGAGCTCGCCGGCCTCTCCGCCCTCTCGTGCGCGCCGGCAAAGGCGAAGACGAGCTGGCAAACGTTCTCCGATGTCGACGCGGCGGATGTCGAGGCGATCGCCGCGCAGATCATCCCTACCGATGAAACGCCCGGCGCGCGCGAGGCATGCGTGATCGAGTTCATCGATCGCGCACTAAACGGCTTCGCGAAGGAACAGCGCCCGTTATTCGACAGGGGACTCGCCGATCTTCGCTCGCGCGTGAGCGCGGCGCATCCGGGCAAGCAGTCGTTCGCGGAGCTCGACACTCAGCAGCAGGCGACGCTCCTGCACACCCTCGAACGGTCGAAATCCGATTTTTTCAGCGCGATGCTCGCGGCCACCGCGGCGGGGATGTTCGCGAATCCCGACTACGGCGGCAACCGTGACAAGATCGGCTGGAAGCTCATCGGCTTCGAGGATCGCTTTTTCTGGCAGGCCCCCTTCGGCTACTACGACCGCGACGAGGCAGCGCATGCGTAAGTCGATGATCGACACGCCGCCGAGCGCCGTCTTCGCACCAACCGATGAGGTCGACTTCGTCATCATCGGCGCGGGGTCAGCCGGCGGTGTAATGGCGCGCGAGCTTTCGCAGCGTGGCTTTCGCGTGGTGGTGCTCGAGCAGGGTCCGTATCTGCGCGCCGCCGACTTCCGTCACGATGAGCTCGCGATCAGTCAGCTCTGCGCACTCACCAACGACCAGCACAAGCAGCCGAACACCTTCCGCACATCCGAAAAGGATGTGGCGAAAAAGAAGGAAGTCATAAAGTACGGCCGCGTGGTAGGCGGCGGCTCCGTGCACTTTACCGCGAATTACTGGCGCTTCCACGAGATCGATTTCATCGAGCGGAGTCGCAAGGGCGCGGTCGAGGGTTCGAGCTTCGCCGACTGGCCCGTCACCTACGCGGACCTCGAGCCCTACTATACGAAGGTCGAATGGGATGTTGGTGTCTCGGGGCTCGCCGGCGCCAACCCATTCGACCCTCCGCGCACGAGGGGATATCCACTGCCGCCGCTGCCGATCAAGCCCGCGGGCGTGCTGGCCGAGCGTGCGGCGAAGAAGATGGGATGGCACGCGTTCCCCGCGCCGATGGCTATCCTCTCGCAGCCTTATCGCGGCCGCGCTGCGTGCGTGAACTGCGGTTTCTGCGAGACGTACGGCTGCGAGATGAACGCGAAGTCGAGCACACTCGCCTCGATGATCCCGGAGGCCGAGAAGACGGGCAACTGCGAGATCCGTCCGCTGAGCTACGCGCGCCGCATCGAGACGAATGCCGCCGGCCGCGCGACGGGCGTGACGTACTTCGATTCGAGCAGGAAGGAGATCTTCCAGCGCGCGAAGTCGGTCGTGCTGTGCGCGAACGGAGCCGAGACGCCGAAGCTGTTGTTGATGTCGGATTCGAATCGCTTCCCGAATGGTCTCGCCAACTCGAGCGGGTACGTCGGCAAGAATCTCATGTTCAACGGCGGCGCCTTTGCCGGCGGCGCATTCGAGCATGAGATCAATGGCTTCAAGGGCGTGGTGACGTCGCGCGTCATCCAGGACACGTACGAGCTCGACCCGAAGGTTGGCCTCGCCGGTGGCGGCGGCTTTGACTTCCGCCACGATCTTTCGCCTATCTCCTTCGCGCTCGGCGGCCTTCCGACCGATGCGCCGAAGTGGGGGCCTGAGTACAAGCGGATGCTGCAGCAGTACTACACGCGATCGGTGTACGTGCTCGCGCACGCGACGTCGCTCCCCGTCGAGACGAACTCCATCACGCTGGACCCGACCGAGAGGGATGCGTGGGGGTTGCCTGCGATTCGGATGACGTTCGCCGAGCATCCGAATGACGTGAAGCTGAACGAGTACATGCAGGACCGTGCGCTGGAGTTGCTCGACGCAGCGGGCGCGAAGAAGAGCTGGCGCTTCAGCCGCGATCCATGGTTCCCGCAGGTGCACCTGCTCGGCACAGCGCGAATGGGGAACGATCCGAAGTCGTCGGTGGTCGACAGGAATAATCGCGCGCACGACGTGCCGAATCTGATCATCGTAGATGGAAGCAGCTTCGTGACGTCGGGACGCGGCCAGCCGACGATGACGATTCAGGCGCTGGCGTTCCGCGCGGCGGATCATGCTGCGCGAGAGGCGAAGGGCGCAGAGTTGAGCTGAGCGCAATCACGTGAGATGCACGTGATTGCGATGTCGGATGTTCGCGTACCGTAGGGATCCGGACACTTTTTGAGAGGATGTTGCCATGCAGTACTTTCGACGCGTCTGTCGCGCCACTCTTGCCGTCTCGATCGCGACCTCGGCAATCCTCCCGTCATCGGCACAGGCGCAGAAGCGAAAGGCGCGCACGCCGGCGACGACCGTGGCGAATCAGGATCTCCCCGACACCGCGTCGCTTATCGCGCTGCGCTACCGATACATCGGGCCTGAGGGAAATCGCACAGATGCGATCGCCGGAGTGAAAGGCGATCCGAACGTCTACTACGCCGGTGCTGCGAGCGGCGGCCTCTGGAAGACCATCGACGCGGGCGCACACTGGTCTCCGATCTTCGATGAGCAGCCCGTCTCGTCGATCGGCGCGATCGCCGTCGCGCCGTCCGATCCGAACGTCGTGTGGGTCGGCACCGGCGAATCGTTCATTCGCAGCCATATATCCATCGGATTCGGCATGTACCGGTCGACGGATGCCGGGAAGAGCTGGTCGCACATCGGCCTCGAGAACACCGGGCGCATCGCGCGCATCGCGGTCGACCCGACGGACCCGGATCGCGCGCTCGTTGCGGCACTCGGTCATGCCTATGGGCCGCAGCAGGAGCGCGGCATCTTCCGCACGACCGACGGCGGCAAGACATGGCAACGCGTGTTGTTCGTCAACGATTCGACCGGCGGTATTGATGTCATCCTCGATCCGTCAAACCCCCGTACGGTGTACGCGGCGATGTGGCAGATCGAGATGCACACGTGGGGGCGCACGAGCGGCGGCCGCGGAAGCAGTATCTGGAAGTCGACCGACGGCGGCACCACGTGGACGCGACTCCGCAACGGTCTTCCGGGACGTCCCTTTGGTAAGGTCGGGCTGGCGATCAGTGCCGCCATGCCCCAACGCATCTACGCCGAGGTAGAGACGGGCGATGGCGTGCCGCGCGAGGGACAGGAGTCGGACTCCGGACGTCTCTTTCGCTCCGATGACGCGGGGAAGAGCTGGCAGCTGATCAACTACGATTTGCAGCCGGCCGGACGCACGGCGTACTACGACCGCATGGGTGTCGAACCCGACAACCCGAACGAGGCGTATTTTCTCGCGGCTGCGTTCACGAAGACGCTCGATGGGGGCAAGACCATGATCGACCTGCCGCGGGAGCAGGTGCCGCGCGGCGATCATCACGACATCTGGTTCGATCCATCGAATGGCGATCGATTCGCCGTCGCGCACGATGGCGGGGTCGGAATCACGACGACCCGCGGCAGGACGTGGAATCGCATCCAGCTGCCCATCGCGCAGATGTATCACGTCACGGTCGACAACCGCGTGCCGTACTTCGTCTACGGCAACAAGCAGGACGGCGAGTCGGCGATGGGTCCGAGCAATGCGAAGCAGGGGTTCTTCGGAAGAGATGTGGGCATTGGGCGTGGCGCGTGGCGCTCTGTGGGCGGCGGCGAGAGCGGCTGGGCGACGCCCGATACGGTGGACGACAATCTTGTGTGGTCGAGCGCATCGGGGAGCGGCTCGGTAGGCGGCATCGTCACGAAGTACGATGTGCGCACGCAAAACATCCGCGAGGTCGAGGTGTGGCCGCAGTCGACGACGGGGACGCCGGCCGATAGCGTGCGATATCGCTTTCAGTGGACTTTCCCCCTCACGATCTCACCCTTCGATCACAACACCGTGTTCGTGGGGAGCCAGTTCGTGCACCGCACGACGGATGGCGGCAACAGCTGGCAGGTGATCAGTCCGGACCTCACGCGCAACGACAAGTCGAAGCAGAAGATCTCTGGCGGCCTCACACCGGACAACATCGGCGTCGAGTATGGCGACGTCGTGTTCGCGATTGCTGAGTCGCCGCTGGCAAAGGGGGAGATCTGGGCGGGCACGAACGACGGTATCGTACAGCTGACTCGTGATGGCGGAAAGAGCTGGACGAATGTGACCGCGGGGATGCCCGGAATGCTCACGTGGGGAACGGTGAGCAGCATACAGCCGTCGCGCTTCACCGATGGCACAGCGTACGTCACGGTGGATGGACACCAGGAGAACAACCGCGATCCATGGGTCTACAAGACCGCCGATTTCGGCAAGAGCTGGTCGCTCATCGTGAAGGGAATTCCGAAGTCGCCGCTGTCGTACGCGCACGTGATCTATGAAGATCCCGCGCGGAAGGGGTTGCTCTATCTCGGAACGGAGAACGCCCTGTATGTGTCGCTCGACGATGGCGCGCAGTGGCAGCCGCTACAGAACGACCTGCCACACGCGCCCGTGTATGGGATCGTCGTGCAACCGCACTTCCACGACCTCGTGGTCGCGACGTACGGGCGTGGATTCTATATCCTGGACGACCTGACACCACTCGAGCAGTGGAAGCCAGAGATCGCCGGGAAGAACGTTGCGCTGCTCAAGCCGCGCGATCAGTATCGCTTTCGACTCATCGCCGATCCATTCACGGAGCTGGATGACCAGGTCGCCGGGCGGAATCCCTCGACTGGTGCGGCACTCAACTTCTGGATCAAGCCGGGTACGGTGGACAGCGCAAAGAAGGACAGTGCGACGTTCACGATCGCCAACGCGGCCGGAGTGCTCGTGCGCACGATGAAGGCACCGGTGAAAGCGGGACTCAATCGCGCGTTCTGGGATCTTCGTTCCACCGAGACGATCGAGGCGAAGATCCGCTCGGCGCCGCTCTACGAGGACTGGTTCGCGGTGACTGATGAGGGGCAGAAGGCACCGGGGATCGGGCGCTACGCAGTGCTCGAGCCGCCGGGCACGTACAAGGTCGCGATCAAGTACGCCGGCGTCGAGGAATCACAGCCGCTCGTGATTCTCAAGGATCCGATGTCGGGCGGAACCGCGCAGGACCTCGCCGCGCAGATGGAAACGCAGCGCGCGATCGTGACGGACATCAACGATGTCATCACGCAAGTGAATGATCTCGAGCTCGTGCGTGGACAGCTGTCGGATTTGCTGGATATCGCGGGGAAGGACAGTGCGCGCGCGGACGTCAAGGCACTCACCGAGCCGCTCATGGACAAGGTGATCGCTGTGGAGCGGAAGCTCTATCAGATGCAGGTGACCGGACGAGGGCAGGACAACGTGCGTTGGCCCGTACAGATCACGGAGCAGCTGATGTATCTCGCGGGATCCGTTGGGCAGTCGGACTACGCGCCGACGGCATCGCAGAAGGAGGTCGCGCAGTCGCTGCACGCGCGGCTGATGAAGGTGAAGGTCGAGGTCGATGCGCTGCTCAAGCAGGACGTGCCGGCGTTCAACGAGAGCATCCGTGGGAAAAGCGTGCATCCGATCATCTCGAGCGAGAACTGATGTAACGGAGGCGGGAACGAGCCGGCTCCGCGCGTTGTCGTTGCGGGGCCGGGCGGGCGGCGCCAATGTACGGTCGTGACGAAGCACATTTCAACGGAATGCGCGACCACGAGACTAAACAGCAGCCCGACCGGAACCGGCTCGATGAAGGTAGATTGAGAGCGGCAATGAGCAGCCTCGTGGTGTAAAACGCGGGCGCCGCGTCCTGATCGCACACAGGAATGCGCGCGAACTTGAGTCACATTCGCCAACACGTCGATGTGGCCCTCTCGTAGAAATCGGGGGCGAATTTGCGATACACGATTTCCCAGCTGTCTACGTAGCACGCGCTGGCCCATAGTTTGTCTTTTTCGAACGAGTGGCGCAGTAGAAACTGAGGAGCTATCTCCTACCCATATCCCGACTTCCAAACGTCGGCGCGAATTTCGTCAGAAACGCGTCCACCCAGCGCGTGTACTCAGTCGGATTCGTTTCGTAGGACTTCGCGTGCGGCGCGCCCCACCGCGAGGGCAGGAGCCAGGTGTGGTCGTGATCGCTGTAGGCATCGATCTTCTCGGACTGCCAAAATGGTGTGAAGCGATCGGTCACCGAATGGATGAGCAACACTGGTGTGGTGAGGTCCTTGACCGCATCCACTGGTGACGCCTGCGCTGGATCGAAGCCCGCGCGCCAACCCGAAATCGCAAGCGCGCCGGGGATGAACACCATTGCCCATCGTCCATACATCTTCACCGCCTGATCGGCCGCGATGTCGCGCATGCTCGAGAACGATGCGTCGGCGACGACGAAGGCGAGATCCTGTCGCGCCTTCGCAGCCTGCAGCGCGACGGCGGCGCCATACGACCAGCCGATGATCCCAATGCTCGTGTGCGGTAGCTTCATGCGCGCGGAGAGCCAGTCGACGGCGACGAGCGCATCGAGCTCATCGAAAACACCATACGTGAGCGGGCTTACGCTGCTCGCTCCGTGCGAGCGAAGATCGTAGAGCAGGAGATCGCATCCGCGCAGCCAGAACAGCGGCGATGCGACGAGCACCTGCGCGCGATTGCCGCCGAAGCCGTGAATTTCCACCACACCGCATCCGACGCGACGTGGATTCTCGAAATACCATGCGGCCAACCTGATGCTGCCGTTCGTCAGCGTGACGTTCTCGGGAGACGGGAGCCCCCAGTGCGCGAAGTCGGCGGTGACGTGCGCGGGGAAGCTTGCGGCGATTAGTCTATCCGAGAACTTCCAGCACACGATGAAGTAGCCCACCGCAAGCGCGCCGATGATCGTCGCAGCGCTGATGGCGAAGCGCTTTCGCGTGTGCTTCGCCGTCGAAGCGATTCTCGAGCTGTGAGCTCCTTTCGCGTCAGCTTGCAGCCGCTTCCCCCTTCCCTGCCGCGACCCCTCGCAATACGCCGAGTGATTCGCTCATGACCGGAATCCTCTCATACGCCGGTACCAGCGGCGCGAGTCGCTCGAGCGCGATCTCCGCGTCGCCCTGCTCGCTGATCCCCTTGCCCTTGAGCTCCGCTGTATACGTCGCCGCCGGGTCGGCTTGCAACTCCCGCCAATGCGCGCCCAGCTCGTCCCCATATCGCTTGGTGTGCTGCTCGACCTTCGCGCGCGGACGTCGGGGCAGTCGAACACACCGCGCCATCCTGCGGTATATGTCGTGCGCTCGCCACCGCGCTTCTCGAACGTCATGACGCACCGGTGCCATTCCTTCTTGCTCAGAAAGCTCGGCGGATCGAGATGGTACTCGAGCTCGACGAGATCGACGCCAGCCTCGCACAGCGCGCCTCGCTTCTCCAGCTCCGATGCGACGTCGTACGTAGTCCCTTTGAGCGCGCCCTTCTTCCCCTCGCTGCGATCCGTCGAAATCTTCTCCCGCGCGGGCAAGCATCGCCTCCTCGACGATCCGCGAGAACGACCCCGCGAGCTCGGCAAGTCTGGGGGCGGCGAACATCGCACCTTCCTTCGCGGCGCCGAACAACCACTCCGAAGCGGATATTCTCACCGCCGACCGCGCGATAGCATAGTGTGGACCTTGCACGATGGAAGGAGGGCCTCGGAAAGGAGGTCGCAGCGCTGGATGACGGAGTGATTCTCGTTGGTCATTCTGCGGGCGGCTGGGACGCTGCGGGTTGGGACCTCCCGGAGCTCGTGCGTCAGCCGATCTTCGTATCGCAGGTCGTCAAAGGCGCGCCGATATGCTTCTACCACAGTCGCGATGACGATGTCGTTCCATTTGAGCACCTCCAGCTATACAACGCTCTCGTGCCAACGGCGACATTCCGTGATTATGACTGTCGCGAACATCAATTCAACAACGATATGACCGATGTCGCGCGGGATATCGCGCGATTGTAATGAGGACGATCATCGCAATTGGGAAAGATCGCGTCGGTAGTAATACTCGTTGATCGCAATACACGCCAGCACCCACGCGCCTCCCGCGAGATATCCCGCGGCCACATCGCTGAGATAGTGCACGCCGAGGTACAGGCGGCTGAAGCCGATGGCGGTGATGAGAATCGCTGCGCCTAGCGACAGGTACAACCGGGTGCGCGCGCTCGAGACGTGCTCGCGCAGCAGGTAGGACAGCATGGTGTACCCCACCAGCGAATTCATCGCATGACCGCTCGGAAAACTCCACGATCCGCTCGTGATGAACTCGGACGCGACATGAGGGCGTGCGCGTCGGAAGGCCAGCTTGAGCGCCTCATCCAACACGACGCCGCCGACGATCGCGACTGTCCAGAGCTTGAACCAATGCCAGCGCCGGCGCACCGCGAGCGCAATCGCCACTGCGATGTCGCTCACGAACAACACCGGTGCGCCGAGCCAGCTTACGATTTGGAACACGCGCTCACCCCGTTCGCTCCCGTGAAGCTGAAGCCAGTTCAGCACGGAAAGGTCGAGTCGCACGAGACGTCCCTGCTCACTGAATTCAGCTGCGAGTGCGGCAAAGCCAAAAAGCAGCAGGCAGATCACGGCAAGTGCAGCGAATAGCCCCACTCTCGCGCGGACGGCGATCTGATGCTTCGTGGTGCCAGCATCGGGCGAGCGAAGCATCTTTACCTCCGGAAGCTGGATGTGCGGATACTATCCGCGCGACCTGACGTCCCCATTACGCACGAGCGTCGGACGGTGCAGCCATGGCATTTCGGAGATGCTGTCGCACTCTCTCGATCCAGAATCGATTGGTGAGACGCTCCTGGACCTCCGGCGATCCGAAGACGTTGCGATATGCGCGGTGCCATCGACGCAATGCCTCGGTCGTGACCTCGCTGAAGTCATCGACGATCGCCACCGGAAGACCGTCGTAGAGCGCATCGAGCGACGAGCGCTTGACGATCGGAATGCTGCCCAGCAGCAGGGTTTCCCACGTACGATGGCAGTCGAACCCATTTCCAGGCGGACAGATCTCGAACGCGTAGCGCGCCTTCAGTCTCCAGAGATCGTAGCGCGGCAACCGTCGAGCTTGAAAGTCGACGTTTGGATTGTTTGCGAGCTGCCTCCACACCGCGTCGCGAGAGTCACTATCGATTCTGCGCCCCCGGTTGAGATGGAAGTCGGCGTGGGCTCTCACGAGACGCACAGCGTTGCCGCACATCGTCGCGCGCAGCCTGTCCAGTTCAGCCTCCTGCTGCGCGGGCGTCGCCTGCCAATGCTTCCACCTGCGCCCGTTCGCGATCGTGTGAAAGTCGACGCCGATCGGAATCGGATGGACTTTGCCAGTGGTATCGGCGCCATCGACATTTTGCGCGAACCAGCACACGACGTTTGGGCTCGCAAGAATTTCGCGGGCTCTCTCGAGGCCTGATGGAATTGCCAAGTCCTCATCGCCCGTGATGAGTGCGAACCTCGCGTCGATGCTCGGCAATGTTCGCTCGACGAAATCCGCCAGGGAGCTGGCGCGCACCCAGACTAAGTCTCCATCTCGAATCGCCGCGTAATCAGCAGGATCATAGGCGATGGGCGGGCGACCTCCGCCGCGCTGCCTGCGCACGTAGTCGAGTCCACCATTGTGCTCGCACAAGAGGGCCAAACCGCGGCTCCAGATGTGATGCGTCGGCCGATACGTGCCGCGAATGTTGAATCGCTCACCGACTACGGCAATGAGCGTCTCCGCAATTGTCGCGGGAAATCGGAGTGCCTCTCGCATTCGATGACCCGGGCTAGCTCGAGTGCGGGCATTGCAGCAGACCGTCCAACGCCTCGCACGCAGTGGCTATGCTCAGCGACTCGATCGTCGAACCGGACCAGTAAGCGACGCTGTGCGGAGTCTGCCACGGAAGCCACTGGGACAGCCCCCGCTGGATGAGGATCACGGTAGGAATACAAAACGCCGACGCTGCGTGCGTGATCGAAGTGTCGGCGGTGATCACGCGCGTGCTGGTCCCGACCAGCGCGAGCACATCGCGAAGTCGCCGCGTCGGCGCGGCCACCGCATCGCCCTGGTACGCCACATCGCACACCGAGCTCCACTCGGTAGAGCTCCCCACGATGATGATCGTCGCCTCCGGACGGCGCGCGCGCAGATGCTTGACGAGAGCGGTCCACCGATCGTTCGGCCAACGCCGCAGCGCGGCGCCCGCCGAGATATTGATCAGCCATCGCTCGCGATGATTCTCATCGCGCCCCGTGGCGCTCGACCACACGTCCTCGGCGATCGTCGTCTCCAGCTCCGACAGGAAGATCTCAGGACGGAAGTCGGTAGCGGGGAGATCGACGCCGAATGGAGTCGCGAGTGCCGCGCTCCCCTCGATCATGTGCGTGGTGGCACGATCGAATCGATCGACACACACATTGAAGACGAGAGGATGATTGCCGCCGCCCACACCAACACGATACGGTGCTCGCGATGCCAGCGTCAACGCGGGGCTGCGAATGAACGAGGCCCCCCGAGTGATCTTTCCATCGATCACGACATCGTATTTCTCGCGGCGAATCGCGCGCACGACTTCGAGAACGCCGCCTAGCGTGTGCGGGAGCGAGTACACGTGGCGGACGTACGGGTTTCGCTCGAGCACCGGCGAAGCCTGTGCCGTGGTGAGCACGTCGAGCGCGATGGACGGCTGCGCACGAGCGATCGCGCGAAGCGCGCCGGTCGCGAGAATGAGATCGCCGATCCCTTGCGTGCGCATGTACAGCACAGTGTGTGGGCGCTCGTTCCATCGGGGCAGCGTCGCGACCCGGTCGCCCGCGGACAGCATGCCAATCGAGCGCATCCAGCCGCGCCGCCACGCCCGTTCGATCTGGCTAAGGCCCATCTGTCGCAGCCCGATGAGAAGTGATTCCTGGGGGCAGCTTACCCATCTGTCCTTTCACCTTCCTTACAAAGGACGATTGCGGAGCATCAAGTTGTTCTTGTGTCGAGTGTCTGTCGATGGATAGGCGGGGCCACCAGCAGCCGTCAGTCGCAGAATGACGCCGTGCCGCGGTGCGCGAGCCGTACATTCGATAGGTGGCGACAGTCGCCACCTTGCTCAGTGCGTTATCGCAAAGAATCGAGCCGCGATGACGGGGCCTCGTGCCGGACGCCCGCCGGGTCCGGGAGGCGCTCCCGCAGGCGCCGGTGCGTATTCGGGCTGAAAGAGATACGCGATGTGTCGAACGGGATCGACCGCTATCGTCTTCGCGCCGCGCATCGTCGGCACCCTCGCGACGACGGAGTACTCGTCGGGCGAATCCTCATGCACGATGGTCACGCTGCTGTCGCGCCCCGCAGGGATGTAGATGAGCTTTTGTGATGCGTCCCAGCCAAGCGCGTCTACTCCATCTCCGTTCGCAATGGTGGCAACCACTTTCCCGCTCGTGCCGTTCACTACGACCGACGTCTTGCCGCAGCCGACGAAGATGCGATCGCTCGCCCTGTCGTATGCGATACCCGTCGGTCCGTCGCACGGGGCGAGTGGCCATGACGCCACCGCCTTCATCGACTTCACATCGACGACCTGCATCGTGCTCTTTCCTTCGTTGTTGACGTAAATCTGCCCGCGGCCATTGGCTGCTGCGCCCTCCGGCCCGTCGTCCTCGAGCTCCGCCTGGCCCAGCACGTCACCGGATCTTGGATCCAGCGTGACCACCGTTCCAGCAGGCCTGCTGTGATTCGTCAGGACGATGCGTGCATCGGGCTCATCGTACATAATGCCGTCGAGCCCGCCGGATGCGATTTTTATCTTGCGAATCACCGCAAGCGACTTGAGCTCGAACATCGTGACTGTGGAGTCGCCACCGTTCGTGATAAACCCGTGCCCCGTCTTCTCGACGAGAGCGATGCCGTGCGCTCGTGGCGTGTTGGGAATGTCTCCCAATACCTTTCCTGTGGCGCCGTCGATCACCATGACGTGCGTGCCGCGCGAGACGAAGACGCGACCAGTCCCGGATTCGGCGGTGAGATAATCGGTGCCACCATCGCCGCCGATCTGGGATTCAACGACGTGGAATGCCTGTGCAGCTGAGGAGTATGCTGTGACTGCGAGGCTGCCGACCACGGAAGCGGCAGCGAACAGCAATGATACCTTGGTCATTCCAGCCTCGTGTTTGACGAAATCAGAACATCGGAATCGTGGAAGCATGCACGATGCCACCTTACGCTTGAGTGACAATTGATTGGTGCAGGCACCCCCAAAGGTCTACCCTTCCCATCGTCGCTGCGAGGCTCCAGCGACCAAGCGAGTGTCTCACTGGGGTTTGTTGAACATGTAGCCTCAGATCTTCC
This sequence comes from Gemmatimonadaceae bacterium, assembly GCA_039935955.1. Lineage (GTDB taxonomy): Bacteria > Gemmatimonadota > Gemmatimonadetes > Gemmatimonadales > Gemmatimonadaceae > FEN-1250. The sequence goes on from JBDTJH010000157.1 coordinate 38,896, forward strand.
ATTAACCGCGCTCCCGGCCGAAGACGGACATTTCGCGGTTTGCCTCGACGCTCCTGGCACCTGTGGCGGCGATCGTTTGCGTTCCATTGCTGCGCGTCAGTGCGAAGGCCATCTCGTCGCTGGCGATGACCAGCTCATCGATTGCGAAGGTGACGTACAGCCGTATCGCCGCGAACGTCTTCACATACGCCTCCCTCGCAACGCAAGCGCATTCGAGGTCGCCGATCCCGACGCCGTGTTGTCGAAGATGCACCACTTGTCGTGCGCATCGTCCTTCTCCAATCGCTCCTGCAGCGACGCGATCTGCGCAGCGTCATACGATGAGTAGTACACCCGCGGTGATCCGTGCAGTCGGTAATACGAGAGTCCGCGCCATCCGCCAGGCCTGTCCGCACCGGGGTGCAGTGCAGGATCTGCCGCGACTCGTGCGATTCGTCTCTCCGACAACCACTCGTCCACCTCGGCAGTGAACCAGCTCGCATGACGCGGTTCGCACGCGAGGGTGAAGCGGCCGCCCTGGCCAAGCAATCGACAGAAGGACTCCACGACATTTGCATCGAAGGCGAGGCTCGGAGGAAGTTGAAGGAGAATCGGCCCGAGCTTCGCTCCGAGTGATGAGATCTCCGTGAGAAAGCTGCTCACGCCTGCGACGCAGTCGACGAGTCGCGCAACGTGAGTGAGCGATTGCGGAGTCTTGACAGAGAAGCGAAAGGTCGGCGGAACGGTGTCATGCCAACGTTCGTGCGTCTTCGCCTGATGCGAGCGCCGGAAGGTCGAGTTGATCTCGACGGCATCCAGGACACTGCTATAGCGCTCCAGCGCGCTTCCGTCAGCCGGAAACTCTCGCGCGACTGCTTTGGGAATCGCCCAACCCGCGGTGCCGACACGGACAGACGGCTCAGGAAGATCGTGGCTCATGCCGTTGGGAAATCTCCTCTATCGATCGCACCATGAAGGTTGTACACCGAATAACGTGCGCGCGACCCCCGGCTATGCGCATGTGGCGTTGGGCTGGGACCAGTATGTGAAGGGCAGTCCGCTGCTGTTGTTGACCGCGAACAAAGGTCAGCCAAATTGAGCGAACGCGCTAACGACGTCACGCGAACGAGCGCGGCAGTCGCCGCAGCCACCACCGTCGAAGGAGTACCCTCCCATGACCAGTCCGGAAACCGTAAGCACAGCCACCGCGGACTTGCCAACCCGCGCCCTGGGCCGCACAGGCGAGAAAGTCTCCGCGATCGGGCTCGGCGGTTGGCATCTCGGTCTCACGCACGTCGACGAGCCGCTGAGCATCCGCATCGTGCGCAGCGCGATCGATCGTGGCATCACCTTCATGGACAACTCGTGGGACTATAACGAAGGCGCGAGCGAAACCCGCATGGGCAAGGCGCTTCGTGATGGATATCGCGAGAAGGTTTTCCTGATGACGAAGATCGATGGCCGCTCGCGACGCGAAGCTGCGAAGCAGCTCGACGAATCGCTACGGCGATTGCAGACCGACCACATCGATCTCGTTCAGCATCACGAGGTGATCCGTTTCGAGGATCCCGACCGGATCTTCGATGAAGAAGGGGCCATTCTCGCGCTTCTCGATGCGAAGCAGGCGGGCAAGCTCCGGTTCATCGGCTTCACCGGACACAAGGATCCGCACGTACATCTCCACATGCTCGAGGTCGCACGCGACCGAGGCTTCGCGTTCGATGCCGCGCAGATGCCGCTCAACGTGATGGATGCGCACTACCGCAGCTTCGAGCGTCTCGTCGTACCCGAGCTGGTGAAGCTGGGCATGGGCGTGCTCGGCATGAAAAGCATGGCGAATGGAATCATCCTGCGCTCGAACACCGTGACGCCGACGGAATGTCTTCACTACGCGTTGAACCTGCCTACCTCAGTCGTCATCACCGGCTGCGACAGCATGGCGATTCTGGACCAGGCCATCGAAGCAGCGCGAACATTCCGTCCGATAGGCGCCGATGCAGTGGCGGCGCTCCTTGCAAAGACGAAGCAGGCCGCCGCTCGTGGAGCGTTCGAGCCATTCAAGACGTCGTCGATTTTCGACTCGACTGCAACTCACCCGGAATGGCTCGGCGAGGAGCCGAAGAGCAAGAGTGACCTCATCTCTGCGTGACGCGCAACTTCCAGGACGCTGCTGCACAACGAAATCCTACGGAAGGGATCGAGCGACAGCGGAGATGCAGGTTCAGCCCGCACCGGCAGTGATGATCGTCGCGAATCGGGAGTTGGCATTCCGTGCCCTCGAGCGCGCCGCTCGTGACTGCGACGCCTGTCCACGAATGCGCGGCCGACGTCGAGTGCTGGGCGCAGGCAACGGCGCGAGTCGCGCGCGAACGTTCTTCGTGGCGGAAGCTCCCGGGACGTCTGGGAGCTGAAAAGAGCGGCATCCCACTTCACGGAGATCAGACCGGGACTGACCTATGACCTGGGCCCTGTGTCCGCGCGTGCGGCTTGGGCCTATCAGGGCGCGAACATCGTGAGCTATGGCGATGGAAGCCGGACGCCGAGTGGCGATACATACTTTTACGCGCACTCGCAGTTCGATGCATCCGTGATTGTGGATGCGACGAGCCGGATTCAGTTTCAGCTGCAGGCGTTGAACATCAACAATGCGGTCTTCGGATTGTTTACCGGGACCACGAGTCACGACTACGCGATTCAACGGGAGTACTACGGTCGCACGTTCTATTTTGGAACGAAGTACAAGTTCTGACGAACTCGGTTGGGCGCGCGCGGCTGCGTCGCACGAACGACAATTCGTTGTCCCGCTTGGGTGACCAGGTAGGGAATTGAACCTCCGACTGCGCACTACTTCCGCGTCGGGTCCAGCATCAGTGCGCGACGATACTCCAGTACAGAGGTATCACGCTGACCCGCACGCTACGCGCCTCCGCCTCCATCGCCCACGCGCCACTCTGCAGCAGGATAGAGAGCTTGGTGGTGACGATGGCCACCACGATGTCAACGACAAGTGGAAGTGCCGCGAGGCGTGTCAGAAATCCGGCGATGAGCATCGCGCCACAAACGATTTCCACGACGCCGACGAACGGTGTAAGGACGCTTGGCGACGGAATTCTAATCTTGAGGAAGCGTCCCACTCCCCATGCATCCGGCACCAAAGACTTTTTTACGCCTTCGAGAAGAAAAATGAGTCCGACCGACAGGCGGATGAGAATGATTGCCTGCGACTGGGCCGGTGTGACCGATGTGACCGCATTGGTATTGGGCATCACGCGCCTCCGCTCACGTCATGTACATCGCGAGTACGAACAACAGGATCGCGACAACCTGGCGAAATAGGGTTTCCGGAATGCATCGCGGCATCCGCGAGAATGGACGGCAGCAAGGATGACGGTGAACGGCGTCGAATCAAGCTGGTGACTCGCGAGGACGACGCGGGGCTGGGGCGCCTTCACACGTACTTGAACAGTCGCATCAAGCCGAAGTCCATGTGGAGCGTCTGGTGGCAGTGGAAAAGCGTCAGCCCCGGATCGTTCGCAACAAAGTCCACGTCGACAGTCCCAAATCCGGGGACGACAACGGTGTCCTTCATGACCCCGCCGGTCGGCTTGCCGTTCACGCTCCGGAGCTCGAAAGAGTGCCGGTGCAGATGTAGGGGGTGAGGATCGTCAGCGAGATTTTGAAACGCCAGACGGTACCGCCGTCCTTCATGAATCTCGATTGGCGTGCTGTGCTCGAATTGCTGGCTGTTGATGGTCCAGCGATTGAAGCCATACTTGCCCCCGTTGATCTTCCCGATCGCCATCGGGATCGTATGATCAGGGGCGGGACGAACGCGCTGATCGCCGAAGAGGGAGTAGTCCCACGGCTCCTTAGGAGGTGCGTGCCAGCGCGGCGCTCCAGTGACTCCTGCGTATTCCACGACGATCCCCATGCCATCGCGGCGGTCATCGTCGTTGGGCGTGCCGAGGATCCACACGCCGGGATGGTTCATCTCCACGATCGCATCGATGCGCTCCGCCGATCCCAATGCGAGCACGTGCACCTTCCGAGGCGTCGGCACCGGATTGCCATCCAATGCGATCACTTCGAACTGATGGCCGGGCAGCGCGAGCTGGATGTTCTCGGTCGCGCTCGCGTTCAGGACGCGAAACATGACTCGCTCACCTCGTTTCACACGCAGCGGCTCGCCCGATCCGAGCGACTTACCGTTAATCGAAAACGCACGGTAGCCCACCTCGTAGCCATTGGGAGTTGAGACAGGCTTGGGATGCGGTACGTTGCCCGGTGGCCATGTCTCCGCATCGGTGCCCATCTCTTCGGCACCAAGAAACGGCTCCCATTCATGCGTGGCGAGAAAGATCTCGCGGTCGAATCGCCCCGGCTCGCTCGACGGTTCGATGTACACGATGCCGAACTGTCCTGTGTACGTTCCGCGATTGAGGTCCGCGCCGGCGAACGCATGCGTGTGCACCCAGCGAGTGCCCGACGGCTTCGGTGTGAGCGAATAGCGGCGAGAGCCGTGTGGTGCGACGAACGGAGTGCCTTCCTCAGAAGCACCATCGATGACTGACGGGAGGAATTGGCCGTGCCAGTGCACGAGCTCGGGCGTGTCGGTTTCGTTGATTAGCTCGACGCTGACGGGGCGTCCTTCCTTGAAACGAATCACCGGCGCCGGAACGCTGCCGTTGTATCCGACCGTGCTGATGATGTGGTGCGGCGAGAGCTCCACGAGCACCGGAGCAATGCGGATCGTGACGTCCGCCGGACTTGTGTGCGCCCTTGCCGACTTTGTGTCGGAGTCCGAGCTCGCAGCCGCGTCACCACCTGTGGTCCCGCGTTGCTCCTTGTCAAGCGAGCAGCCGACCGCCAGTCCTGCACCAGTGGCCACGCTAGTACGCAGGAAATCTCGTCGCGACGTAGATCTCACGTTCACCTTACCAGCGCCTGTAAAATCGTAAGGGTTGGTGCGCCTGAACCGAGCAGTATCGGACAATCGAATGCGTCCAGGCTCGCAACTCGAAACAATCGAAGGCCTACTTCCGACAAGAAAACCCCCGCGAGAGACCATGGCGACGAGACGGCCATCAAGTCCTTGGCGAGTGGCGTGCTCCGTCTGAACAATAGCGCGGCGCCGAGAGCGAGAAAGACGCCTCAGCCAATCGGCCCTCTCGGCCGGCCGAGAACGCACAACGGTGGGCGGATGCGGAACGCACGCGGTGGTCACTGCCCCTCATAGTCGCCCTCGCCACTGGTGTGCCGCACTGCTCGCCCGTCGCCGAGGAGCGGCGTTCTGCGACCTGCACCGCGCAAGTTCAAGGCGGTCCAACATCCCAACCTGGCGGTGCCGGACTGGGCGAGACGCGCGTTCGTTCGCCGCCGCGTACAAATCGCCGGCAAGAACGGGGCTCCTCAGCTGTGCTTGGAGATCGAGTTCGCCTCGGTTCGCGCGCCAGCGTGATTGGTTAGCGATTGGTCACGGTCGGACCGAGGTCCATCGTGGACACGCCATAGGGGTGAAAGTCATGCTCGGCGCCGACAACCTCGATGCGAATATCCGTGCCGTCGACATGCACGATCACAAAATGGTAGGGATTGGAGGACTCCGTTGTCCCCGGTCTAACGAGATGCTCGAGGCTGCCCTTCAGCGCCGACCCTGATTTCAGGTAGTCACTCAGATCCGGCTCTGACGTATACGTGTATATCGGTGCACCGCCCCCTCCGCTCACAATCTGATCGAGCCGATAGGACTTGCCTGCTCCATCCTGGTAGCGCTCCACCCAGTGCTCGAACAGGTGTTCATGACCCGCGAGGATGAGGCGGACGTGGTGCTTCAGAAAGAGCGGCATGTACCGCGTTCGAATTACCAGCGTCTGCTCGTCAGCGTGCGGCCCTCCGTGACGACCCGAAGAGAATGCCGGATGATGCTGGAAGACGAATACGTTCGGGTATCTCGTGCGGTCGAGGCCCTCCAGTTGGGCGCGTATCCAGGCGAACTGCGTAGAGTCACTCGCGATGTTGGAGTCCCACCCGATCAGAAAGCTGTTGCCGTATCCGAACGCGTAGGTCGGATACCCCGCGAGGCGGCGCGGTGCGCCTGCGGGGGGAATCAGGTATTCGAACGCGGAATAATAGTTCTTCAATGCCTGCTCTCGATCCCGAGAGTCGCGCGTGTCGGTGTGCGCGACATCGTGATTTCCCGGTGCCGGGAAAAATGGAACTCCGGCGCCGGTGATGCGCTCGACGAGTGGATCGAAGCTCACATTCCACTGCGCCGGAATCCGTCCGTCGACAGTGGCGTCGCCACTCCAGACGACGAATCGCACCGAGTCGTGCGCGGACCCGATGGAGGCGATTCGCTTGAGCATCGATTGCACGACGAGGCCGTGCTCGTACTGCAATGCTTGGCCATCGTGACGGCCGCGCGAATCACCGTATGCGATGAACGTAAAATGTGTGATGTCCGCCGTCGCAGCCTCCGGTGGGAGCGGCGCCAGCGGCGCACCGATTGGCCGCACCGATGTGCTGCCTTCAGCCAACCCATGATCGCGTGATGGCCCCGTCCTTCGTGGTGAGCATCCCGTCAGTGCTACCGCGCTTACAAGGAAAAAAGCGCACGAAATGTCGCGAACGCTGGCTAAGTGCATCGAGTTGCTGCTCCAGGAATGGGGGGCGCCGCTACCCGAGATGGCGAGAAATAGAGTCCGCGGCCAGCAGCTAGCGGCGTTCAGGCACAATCCTCGGCAGTTGGAAACTGCGACGGCCCGTTCGGGACGATCGCGGCTCATATCCCTCGGAAGTCGCTTCTTTCAACCACACCGTGCAGGTCGTGCACCGAAACACAGCGCCCGCAGATGAAGTTCATCGGCGGGCGCCTTCAAAGTCGCTGTTGGGAAAGAGGGGGTTTGCGAATCACGTTGCCGTCGCACAAAGTGGCCAGGGAGGGAATTGAGCCCCGATACGCGGATTTTCAGTCCGCTGCGCTTGAAATCATCGAGATCCACGAGTCGACTTCTCTCTGCTAAAACTACTCGAAGGGCGAGCGCGCTTGAAGCAAGTGTCAGCCTTCCTCGCGTCAGCTCAAGTCGCCACAGGCGATAATCGCACTGGTGCTGCTGGCGGTCGCGTAAAACACGATTGCGTATCCCGCGGTCGCTATCGCATCGGGCACGGTCGTCGAAGGAATCATCGCCTGACCGGAGCTACTCGCGGAAATGTTCGCCAACGTCATGCTTGTGGCCCCGGGT
>JBDTJH010000158.1:0-4464 GCA_039935955.1 Gemmatimonadaceae bacterium
ACCAGAATCCGGCGACGAGCACGAGGATGCCGGCGATGTGCGCGCCGCGCGACGCCCGGGTCACCAGGTATGTGCCCCAGAGCGCACAGCAGAGCAGCCACGCATCGGAGTGCGCGGTGTCGAGGTACGCATCCATCGCGGCATACGAGGCGCAGAACAGCCCCGTGGCGATCATCCCCCACCAGGTGGAGCGCGTGTACGCGCGTACGATGATGAAGGTCGCAGCTGCGCTTCCGATCATCCCCAGCACGGAGACCATGCGCAGCACCGGCAGCGTGTCGCCGAAGATGTGCAGGAAGGGCACGGCGAGGATGTAGAAGAGCGCGTTGTACGCGAGCGGAACGAAGCGCGGCGTCGGGAGCGGATAGATGCTCTCCCCGAGCATCGCACGCCGGGCGTGCTGCATCACGACTCCTTCCATCAGATCGAGATGGAAGGGGAAGACGATGTGGTTCGCGACGAGCGCGAAAACGACCACCGCGCTCGCGGCTGCGCACAGCGCGAGGAGCGACGGGAGCGCGCGCGCGAGGCGCGCGCGCTCGAGCGCAACCGCGGCGACCAGAGCGATCGCGAGGGCGAGTGCGGTGTGCTCGAGCAGGGAGATCGGACTCACGAGCAATGCGCTCCCAGGAGGCCGAGCGAATCGAGGGTCTGCTCGATCGCGCCTGCGGCGGCGCGGTGGCCCGCGGCAGTCCAGTGCCAGGAGGCCGGGAAATACGCGGGCGCCGCGGCACTCGCGCGCAGGGCAGGGGTCAGATCGATTGTCTTGATTTCGAGAGAATCCGTGATGCGCTCGAGCGCGCGGTACGGGCGCCCCATGTCATAGGCGCTGGTGTCGCGGAGATTCTCGCCGCGCGGGAAGTGGGGGAGCGTCGCCGGATCGGAGACCGCGACGGCGCCCGGCACGAACGCGACGACGAGCTGCGCGCCGCTGCTGTCCGCCACGTGCTTCATCCCGGCCAGTGCATTGGCGATGAGGTGCAGCGTGCGCGCGTCGTAGAGCGGGTTGTCGCCCGCGCGATAGTAGTCGAGCTGCGCGAGATCGTAGCGCCACGCGCCCGGATGCCCGGTGAGTGACTCCTTCGCCGCGCGCGCCATGCGACCGATGCGCGTCTTCACCTGCGAACGGTCGCGGAAGCGCCGCGTCGCGCTGCGATTGCCGAGGTCGAGCCCGATGCTCTCGCGAAATTCAGCCGGCGAGATCGAGATGTCGCTGTACTCGTTGATGTAGAACTGCTCGACGATCACGTTCGGGCGGAAGCGGGGCGCGAGCTCGTGCAGCTGTGCGCGCTCCTCGTTCGGTCCATACCCCGTGACGCCGCCGTCGATCACCTGAACCGGGCGCGGCGCGAGGCAGCGCGTGAGCGCTTCGCCGAGGAGTGCGGGGTACGAGCGCGGGTAGTCGACGCCTTCGGGCATCGAGAACGCATCGCCTGCGACGTAGACGCGGAAGGTGTTCGCGGCCGCGCGCGCCTCGGGAATCTCCGGGCTCGTGAGCCCGAGCGAGTTCGTCGTGACCGTGTAGTCGTAATCGTTGTAGCGGAGATGCGTCGTGCGATTCGGGATCAGCGCGAAGGTGCGCGTCGAGTCGTTCTGCAGCGCGGGGAGCTCGCCCCACACCGCGGTCTCGAGAGGCGCAAAGGCGCGGAGCGCGACCTCGCCCGCCACCGCCGACGCGCCGATCACCACACAGGCGGCGATCACACGCAGCGGGAGCGCCCAGCTCTTCGCCTGCATCACCATGATCACCCCCGCCACCACCGCGCCGACGCCGAGCGCGAAGCCGCCCGACGTGCCCGGCGCCACGAAGAGCGAGAGAGCGCCGCCCGCGATTGCGGTCAGTGCGACGAACCGCTCGGTCTCGCTGAGCGGTTGGCGCGTGCTCAAGCAGAGAGCGCCGAGGAAGAGAATCGCGAACGCACTCAGCCACGCGCCGGCGCGCGCCAGCAGCTCCGCCGGCTCGCGTGCGCCGACCACGCCGATCGCGAGCACCGCGATGATCGCGGAGAGCGCGAAGATCGCGATGCGCCGCGTCGACGTCGGGACACCCCACACGCGCCACCGGGGCGCGCCATTGCAGAGGTCCTCGAGCTTCGCGGCCACGGGCACCGAGAGGCCGACGGCGCCGAGCGCCGCGGCGAGATGCGCGCCGCGCGCCTGGCCGAACCACGCGGCGGTCCATTGCAGCGGCGGCTGATGCAGGAGGAACACGGCATACGAGCGCCGGCCGAGCCACTGCGCCGACGAGGCGAGATGCGGCTCGGGGCGCAGCACGACGCGCCAAATGGTCCAGAACACTCCCGTCATCCCGACGGTGACGAGAAGATTCGAGACGAGCGCACCAGGGAGCGTGAACGACGCTGACAGCCCGAGGGCGTAGCAGAGCACCGACATCGCGAAGATCGCGAGCGTCGACGGATCGGGTGCGGTCGCCACGGCGGCGCGCTCGCGCCGCGTGACGAAGATCTGCGCGAGCACCATCCCCACCGCGAACTCCGCGAGACGCGACGCGAAGAAGAGACCGGTGAGCCACGCATAGCGCCCGCGCGGCAGCTCGAGGCCGATGCCGCGCGCCGCGAGCGTCACGACGAGCGCCGCGAAGAAAAAGTTCGTGGGGCCGAGCTTTCGCAGCGCGCGGAAGAGATACGGGTACACGACGTACAGCTGCAGGATCAGCCAGACGAACCACCACGACGGCGAGATGTAGAAGAACGTCCCGGGCAGCGCGCGGATGCCGGAGAGGCTGAGCATGGTACGCAGGCCGGCGAAGCTCTCCACGTTCCCTGGCACGAGCAGCGCGCCCGCGAGCACGACGAAGTGCATCGCGATGTACAGCGGGAAGAGTCTGAGTAGCCGGCGACGATAAAAGCTGCGCGCGTCGAGCGTGCCAGCGGGCTTTGCGAGCGCCGAGAGCGTGAGCCCGACGCCGCTCGCGAGGATGAAGACGCCGGGCGCGGCGTCGCCAAGCCAGCCGGCGGCGCGCACGCTGCGGAGAAAGACCGTGGTACCGGGCGGTACGATGGTGTGCAGCCGCACCGCGAGCGACGGCCACGAGTTTTCGGGATTGGTGAACCAGGGGCCGGGCCCGAACTCCTCGACTACGTGGTTGAGGAGAATCGCGATCAGCGCGAGCGCCTTCACGGGGTCGAGCCAGTCTAACCGTGGCGCGGCGGCTGCTGCCGCCGCGCTTGTTCCGATGCCTGCCGCCGCGCTCGTGTCGCTCGCGTACGCGTGCGCCGGGGGCGACTGGGCGGCGCCAGCGCCGGCGAGTTCCCCCATGGCGCCGTCCATTCGTCGTTACGCGCGCCCCGTTGCCGCAAGGCGCGACGCGAATCCATCGACGATCGGAAGCGCAGTGACCACACCCGGCTGCGCGATGTCGCATCCGGTCGTGCACGTCGCCGCCAGGCGGCGCACCTCGTCGAGCGTCGCGCGATTGAATGCGTCCGTCGCGTACCGCTCGTTGAGATAGCCGATCAGCCACTGCAGCTCGTTCGCGACGCCCATCTCCACCGCGCGAAAGCCCTTCACGGCAACGTCGACCAGCGCCTCGCTCGGGGCCTTGTGACCGCGGCCGATCCCCGTGTATCTATCGCGCATCCCGTCGAGGGAGCGGGGATCGAACAGGTTGCACGCGTCGACGATCCCCGCCGCAGGCGCGCTCACGATCTCCACGCGATGCTCCTGATAGAAGCCGTGCGCCGTGCACAGGAAGATCACGTCGGGATTCTTGAGCGCCGCCGCGAGATCCGTCGTGAAGCGCGCCGTCATCTTCGTCTTCGCCAGATTCTGATCGCGCTCGTGCACGTAGGGGTCGTGCAGCACCACGTGTGCCCCGTGATCCACCAGCTCCTGCGCGAGCACCAGCGTCGGCGAGTTACGCGTGTCCTCGGAATCGAAGCGATAGGCGACGCCGAGCAGCGTGACACGCTTTCCATCGAGCGGCCCGAACCGCTTTTCCGCGAGCGCCAGCGTTGCCGCTGGCGACTCGTCGTTGATGTGCCGCGACTCGAGGATGAGACTCTTCGACGTGTCCTCACCGGCCTCGATCGCGCGCCACCAGAGGAGGATCCCATCCTTCGGCAGGCAGTGCCCGCCCACACCGACCGTCGGCACGAGCAGCGCGCCCGACGGCACGGCACGCGGATCCGCGCTCGCGTCGTCGCCGCGCGCGACCTTCACGTTCACCTTGTCGCGCAGCGCGAAGAAGTCGATGTCGTGCGCATCGCAGTACCGCGCAACCTCGGCCGCATACGCGATGCGCACATCGCGGTACGCGTTCTCGAGCGTCTTCACGATCTCGGCGGTGAGGCTGTTGGTCTTGTAGACCACGCCGCCGGTGACGATGCGCGCGTACACGCGCGCGATGAGCTCCGGCGTGCCGGGGTGCAGTCCGCCGGCGAGCTTGTCCGCGCGCGCGACGCGCTCGACCAGGCGGCCGGGCATCACGCGGTTGGGCGAGTT
>JBDTJH010000159.1:0-5298 GCA_039935955.1 Gemmatimonadaceae bacterium
CGATCGAAGTTCGCGCCCGTGCGGTCCATCTTGTTCGAGAAGATCAGGCGCGGGACGCCGTAGCGGTCGGCCTGGCGCCACACGGTCTCGGTCTGCGGCTCTACACCGGCAACGGAATCGAGAAGGGTGACGGCGCTATCGAGCACACGAAGCGACCGTTCCACTTCGACGGTGAAGTCGACGTGTCCCGGGGTGTCGATGATGTTGATCCGGTACTCAATGCCATCACGGGTCCAGAAGCACGTGGTCGCGGCGGAGGTAATCGTGATGCCGCGCTCCTGCTCCTGCTCCATCCAGTCCATGGTGGCTGCGCCATCGTGGACTTCACCGATTTTGTGGCTCTTCCCCGTGTAATAGAGAATGCGCTCGGTGGTGGTGGTCTTGCCGGCATCGATGTGAGCCATGATGCCGATGTTCCGGTAGCGATCGATCGGGGTTGTGCGTGCCATATCTCTCAGCTGTCGCGACTACTCGCGTGGTATTTGACGATTGGAAAAACGCCAACAAAAACGCGGGTGGACCGGGCGTCCCGTAAGCCGGGACCGGTATCCATCCGCTGCCGCCGGGTGCGATCGCCACTGTTGCGCGAAGGGGGACCCAAGGGCGCGTCGCTGATCCCGGTGTGGCTGGGAGGCGACGTTATTTTTTAACCTTTGCCGCGACTTAAGGCTCGACTAGCAGCCCAAACTCAGTTACCGGCGGGGGTTAGCCTGAGAAATGTAGGCGATTCAGGGGCGATGTCAATGCCCGCACATTCGAGTATCTCGGGGGACGGCGGGCATCCAGACGAGCGTCGATCTGCGGTCTGCTATCGTGGCGCTTTCTGACATGCGAAAACGAGTTGGATGGCGGACAACAAACGGAGAAAAGCACGGACAACGAACGGATAGGGCATCGCAGTTCTCCGTTCGTTGTCCGTGCAGTCATCCGTTTTTTGTCGCATTTCCAGCTGTTCAGGCTTGTGCTCCAGCGCGCCGTTCACGCCCTCAGCAGCACCAGCTTCGCGTAGCGTGCCCAGCTTTTCGCGTTGCGCACGTGCTGCACGAGCCGCTTGCCCAGTGCAGGGCGCTGCGTTTGAAGCAGCTGGTCTGCGCGGTCCCATGGACGCACGCTGCCATGGCCGCTCCACTGCGGGCGTAGTCCTGCGCGCCACATCGTGTACGTCAGCCAGAGCGACGGGGAGATGTTTTCCGTCGGCAGGAGATCGTACGTGAAGTGCTGCTCCAGTCTCCTGAGTGCGAACTCCGGATCCGGCGGCGCGAGCGCGCGCTCCACCCACGCCGGCACCGAGATTCCCGCGAGCGTGCGCGCGAGACGAAAGGTCCAGTAGCAGGCGCTGCCGCCGCGCGACTCCCGCGCGAGCTTCGTGAACGACTTCCACTCCACGCGCTCCGTGCGCAAGAGCGCGTCGAGATCGCGAAAGGCGCGCCACGAGCCCGTCGCCATCATGTGCGACCACGCGAAGTGTAAGCAGAGATGCAGCAGCTGATCGTGCACACTCGGCACCAGCACCGTCCGCCCGCGCACCGTCACGCGCTCCGCGCGCGCGCGCATGTCGTCGCTCGTGAACGCGAACGGATGTCCCTCGAAGAAGAGCGACGTGTGCAGCTCGAGACTCGTGCCCGTGCCCATCCCGTCGACGATCGGCGGCAGATGATGATGCCCGTCGTAGAACGCCGACTCCTGCGCCGTGCCGCTCGTCCACCCCGCGCCGAGCAGCGCATCGCGCGCACGAAGCGCATCGTCGCGCGACACCAGCAGGTCGACATCCGACATCGGCCGCGCGACGAACGAGCCATACACCGTGAGCGCGAGCGCTGCACCCTTGAGGAGCACGACTTCGGTATTCGCCGCTGCGAGCGTGTCCAGCGCCGACAACAGCCTCGCTTCCAGATGCGACATGCGGAACTCCGACACCATCGCCAACCGGTGCAGCGCCTCCGACTCGGGCGGCAGCGATCCGATCGCGCTCAAGCGTCGCCACAACACAGGCGTCGCGCGCTCCTGCTCCGCGAGCCAGCCGAGCTTCGCCCAGTCGATCCGCTGTCCGAGCAGCGCGCGGATCGCGCCGTCGTTTTTCTCTCCGCCTGCGGTCAGCAGAAGGAGCTGCGCTTCGGGAGAGAGCGAGGCGAGGCTCATCGTGCGAGCGTCAATACTGCGCAAGCGTGCCGGTGCGCCGCGCGTAGCGAAGAGCCTCGAAGAACGCGAGGAAGCCGATCGCATTGAGCAGCACGATGAATCCGAGCAGCAGCATCAGATCCGGCGCGACGGCGGAGAGCGACGCGCCGTTGAGCAGCGTCTGCCGCAGCGCGCGAAGCCCCGGCGCGAGCGGCACGTAGGTGCCGAGCGCGTGCACCCAGGGCGGGATGATCTTTGCGGTCATCGACCAGTATACACCGCCGAGAAGTCCGGACGCGATCATGACGACACTTGGAATCTGCCCGGTGGTGCGGAACGCGAGCACGAGCGATGCCGCCATCAGCGCGAACGGAATGTGCGCCATCACGATCATGATCAGAATGAGGATCCCGCTGAACGACGCCGCAAACGACAGATGCAGCCCCAGAAACATCGCGAGCATGAGGAAGAGGATCGCCTTCACCGAGCTCCAAACGAAGCTGTAGCCGACCATTCCTGCAAGCAGCGACGGAATCGATGCTCGCGTCGACAGCAGCGCCTCGAGTGTGCCGGTGCCGATGCCGCCACCAATCGCGTCAGGAATCGAGCCGACGGTCGTACTCACGAAGATCAGCGCGATGAACCCAATCACCAGAAATCCGAAATAGTTCGGCGCCTGACTCGCGATCGAGCTTGCCATGGTCGGCTGTAGCGCCTTCGACACGAAGTACACCGGAAGTACCGTGACGCCGAGCGACAGGACCGAGAGCATCATCGACACGCGGTAGCTGCGCTGTGTGCGCCAGCTCGCCTGCACGAGTGCGAGTGCACTACGCATTGGACGTTCCCTCCGCGCCTCGGCGCACGATTCGATCGATGAGATCCGCCAGCGGCAGCGGAACCTTCTCGAAGCGGGCGACGACGACGCCCTGCTCCACCAGCGTCGCGACGATCTGCGCCGCGCGCTCCATTCCACCCGACACTTCCATGTCGACGCGCGACCATCCATCCTCGTCGCCCTTGGCCGTCAACGCGCCGACGACGCCGCGCTGCACCATCGCCGCGAGCGCGGGGTGAGCGGCATCGCGCGTGAACAGCGCGTAGCGCTCCTCGCCGAGGTCTCGCGCGAGCGACGTGGTGGTGCCCGTCGCGAGGAGTCGCCCGCGATCGAGTACCGCCACGCGATTACAGAGCTCGAGTACCTCGTCCGCGCTGTGCGTCGCGAGGAGCACCGTGCATCCCTGCCGCCCCGAAATCTCATCGCGGAGAAAGGTGCGGAAGCCCCGCGCGGAGATCGGGTCGAGGGATCGCGTCGGCTCGTCGAGCAACAGTACGCGCGGCTGCGCCACGAGCGCGCGCGCGATCAGCAGCCGCTGTTTCATCCCCGACGAAAACGCCGCGACGATCTTCACATTCGTGTCGCTCAACCCCACGACCTCGAGCACCTCGTTCACACGCGCCTTGATCGCCGAGCCGCGCATCCCCTGCAGCTTCGCGAACAGCTCGAGATTCTGGTACGCGGTCAGTCGCCAATAGAGCGAACGCTCATCCGCGATCACCGGCGCGAGCACCGAGCGCACCTTCGACGACTCGGCGACGACATCGTAGCCGCCGACGGTTGCCGTGCCTTCGTCGGGAAGCACGAGCGTCGCGAGCATCTTGAAGAGCGTCGTCTTCCCCGCACCATTCGGCCCGAGCAGCCCGAAGAACTCGCCCTCGGCCACCGCAAGACTGACGTTCCGCAGCACCGGCGCGCGCGGACGCAGCCACGGATGGCGCGCCATCTCGCCCCACGTGCGGCGCATCGGGAACGACTTGGAAATCCCGCTGAGCACGACGGCGTGGTGCGACGGATCGCCGGCGATCGCGCGCGCGTCGCTCATGGCGGAGAGGAGCGGGGCATCATTGCGCGCCGCGAGTCCGCTCACGCGTGCACGCTCGCGACGGCACCGCCGCCGTGCCACGCGAGCAGCTGCTCGACCGTGTCGCCGATGCGCTCCATCCCCGCTGCCACCGTGAGCTGGTATACCGGCACCGCCTCGGCGATCGTCGTCGCGCGATCGATGACGTGCTGCGCCTCGGATCCACTCAGCATGCTCCCCATGATCGAATGACGCACGAGCGCGAGCGCCGACGGCACCGAGTGCAATCGTGCGCGGGAAACCGCAGGCGCGACCGCACCCTCCTCGACGATGACCGGCGAGAGGAGATAGATGGCGGCGAGCGGCGTGCGATCGTTCGAGAGCATGTTGTCATCGAAGTCGTGGAGCAGATGCTTGCTTCCGGGACGCGGGGCCGGCCGATCGGCATCGACGCCGAAGTGTGCGGCCGTGTCCTGCCAGAGCTTCACTTGATGTACACCGGGGACGGCCTGGATGGGAGTATGCGGGTCCACCGGCACGATGTCGTCGGTGAGCAGCCTCGCGCCCGCGCGCGTGAGCGCGAGCGCCAGCGTCGACTTGCCATGAAACTTGGGGGCGAGAAAGCAGATCGCGCCGCCGCCCGTCGCCACCGCGCTCCCGTGCAGGCAGAGATGTCCCGATGCGTGCATCGCGACGGCGAGCACGCGCCCCGTAACGTCCGCACGCACCCACGAGTCCTCTGCGTTGGGTCCCGTGCTCCACGCGATCTCGCGTCCGCCATCCGTGATGTCGAAGCTCCCCGTGTCGTCGAACACGAAACGAAAGCCGCTCGCATGTCGGAAGAGGCGCACCATGCATCCCGGAATGACCTCGGCCTCGCCGAGCTGCTCGGGTGAGTGCATCTCGGGCACGTGCGCAACGGAGCGAAGCGTCCAGCTCGGCGCGTCGCTCTCGATGATTCGAAGCTCGGGGAATTCGATGTCGGAGCGCAGTGCGCCGCCGAACAGCTGATAGTCTCGCATGGGTGGGAAAGCGAATGGGAGGCTGCCGGGTGATCTCGACAACCTCCCACTTGCTCACACAGGGGTCAACTTACCCGATGCTGACCGGCGAACCATTGCGACACGG
Organism: Gemmatimonadaceae bacterium; assembly: GCA_039935955.1. Lineage (GTDB taxonomy): Bacteria > Gemmatimonadota > Gemmatimonadetes > Gemmatimonadales > Gemmatimonadaceae > FEN-1250. The sequence continues at coordinate 5,109 of JBDTJH010000159.1, forward strand.
GGGCGCACCTGGGCCTCCGCAAAGCTCGTCGCCAGTTCCACCGTTGGCGCCGCAGATGGTGAACCCATCCGTGGTGCCGTTGAAGCCGACCTGGGTCAACTCGCGGAACGTACCGAACCGTTCCACACGTGGTTTCTGATACACCCGACCCTCCTAAAGTCGTGTGATGCCGCGCTGCTTGCCCGGCGAA
>JBDTJH010000160.1:0-7596 GCA_039935955.1 Gemmatimonadaceae bacterium
CGAAGTCGCGATGCGAGAGCGCCGCGTTCGAGATCGCGGCCGGATCACCCGGGAGAAAGTTGACCACGCCAGGCGGCAGTCCGGCCTCCTTCAGAATCTCCATGATGTAGTGCGCGCTCAGCATCGCGGTCGCCGACGGCTTCCACAGCACCGTGTTCCCCATGAGCGCGGGCGCCGTGGAGAGATTACCGCCGATCGCCGTGAAGTTGAACGGCGTCACCGCGTAGACGAATCCCTCGAGCGGGCGGTAGTCCGTCAGATTCCAGATTCCCTTGTCGCTGATCGGTTGATCGGCGTAGAGACTCTCGGCGAAGTGCACGTTGAAGCGCCAGAAGTCGGCGAGTTCGCACGCCGCGTCCACCTCCGCCTGGAACGCGGTTTTCGACTGGCCCAGCATCGTCGCGGCGTTCAGCGTGGCGCGATAGCGGGTGGAGAGCAACTCCGCGGCGCGCAGGAAGACGCCGGCGCGCTCCTCGAACGGCCAGCTTCCCCAGTCCCTGCGCGCACGCTCGGCCGCGTCGATCGCCTGTGCGACGTGCTCCACGGTGGCGCCATGCCACTGGCCGAGCACGTGCTGATGCGCGTGAGGCATCACGACGTTCGTGGTGTCGCCCGTGCGAATTTCGCGTCCGTCGATCACGATCGGGATGTCGACGACCTCGTTGGCCATCGATTCGAGCCGGGCCTTGAGCTCCGCGCGATCGGTAGTACCGGGCGCGTAGCTGCGGATCGGCTCATTGACCGGCGGCGGCGTGCGGCGATGCCCGTTGAACGCGGCGACTATGGATCCCTTCGCGCCTTCGGCGCTTCGGGCCCCCGACTCGACCCGCGGAGCCTGCGGGGTAGCGACATTGGCGGGATCGGACTTCGTGGCGGCAGGCATGACGACAAATCGCTATTCTAGAGGGGCGCGCGCATCACCCAAACGGGGCTGCAGACCGCAATGCAGAGACCTGAAAAGGTGCAAGGCGCACGCCGTCGCACGCAAGCTCTCACACACGGACCTATGACTCTCCTGCTCGGCGCGCACACGGTTGACAACGGCGGAATCGATATGGCGGCCCTCCGCGCCGGAAACGGCGGGATGACCGCGCTGCAGATCTTCACGGCGATTCCGAAGTATTATGGCGACAAGCAGTCGATTCGACCGGAGCGCGTCGAGCGATTCAAGGCCGCGCTCGAGAAGTCGGGAATCGATGCGAAGAACGTCGTCGTGCACTCGGCGTACGTGCTCAACACCGCGTCGAACGACGAGGAGAAGTGGGGGCGCGCGCGCGACGGCCTCACCAAGGAGCTCGAGCGCTCCACCGCGCTCGGCATCGGACAGATCTGCTTTCACCCCGGCGCCGCGACGGGCGGCGATCGCGCGTCGGCGGCGAAGCGCGTCGCAAAGGCGATCACGCACGCGCTCAAGACCGTGAAGGGCGACACGCGCGTGCTCATCGAGAACACCGCGGGCGCGGGGCTAACGATGGGGCGCACGCCAGAGGAGATCGGAATGATGCTCGCGGACGTTCCCGATTCCCTGCGCGAGCGCACGGGTTTCGGGCTCGACACGTGCCACCTCTTCGCGGCGGGGCACGATATCAGCGCGTCGAAGGCAGCGCTGACGAAGATTCTCGACGACTTCGAGGAGGCGGCGGGCTCGCCCCCGTCGTTCTTTCACCTGAACGACAGCGAGGGCGATCTCGGCTCGAACAAGGATCGCCACATGTTGATCGGGGAGGGGAAGATCGGGAAGGAGGCGTTCGGCTGGCTTCTCGCGGATAAGCGCGCGAAGAAGGTGCCGCTCGTCCTCGAGACGCCGCAGGCGAACTTCGAGATTGCGGACGATGATGCGACGCCGGACCCCTACGATGTGAAGATGATGAAGCTGCTGAAGGGAATGACCGCAAAGAAGTAGCCCCTTGTACTGGAGACTCGCGGTGAATCGCTCAACGACCGTCGCACTCGCTGCGCGGTGATGTTCCAGTATACGCGGCGCCATCTCGATCTCTCCGCGGGCGGTGGGTCGGCGATCTTCGTTCGGTTCATCGGCCCGGCGCAGCGATTGGCAAACGGAAACTCGCTGATCGGCTCGACCCTCGGCTCGCCGCTTCTCGCCACCGAGGCTTCACCGGCGGGCACGGTGGTATGGGAGGGAACGCTCAACGCTGCCGGTCCGCAGGTGTCGAACCGATTCACGAAGATCGCGTCGCTCTACGGCTATTCGATTCCCTGAGCCTGCGCACGCCAACCTTCACACGACATCGACCGTGATCACTGGCGCCGGCTTCCCGCTCCATCGCATCCGATACGTTTTCGCGCGGCGTACGTTCATCACGAGCGCAGGTCTGAAGCATGCGATGCACGTCCCACCCGTGCGGCGCACGCTCGGATAGATCACGCCGAGCGAGCCGGCGTCCATCAGCTGTACCGCGAGCGTCTGCGATGCGACGTAGCGGTCGGGATCGAGAGAGGCGATGAAGCGCGCGTCGCCGCGCAGGTCGTGCAGGTCGCAGCTGAAGTCCGCGAGGTAGTCGTCGAACGTCACGTCGTCTTCATAACGGTCGATCTCCGCGAGATGCAGCGTCGTGTGGAAGGCGACCTCCGTCTGCGCGGTGCGGATCTCGAACGCCGCGTACCACGCGCCGCGATCGGGGCCATTGAAGCGGGAGCCCAGCGGATGCGCATGCGTGAACGAGGCGTTGACCGTGCGGTAGTACGGCACGCCGAAGAGCAGCTCGTGCACGCGAATCCCGGGAAGCAGATCGTTCTCGGCCAGCAGCCGATCGTTCGTCGCGTTGTCGAGATCGTAGAGGATCTCGAGGTCGGCGTCGTTCTCGGTGAGGCGCGCGAGCACTGTGCGTCCGTCGTCGCGGTGCTGCGACGGGATGAGGCGGTGGGTGTCGTTGCGGCGGACGAGCGCTGTCGAGGGAAGCGCGCTCACATCCCGCCGCGTCGTGCGTCGAGCAGCCGTCGCACCGTCTGCATGGAGGTCACGCCACCCTTGAGCATGTAGGCGAGCGGCGTGGCGCCGCCGAAGATGCGATTCGTGTTGGGCAGTTGCACCCACTCGTCGGCGAGCGCGCGAGAGTGGAGGATGTTGAGCGCCTTGAAGATCCCGATGAGATACGACACGCGGAGCAACCGGTCGGCGTCGAGCACGCGGCCCGAGATGCGCTTCTTCATCTCGTAGAAGGGCCCGTTGGAGACGCCGCCGAGGAGGGCGCGGGCGTCTTCGTCGCGGACGCGCCAGCGCTCCATCATGGAGAAGAAGGCCCTGAGGGCGGCGGGGCTCAGTCGCTCGCGCGCACTTGGCGATACGAGATCGACGAGTGGGGACGGCTCGTAGCGGGTGACTGGATAGCCTCTGGCGGCCATGTGGGGTTCCTCCTGTTCGGGAGAATATTACCTCCATTTCAGGAGAAATTGCAAATGCCTGGCGACGCGTGTGCCGTGCCCCCGTGCATGATTGTTCGCGGAGCGCATTCCCGGGCAGCCGTTACGGCAAACCATCGGAAGAGCGTCCTACGATCATAAGTTCTTGATATATAAGGACTTATGTTCTACCACTTGTCTTCGGTATTTGTTCGGTATATTGTGCGCTACCAGGATGTATCCGTCCAACGCACAGAGGATCCGAGCTATGCCGAAAGCCGAACATGGGTACGATCTCGACCGGTACGCGCCCGTCGCTCGCAGGATTACGCTCTTCTACGAGCGCTACCCCGCCGGCCGCATCATCACGACGCTCGTCGAACGCGACTCGAGTGCCGTGATCTTCCGGGCGCGCATCTATCGCACGGCCGACGATACGAGCCCTGCCGCCACCGGCTGGGCGCTCGAGCGCGAAGGCGACGGCGACGTCAATGCCGTCGCGTGCCTCGAGAATACCGAGACCTCTGCCATCGGCCGCGCCCTCGCCAACCTCGGTTTCACCGCGAGCACCGAGCGGCCGAGTCGCGAGGAGATGGTGCGCGTCGCACACGCGAGGCAGGCGCCGCGCCGCGTGGCCATCGCCCCGCCGCTCCAGTCCCGCGCCGACGCGCTCGGCGACGTCCTCGCGCTGCTCGCACGCGCGCGAATCGCAGGGATGCGCCCCGCGCGCGCGTCGCGCTCGAGCGCGCGGCTACTCGCGTCGCCGCCCACGGGCCATGAGCTCGCGCGCATCGCAAGCCGGCTGCGCGCGTGGCTGCGCCGGCAGCCGAGCCTGGCGCTCGCGGCCGTGTAACCGTCCGGCGTCTTCACTTGTGACGAGACGATGCCGCGATGCACGGACGATGGAGGCAAAGGATGAGCGACAGGGATCGCCCGGAGGACGCGCGCGGTGAGCGGCTCGCGGAGCGCATGCGCTGGCGCGCGACGAGCGAGACGGAGCTCGTCGCCGCGATGCGGAAGGGAAGTTACGAGGCGCTCCGCGAATTCTACGCGCGCTTCGAGCCGCTACTCGCCCGCTACGCCGCACACGCTCGCGTGCCGGTCGATGACTGGGAGGATGCCGCGCACGATGTGCTCAGCGACGTCGTCATGGCGCTGATCGCGAGCGACAAGCCGATGCGTGCGCGAGCGCGCGACGACGTGCGGGACATACATGCGTACATCCAGCGTGCCTTCCGCAACCGCATGCTCGACGCCCGCCGTTCCGCTCGTCGCCGCGACGATCGTGACGAGCGCGCGACGTCGGGCGAGTCGGAGAGCCGTGAGCGGATGGTGCTCGCGACGTGCTCGGAGAGCGCCCTTCGCGCAGCGGCGGGTGATAATGCGGATGCCGCGCCGCTCTCCCCCGTAATCGCGCGCCTCGCCATCGTGCTCGGCGCCGAGCTCTCGGCGGGCGAGCGGCAGATGCTCACGTGGGTGGGGAATGCGGTGCCGATGCGTGAGATCGCATCATGGCTCGAGATCAGCTACGCGGCGGCGAAGGTGCGGCTTTCGCGCACGCGGAGCCGGCTGCGGGTGCGCGCGCTCCGGCACGTGCACGAAAGCACGGGCGCCGAGCGCGAGGAGCTGATCGGCTTCTTTCGCCGCAGCTCGCATGGAGAGGACACAGCGGTCGCGCAGCCGTCGCGCGCGGCCGAACCAGGAGGAGCACATGGAGACGACTGACTACGCGGGCGATCGACAGGAGCGCCGCGAGCGGGAGATGGATACGCTGGCGCGTCTTGCGGTGTACGCGCGCGAGCATCGGCTCGATCCCGCGAGCGATGCGGACAGGGCATTTCACGAGTGGCTTGCACGCGACGCGCGCGCAGGACAGCGCAGCGGCGAGCGTCGTGCGACGGAAGCACGAGCGGAGCGGTTCGCGCGGCGCATGCATGCCCTCGTGCTCGCGAAGCAGCTCGGGGTCATGGCTGCGCGCGAGGAGCCGGTGGTGCACGAGGCGCGCGACACGCGCATCGTGCGTGAGCGCTTCGTGCCGTGGCCGGAGCTCGGCGTCGCGGCAGGGGTTGGTCGCGAGCTCTGGGACGAGCCGTGCGAGCGGTGGATCGAGCTGCCACAGAATCTCGCGGCGGGGCATAAGTACGTCGCGCTGACGGTGAGCGGAAGCAGCATGGAGCCCGCGTTGCACGCGGGCGATGTGGTGCTCGTGTGCGTGGGGACGGCGGTGCGACGCGACTCGATCGTCGTCGCTCGACGCCCTGAGGAGGGCTACGTGGTGAAGGCGGTGGGGAAGCTCTCTCGCCGCGCGATCGAGCTGCGCTCGCTCAACCCGGAGTTCGCGACCTTCTCGATTCCCCGCGACGACGCGCTGATCGTCGGGACGGTGGTGATGCGATGGTGCTCACACTAGTCGCTAGCTAGTCGCTAGCTAGTCGCTAGCTAGTCGCTAGCGCGGCCGCACCCGCGGCCCGCGCCGCTGTGCCGCGATCGCCCGGATGCCCGCGAGCGAGAACTCCGCGATGTGGTCGGCGGTGTCGCGAATGTCCTCGTCCGACTTCGGGAGAAAGTTGGGGTGAATCAGCTCCTTGAACGGATCGGGGAGATAGAACAGGCACTGCGCCTGGATGCTCGTCACGCAGCGCTGGATGCGATCGTCGCTCGCGGCGTCGCCGAGCAACTCGCGCACGACTTCACGGAGAAAGTCGATGCGCGGCATGATCGCCTGCCGCACGTACGAGCGCGCGACGGGCGTCGGATCCGCCATCTCGTGTCTCAGCAGCTGATAGATCCATCCTCTGGAATCCGTGCGCACGATGCGCGGCAGATATTGTCGCACGTAGTGACGGAGGCACTCCTCGGGCTCGTGTCCCTCGCTCGAGAGGATCGTTTCCGCGTTCATCGCGCTCGCGAACCGGAGTCCGATCTCGAGCACCTGCTCGTAGAGTCCCAGCTTGTCGCCGAAGTGGTAGCTCACCGCTGCGAGATTCGCCTGCGCCTCGCGCGTGATGTCGCGCACCGTTACCTTCGCGAAACCGCGCTCCGTGAAGAGCTTTGTCGCGGCCGCGAGGATCCGCTCCCGCGTCTCCGTCGCATGCACCGGTGCGGCGGTCACAGCGTGCGCCGGAAGAGCAACGTCGCCAGCGTCATCGAGACGAGGGAGAACACCACGAGATAGAGGAGATCGTAGCCGATCGCGCCGAAGCCCGTGTTCTTGAGCAACAGATTCTTGAGCGCGTGCACCGCGTACGTGAACGGATCGATCTTCGCGATCACGCGCATCCATCCCGGAAATGCCTGCGTCGGATAAACGGCGCCGCTCGGGAAGTACAGAAAGGTGTTCAGCACACCAAAGGTCGCACGCGGAATGAGCGGGTCGTTCACGCGTACCATGAGCAGGAACATCATGCTCACCAGCGCAACCGCCGTCACGACGACGACGACGAACAACCGCACGAGGCGCATCGGCTCGAACGGATTCGGCACGCCGGCGATCAGCGAGCCGATTGTCATCAGCACGAGCCCGGCGATCACGGCCTTTATCGCCCCCGACAGATTGAAGCCGAGGATGAGCTCGAGTCGCGTGATCGGCGTGACGAGATACCCCTCGTGCAGCCCGCGCGCCTTGTCGTCGACGAAGATGATGCCGCCGCCGATCATCACCATCATGAAGATCGACATCACGATGGACCCCGGCAGCAGATACTGGATGTACGGCACGTACGGATACATCTCGACGACGTCGAGCGTGGTGTGCTGCGAGACGCGCTGCCGCTCGGCCGGCGGCTGATTGTACGCCGCCATGAGCCCCGCGTATGCGCCGGCGAGGCTCGCGCTCACGAAGTTGTCGGTGTTGTCCTCGATGAGCGCGACGCGCGGCGCATCGCCCGCGAGCTGCCGCCGCGAGAAATCCGGCGGAATCGCGAGCACACCGTTGAGATGTCCGTTGCGAAGATCGCCGAGCGCGGCGCCGAGATCGTTGTACATCAGCGGCGTGAAGGTCTTCGCGTTCGCCGCGACGGCATTCGAGAGCTCGTGCAACCGCACCGCGGGAACGCCGTGATCCTGATCGACGAGCCCGACCTTGAGATGCTTCACCTGCCCGCCGAACGCGTAGCCGAGTACCACGAGCTGGATGATCGGCATGACGAGCGACATCACGATGAGCATCGGGCTGCGCCGGAAGCGCCGCAGCTCGCGTTCGATGATCGCCCAGGTTCTGTGCATTGCGCGCTCCTA
>JBDTJH010000161.1:0-5897 GCA_039935955.1 Gemmatimonadaceae bacterium
GGGGTGACGATCGGTGAGGATTCGCATCTCGTCAGCGGGGTGACGCTGTATCCCGGCACGATCCTCGGCGCGCGCGTGCGGCTGCACGCGGGCGTGCGCGCGGGGAGCGACGGCTTCGGCTACGTGCCGACGCGCACCGGCGTGCAGAAGATCCCGCACGTCGGACGGTGCATTCTCGAGGACGATGTGGAGGTCGGCGCGAACTCGACCATCGATCGCGGCAGCATCGCGGATACGGTGATCGGCGCCGGAACGAAGCTCGACAACCTCGTGATGATCGCGCACAACGTTCGGCTGGGGCGCATGTGCCTGATCGCCGCGCAATCAGGGATCGCGGGCTCGACGCGACTCGGCGACGGCTGCATGATTGGAGGGCAGGTCGGCGTTACCGGGCATCTCGAGCTCGGCAACAACGTGAAGCTGGGAGCGGGATCTGGCGTCATGGATGACATTCCGGACGGCGAGATGTGGAGCGGCGCGCCGGCGCGGCCGCAGCGCGAGTGGCTCAAGGCCACCTCGGCGTTCTACAAGCTCGCCGACCGCTTGCGCGAGATCGAGCGACAGCTGAACGAGAAGAAGTCGTGACCGCGCGCCGTCATTCCATCGGCGGCGCCGTCTCGCTGCAGGGGATCGGACTGCATCTCGGCCGCGCGTGCACGCTGACCTTCCATCCGGCATCGCCGGGCGCCGGGATCATTTTCCGCCGCACCGATCTGCCGGGCGCGCCCGCGGTGTCCGCGCGCGCGGAGAACGCGGTCCTCACCGAGCGACACACGCAGCTCGGCGAAGGCGATGAGGCGGTCCACACGGTGGAGCACGTTCTCTCGGCCGTGGCTGCGCTCGAGATCGACGACATTCGCATCGACCTCGACGCCGCGGAGCCCCCGGTTCTCGATGGGAGCGCACGTCCATTCTACGATGCGCTGCTGGCTGCGCGCGTCGTCGAAGTTGCCGGTGAGGTGGAGTATCTCGCGCTTCGCACTCCGCTCACCGTGCGCGTTGGCGGGTCGACGTATACCGTGACGCCGGCACCGGCGCTGTCGCTCGAGGTGTCGATCGATTTTCCGCATCCACTCATCGGGCGGCAGTCGTGCACTTTTCCGGTCACGCCGACGACTTACGCCTCGGATCTGGCGGCGGCGCGCACCTTCGGCTTCCTTCGAGAGGCGGAAGCGTTGCGGGCAAAGGGGTTGATTCAGGGGGTGACGACGTCGAACACCGTGGTGCTCGACGACGAAGGTCCCGTCGACACGGAGCTTCGCTGGTCCGACGAGTTCGTGCGACACAAGACGATGGACTTCATCGGCGATCTGGCTCTGGCGGGAATGCGCGTCCGCGGCCGGATCGTCGCCGATCGGCCGAGTCACCGGGGTACGGTGACGCTCGTCCGCGAAATGTTGAAACGTGCCGCAGAGGAGACGCGGATGAGTGGAACAGAGGACATCATCAAGCAGCTACCCCATCGATATCCCTTTCTGCTCGTGGATCGCATCCTCGAGCACGACCGGGGCAAGCGCATTGTGGGATTGAAGAACGTCACGATCAACGAGCCGTTCTTCCAGGGACACTTTCCGGGGCATCCAGTGATGCCTGGGGTGCTGATCGTGGAATGCATGGCGCAGGTGGGCGGCTTGATGATGCTCGGAGACTCCGAGGATGCATCGCAACTCGTCATGTACTTCACATCGCTCGATAACGTGAAGTGGCGGAAGCCGGTGAAGCCCGGCGACCAGCTGCGCATCGAGGTCGAGATGGTTCAGCGTCGCGGGCGCATGTGCAAGCTTCACGGCGTCGCACGCGTGGATGGCGAGATCGTATGCGAGGCGGACATGGGCGCGATGGTCCGCGACAAATGACCGTTCGCATCCATCCGACCTCGCTCGTCTCATCCGACGCGCAGATTGGCGAGGACGTCGAGATCGGCGCCTTCGCCATCGTCGGACCGGAGTGCGTGATCGGCGACGGATGCCTGATAGCCTCGCGCGCCACGCTGGAGAAGCTGGTGACGCTCGGCGCGAACGTGAAGGTCGGTAGCGGCTCGATCGTTGGAGGCGATCCGCAGGATCTCAAGTTCCGCGGCGAGCGTACCTTCGTCGAGATCGGCGATCGCACGGTCATCCGCGAGTGCGTCACGATCAACCGCGGCACCGCGGAATCGGAGCGCACGGTGGTGGGGGCCGACTGTCTCGTGATGTCGTACGTGCATCTCGCGCATGACTGCCACCTGGGCAACCACATCATCATTTCCAACGCGTCGCAGGTGGCTGGCCACGTGCACATGGAAGATCGCGTGATCCTCTCGGGGCTCGTGGCGGTACACCAGTTCGTGAAGATCGGCGCGTATGCGTTCGTCGGCGGATCCTCCAAGGTGACGCAGGACGTTCCGCCCTATCTCAAGGCGGCCGGAAATCCGGTGAAGCTCTACGGACTCAACTCGGTCGGCCTCACGCGTGGCGACTTCGATCCGGCGGTCGTGCGCGAGCTGAAGCGCGCGTACCGGCTGTTCTTCCGCTCCGACCTCATCCTCTCGAACGCGATGGAGCGGGCGCGCGAGGAGCTGCATCCGTATCCCGAAGTCGAGCACTTCCTGTCGTTCGTGTCGAAGAGTGAGCGCGGGCTCGCGGTATGACCGCGCCCCTCGACGGAGATCGTCGTGCGTGAGGTGCTGGTCGTCGCCGGCGAGGCTTCCGGCGACCTGCATGCCGCGGCGGTCGTAGCAGCGCTTCGGCGCCTCGCTCCAGACATCCCGATCGCCGCTGTGGGCGGAGCGCGCACGCGTGCCGCGGGCGCGACACTCATCGCGGACATCGCGGCGCATGCGGTGATGGGTTACGCTGGCGTCGTGAAGCAGATCCCTTTCCATCTGCTCCTGCTCGGCCGGCTCAAGGCGCGACTGGCCACGGGCAGCGTCGGGCTCGTGATTCTCGTCGATTATCCGGGCTTCAACCTGCGCGTGGCCGTGACGGCGAAGGCCGCCGGCGTTCCAGTGCTCTACTTCATTACGCCAAAGGTGTGGGCGTGGCGGGCGGGGCGACTGCCGGAGATGCGTCGGACGATCACGCGCGCGGCGGTGATCCTTCCGTTCGAAGAGGCGTATCTCGTGAAGCGGGGGATCGCCGCGACGTACGTCGGCAATCCGCTCCTCGACGACGCCCGCGATTTGCCGACTCGCGCGCACGCGCGCGCCGAACTCGGGCTCCCCGATGACGTGCCGGTGCTCGCGCTCTTTCCGGGAAGCCGCCGCGGCGAGCTCGCGCAGCATCTCGATGTGTTCACCGCTACCGCGCTCGAGCTGCAGCGGCGGCTGCCGGCGTTGCGTGTCATCGTCGGCGTCGCGCCGAACATGCGCATCGATCCTGCCCGCGTGCCCTTCCAGCTGGCGCAGGGCAACTCGTATACGGTGTGGCGTGCCGCCGACGCGGCGCTCGTGAAGAGCGGCACGTCGACGCTGGAGGCTGCGATTGCGAACACGCCGCTGATCGTCGCCTATCGCGTCGGGAGGCTGAACTACGAGATCGCGCGCCGGCTCGTTCGCGGTATCTCGTACATCGGGCTCGTGAATCTCGTCGTCGATCGCAGCGTCGCGCCGGAGTTCATCCAGCACGCGATGCAGCCCGTCGCGATGGCGAACGTGCTCGAGCCGCTGCTGCTCCATGGCTCGCCCGCGCGCACCACGATGCTCGCGGGGCTCGCCGAGGTGCGCGCCGCGCTCGGAGAGCCCGGCGCGGCGGAGCGCGTCGCGCACATCGCGCTCGAGATGCTCGCGTGAGCGACGATGCCGCGAGTGGCGCGCGCGCGAGGAAGAAGGAGCGGCGCGCGCGCTGGACTTCGGCGATCGTCGGCGCGGGGGTGCGGGTGCTCGCGCGCACCTGGCGCGTGCGCGAGGTGCATCAGGGCGGGGGAGACATCGTTCGCCAGCACGAGCGCCCGGTCATCTTCTGCCTCTGGCACTGCGAGCTCCTCTGTCACATGTGGAATTTTCGCGACCTCGATATCGTGGTGCTGATCAGCGAGCATGGCGACGGCGAGATCGCCGCGCGCGCGGCCGTATCGATGGGCTATCGCACGATTCGCGGCTCGTCGCGACGGGGCGCGGAGCGCGCACTGCTGTCGCTCGCGCGGGAAGTAGAAGGCGGCGCGCACGTCGCGGTCACCCCCGACGGGCCGCGCGGGCCCGCGGAGAGCTTCGCCCCCGGCGCACTCATCGCGGCGCAGCGGTCGGGTGCGCCGATCGTGCTCTTGCGCGCCGTCGTGGATCGCGCGTGGCGGCTCAAGAGCTGGGATCGATTCATCATCCCCAAGCCGTTCGCGCGCGTGACCATCCATGTGAGCGAACCGATCGTCGTGCACGCGGCGTCGCTGCGCGAGGCGGCGAACGATGCGCCGCGCTTTCAGACGCTGATGGGCGAGCTCCCTGCGGCCGCCAATGGCTGAGCGCCATGGCGTCGAGTGGTTGTGGTGGAGCGAGACTGCCGGTGCGCGCGTCGCTCGCCTCGTGCTCGCACCGGCATCGATGCTCTTCGCGTTGATTTCCGGCACACGGAACGCGCTCTACGATCAACGCTTCCTGCGCGCGCACGCGCCGCGCATCCCGGCGCTCTCCGTCGGCAACATCACGGTGGGGGGAACCGGGAAGACTCCCGTCTCCTCGTGGCTCGCGACCCGGCTGCAGTCGCGCGGCGCGCGCCCCGCAATCGTCCTCCGCGGCTATGGTGACGACGAACCGCTCGTCCACGCCCGACTCACGCCGACCATTCCCGTGATCGTGGGCGCGAATCGTATCGAGGCGATCGAGCGCGCTGCCGCGGCGGACGCCGACATCGCCGTCCTCGACGATGGCTTTCAGCATCGCCGTGTGTCACGCACCGCCGACGTCGTACTCGTGAGCGCCGACGTGCCGGGCGATCCGTCGCGAATGCTTCCCACCGGTCCCCTGCGCGAGCCCGCTGCGGCGCTTCGGCGCGCCTCGCTCGTCATCGTCACCCGGAAGGCGGCGTCACTCGATGATGCGCGTGCTGTCGCCGCCCACGTGCGCATCCTCGCGCCCGCGGTTCCGACGGCCATCGTGCATCTTGCGCTCAGCGAGATCCGTATCGGCGATGCGCCCGCCGCGCCCCTCGGCTCGATCGCCGGCCGTCGCGTGCTCGCGATCGCCGGTATAGGCAATGGCGCCGCGTTCGGCGACCAGCTGGCTCAGACCGGTGCGATCGTCCGCATGAAGTCGTTTCCCGACCATCATCCGTTCACCGAAGCCGAAGCGCAGGCACTCGCGCGTGACCTCGGGACCGATGAAATCGCCCTTTGTACACTGAAGGACGCGGTCAAGCTCGTGTCACTCTGGCCTCGCGCCGCGCGAGCCATTGGGTATGTTTCCCAAGCCGTAATCGTCGAGGAAAGCGAGGACGCAATCGATGCGATCCTCGATCTCGTGATCAACGCACGCCTCCGCCAACTCTGAGCCCCTCGGGGCTACGGTCCCTCAATCGAATATGACTGCCGACTCCCGCCTCGCCTCGCAGAAAGTGATCGGTCCGAACAAGGATACGTTCCTCAATGAGGACAATCCGTTCGAGGACATGATGTCGCGCTTCGATCGGGCCGCCGAGCTGCTCGATCTCGAGCCCGGTTTGTACAAGATCCTGCGCAGCCCCGAAAAGCAGATCATCGTGTCGATTCCGGTGCTGCTCGACAACGGCGAGATCGAGGTGTTCACCGGCTATCGCGTGCTGCACAACACGTCGCGCGGCCCGGCCAAGGGCGGCATTCGATTCGATCTCAACGTCACCATCGATGAGGTGAAGGCGCTCGCGGCGTGGATGACGTGGAAGTGCGCCGTCGTCGACATTCCCTTCGGCGGCTCGAAGGGCGGCGTGATCTGCGACCCGTCGAAGCTGAGC
>JBDTJH010000162.1:0-27345 GCA_039935955.1 Gemmatimonadaceae bacterium
GGGATCGACTTTCACACTGCTTCTTCCGCGCGCGGCTGTCTCGACCGACGAGTGATGCGTTCCTCCTCGTAACGGTGCGTTGCCCCATCGCGAGCTCCGAACGAATCACGGTCACGCGTACCGCGATGCAGCGGCTCCGAAAGCTTGCTCACCTGCTACCAGCAGGCGGATACGCAAACGCTCCTCGCCGTGATGGCGAGGAGCGTAAGGTTCACGAACAACACATCGCACGAGCGCAAACGGGTAATCAAACAGGTGACGCCCGTTCGGCTTGCTACCATAAGTGCTTTAGAATCAATCGGGACGGCGGGATTTGAACCCGCGACCCCCTGAACCCCATTCAGGTGCGCTACCGGGCTGCGCTACGTCCCGTACTACCGGTGTACTGCAGTTCGCCGCCGACCAACCCGCGGCGAGACCGAACGTTAGCGGCCTCCAAAGAGCGAAGAAAGGGGTCGTGTCCGACTGCCTACGTCTCGTGGTTGGCGGCCATCAATTTCCGCGCACGTACTCCTGCACCGCCGCCCGCTTTGCACCGGGATATGGCACTCCCGGCCCCTTGATCGCTCGCCACAGAATGTGATTGAACTGCTCGTCGTCGATCTTGTCCGCCTCCGAAAAGTCCAGTCGCGCTGAGCGCCGGGCGCCGGTCCCTGTTGCGAGGTTGAGCTCCGTGCGCGACTGCACAGACTCGAGGGCAACGTATGCCCGAAGATCCGGCGTATCGCGCCAGATGTCACGCAACGGGCGACCGAATCGATCAAAATGAGACATCGGATCCAGGCCGAGCACCTCCTCGATCGTGGCCAGCACGTCGGTGGTGTTCACGAAGCGATGAATGACGCCGCCGCGATTCCACGCCGACATCGCGAGCATGACCGAGCGATGCGAGTCGACGTGGTCCGGACCAGCCTGCGCATCGTCCTCGACCACGAACACCAGCGTGTGCTTCCAGAAGGGCGATCGCGAGAGCGCTTCGATGATGCGGCCGAGCGCGAAATCGTTGTCGGCCATGTACGCTTTGGGCGTTGGAGCCGTCGCGCGTGCGCCCGCTGTATGGTCGCGCGGCAGATGTAGAATCTCGAGCGCCGGCATCTTTCCCGATCGCTCGTATCGTGCGAACTCCGCGAGCCACGCATCCGCGCGCACCTGATCGGAGATCGTCATGTCGAACGGTGGATACGTTGGATTCGTGTACGGCGCGAGCGACGGAATCAGCGAGCGCACACGCTGCGGCCCCGTATCGTTTGCCGCGCGGGGAACGAGCTCGGCGTACTCGCCATAGACGCGCAGCGACAATCCTTTCTTTATGGCGGCATCCCACAGGTAGCCCATGGCTGGATCCGACGCATCGATCGCCGCATCGTCGTGCTCTGGGCGGCTTCCGCGATAATCATCCGGCGTTGTCTTCTCGAGGAAGTCGGTGACGTACGCCGCCGTGGACCATGGATGCCCCTGGTTGCTCACCTCTGCGTTCACGAAGAAGCGATCGAAGATGCCGAATCGCTCCGCCAGCGCATGATGATTCGGTGAAATGGCGCGCGGAAAAAAGAGAAGTGTCGTGTCGCCGTCTGCCTGGGGCAGATCGCCGAGGACCTGGTCGTAGGTGCGATTCTCCTTGATGATGTAGACGACGTGCTCGAACGGCGGATAGTGCGCGCGCGCGACACGGGTCGTATCCCATCCGTTGGCGCGCGCGACGCGACGCGATAGCGCGTCGAGATCGTTCCCGTGCACCTCGCCTATGGCGGACACGGTGCCACTGAGCTGCCCCAGCGTGTAGCTGTGCGGATCTGTCTGCGCGAGCGGACGGTTCGGCTGCGGTCCATTCGGATTTGGACCTGCTCCGCGCCCCTTCCCGTTCACCACCCAGAGAGAGTCGCCATGCACGCCAACGGCCGTCGGATACCACTCGGTGGGTATGCGACCGAGGAGGCTGTCGATATCGGCGCCCGATGCCGTCCCGGACGCCTGCCCCGATAGTGCAAACACGGCGATGGCATTCGCGTCTGCTTCGGCGACGAGCAGTCGCTTACCATCCGCAGACAGCGCGAGCGCGTTCGGCGTGCTGCCTTCAGCCACGCCACCGGGCGGCTGATCGAGCAGCCATCGCAGCACGCGACGCGCGCGCGTATCTACGACCGCCACGCGATCCGTGCTTGCGGACGCTACGAAGAGTCGGCTGCCATCGGCGCTCGCCACCATCGCCGAGGGATGTCGTCCGACCTCGATCGATTGCTCAGCGAAGAGACGCCCGTTCGCGCTGACGCGAAATGTCGCCACGCTCGAGGCGCCCCACGCCGAGACGTAGACGTGCGACCCCGACGAATCGTGCGTGGCGACGACGGCATACGGGTACGAGCCAACGGCGACCCGCTGAACGACGCGGCGCGTTGCGAGGTCGAGGACCGCGAGCGAGTCGCTGAG
This sequence comes from Gemmatimonadaceae bacterium, assembly GCA_039935955.1. Taxonomy (GTDB): domain Bacteria; phylum Gemmatimonadota; class Gemmatimonadetes; order Gemmatimonadales; family Gemmatimonadaceae; genus FEN-1250. Next base: position 2,428 of record JBDTJH010000162.1, read on the forward strand.
GTTCTCGGCTACGTACAACGATTTGCCGTCGGCCGAGAGTGCGATGCCGGCTGGATAGCGCGATCCGGGAGTTGTCGCGTCCGCGTGGCCGACGGAGATGCTGTCGACGAGCGACGCGGGGTGCGGTGCGGCGGGTTGCCACTGATACTCGTAGACCGCGTCGGCGGCGCCGCCGGAGACGTACAGCGTGCGACCGTCGGCACTCCACGCGAGGCCGAGGAAGGCACCCGTCTGCGGCGTATGCTGTGCGACGCGGCCCGACGCGAGATCGACGATGTCGATCCCCTGATCGCGCCACCCAGCGAGACTGAGCACGAGATAGCGTCCATCCGGCGATGCCAGCGCGGCAATCGGCATGTTGCCAACCGGAATCGAGCGGCCAACGGGATCGAGGCGCACTCCAGTCGGGAGCCGGTGCTCCGAGACCGGCTGTGTGCCGACCTCGCTCGGCGCAGACGCCGACTTTGGCGCTCCGCTTCCACATGCGAGGGTCGAGACGCAGGCGACGACGCACACCGCGCCGCCGAAAATGCTGAGTGCGTCACCCTTCCGATTGCGCGTCGATGATCTCATGTGCGTGTCTCTCCTTGCTGAGCGGTGCCCGCCGAAGTGCGCCTCCCATCATATTACTCGCAGTCGGCCGGCGCCGTTGACGTGAAGCGTAACGAACACGGAATAACACTCGATCGGATGAGGGCGCGGCGCCCGCGTATCTTTCGAGTATGCGTGGCGGCGCTTTGTCATTTCGACGTCATGTTGCCGACAGAGCTTTCGGGCTCGACTGCCGGCACGCCTCCCCAATTCGCGACATGAACTACGCTGCCATTACGCAGTCGGCGCTGCTGGCGCTCATGCGGAACAAGATGCGGAGCCTGCTCACGGTGCTCGGCATTACGATCGGAATCGCGGCGGTCATTTGCGTGGTTGCGATCGGGAAGGCCGGGCAGACGCGCGTCGAGCAGCAGCTCAACAACCTCGGCGACAATCTCGTGTGGGTCGAGGCGGGAGGACGCGCGGTGAATGGCGTGCGGACAGGTTCGCATGCTGCGCCCACGCTTACGATCGAAGATGCGCTCGCGATCAAGGCGCAGGTGTCGCTCATCAAATCGGTGTCGCCAAACGTCGACGGATCGACGCAGGTCATCTTCGGCAACCAGAACTGGTACACGCAGTATCGCGGCGTCTCCCCCGACTATCTGGACATCAAGCGGTGGGAAATCGATCTGGGCGCCGCCTTTTCCAACGATGATGTCGTTCACGCCGCAGACGTGTGTCTGATTGGCCGCACGGTTCGCGAGCAGCTCTTCGGCTCCTCGAATCCAATTGGCCAGGTGATTCGCGTGCGTACGCTGCCGTGCAAGGTGATCGGGACGCTGCGACCGAAGGGGCTGTCGGTGTCTGGGCAGGATCAGGATGACACGATCATGATGCCCTACACCACGGTGCAGAAGAAAATCAAAGGCGTGACGTGGCTGGACGACATCCTCTGCTCAGCCATCTCACAGGACGCAGTGAAGCTCGCGGGACAGCAGGCGGGTGCCGTGCTCCGCGACCGGCACCATCTGCGCCCGGACGAGGAGGACGACTTCAACATTCGCAATCCCGAAGACGTGATCAAGGCGCAAATCGAGGCGAGTCGGACATTGAGCCTCCTGCTCATCACCATCGCCTCGATCTCGTTGCTGGTTGGTGGAATCGGGATCATGAACGTGATGCTCGTCTCGGTTACAGAGCGTACGCGCGAGATCGGCGTTCGCGTCGCGGTCGGCGCGCCCGAGGCGGCGATTCAGCTCCAATTTCTTGGTGAGTCCGTGCTGCTGAGTCTCGTCGGCGGTTTCGCGGGCGTCATCGTCGGTATCATCGGCTCGGTGGTCGCCGGACGTGCGTTGGGATGGGAGACGCAGCTGTCGCTCGAGGCGGTCGTGCTCGCGGCGCTCTTCTCGGTAGCGGTCGGCGTCTTCTTCGGGTACTACCCGGCGCGAAAGGCATCGCTACTCGATCCGATCGAGGCGCTTCGCTATGAGTGATACAGCGGCATCGGCAGGCAAACATATGACCCGCAATCGCCGGGTAATTGTGGGGGCGCTCGTGCTCGTTGCCGTTGCCGGAACGGCCATCGCGCGACGCAAAGTCGGAACGATCGAATACTTCACTGCGAATACGGAGCGCGGCGAGATTCGAGACGCCATCGAAGCGAGCGGTCAGGTCAACGCCGTCGTGAGCGTGCAGGTTGGCTCACAGGTCTCCGGCACGATCGCGAAGCTGAACGTCGATTTCAACTCGCACGTGACGAAGGATCAGATCGTGGCGCTGATCGATCCGTCACTGCTTCAGGGCGCACTCCTGCAGGCGGATGCGGATCTCGCGGCATCGAAGGCCAACGTCGCCGCGGCGGCCGCGAATGTCGCGAAGGCGCAGTCGACGGCGAAGCAGATGGCGGCGGACTACGGCCGCATGTCGCAGCTCGCGCGCACGGGCGCCGCAACTGGAACGGAGCTCAGTCTTGCCACCGCGAACCATGAGGCGGCGAAGGCCACCGTTGACGCGGGACAAGCCGCGCTCGTGCAGGCCCGCGCACAGATGGCGCAGAAGCAGGCGGCCCTGTCGGTCGCGAAGACGAACCTCGATCACACCGTCATCCGCTCGCCCATCGACGGCGTGGTCGTGGCGCGCAACGTCGACGTGGGACAGACGGTCGCCGCATCGCTGCAGGCCCCGACGATCTTCACGATCGCGCAGGACCTCACGAAGATGCAGCTCTACGCCAAGCTCGACGAGTCCGACGTCGGGCGCATCACGCACGGGCAGTCGGTGACGTTCAAGGTCGACGCCTATCCGCAGGAAACGTTCGTGGGCACCGTGAGCCAAATCCGCATGAATCCGACGACGGTGCAGAACGTGGTGACGTACGACGCGATCATCGACTTTGCGAATCCGGGCCGCAGAGTGTTTCCCGGGATGACGGCATTCGTCACGATCCCGGTGGCGACCGCGACGGATGTCATCAAGGTTCCCAACAGCGCGCTTCGCTACAAGCCGCCACTGTCGCCGGACGAGATGCGATCGGTGCTCGCGAAATACGGTATCAGTGCCGACGAGCCGAGGAAGGGTGGCGCCTCGACATCGGCGCGCGAGCGGCCCGCGGGCAGCGAGTCGGAGATCGGGATGGTGTGGAAGCACGGCGCGGACGACACGGTCGAACCCGTACAAATCGCGCTCGGCATTACCGACCACGCCTTCACGGAAGTGCGGAAGGTCCTGAAGGGAAGTCTCGCAATCGGCGACGAGGTAATCACCGGCTCTCTGGCGAAAGGCGCCGCGGGCGCGCCCACGGCGCCCTCCGTGCGGCGCTAGCGATCGTGACGACCACCGATCGCGTGGGTGGAGACTTTCGTATTCACCCCGAAGGCGGCGCCATCGCGGACACCGTCATCCGAGTCGAGGACGTGCACCGATACTATGACCTCGGCGAGACGCGCGTGCACGCGTTGCGGGGCGTCTCAATGACCGTGGAGCGCGGGGGTTTCGTGGCGATCATGGGGAGTAGCGGGTCCGGGAAGTCCACGCTCATGAATCTCCTCGGCTGCCTCGATCGGCCGAGCTCGGGTCGATATCTCCTCGAGGGCGTCGACGTGTCGACGCTCTCGAAAAATCAGCTGGCGGCGATACGCAATCGCAAGATCGGTTTCGTCTTTCAGGGATTCAACCTGCTGGCGCGCACGACCGCGCTCGAGAACACCGCGCTTCCGACGCTGTACACGCCGATCACAAAGGACGAGCGGATTCGACGAGCGACGGAGGCGCTGACGACGGTGGGACTGGCGGACCGCGCGGAGCATCTGCCCTCGCAGCTGTCGGGTGGACAGCAACAGCGGGTGGCGATCGCGCGAGCGCTCGTAAATCGCCCGTCGATTCTGTTCGCCGATGAACCCACGGGAAATCTGGATAGTCGGACGGCGGTGGAAATCATGGAGGTCTTCCAGACGCTCAACGACGGCGGGCTCACGGTCGTCATGGTGACCCACGAACCCGACGTCGCGGAGTTTGCGAAACGCATCATCGTCTTCCGCGACGGGCGGATTCGCACCGATGCCCTCGTCAGCGACCGGCCACGCGCCGCGGCTGTGCTCGCGACGATGCCGACGCTCGACGACTAACGCGCCGCGCTAGGGCGTCTTCATGCTGGACTTTGCCTTGGCCGCCCGAGCATCCGCCGCGGCTTCCTTTTTCTCCTGTACCGGGCCCTCGTGACCGACGTGCAGCACCTTTCCCGTCATTGCATCCACGTTCACTTCGTCGATGCCGCTCTTGCCAGGGACCTTGAAGTCGTACGAGTACATGAGGTGCCCGTTCTCGCGCTCCAGCTCCATCGCCTGGATCGTTCCCTTCGCGAGGCGTTTCTGCGCCGTCGCCGTCGCTGCGGCCTCGGTCACCTTTGCGGCTTTCGCGAGTGAGTCCGGAACGTCGCGAGTGTATTGTGGAGCCTGTGCCGCAGCCGACTGCGCGCCGACGACCGTACATGCGATGGCGACAGTCAACGTCGCGATGATTTTGTTGAACATGTTCCTCTCTCCTTCAAAATGATTTGAGAGTCTCGCGTATCGGGCTCTCGTTGAGAAAGAATAGTTGCGGAGTCTGACAGGTGCGTTACACGCTGGCATTCAGATGCCGGCGGTGTCACATTGATGAGGCGCCCAACCCGACGCGATGAACGATACGCCTCACCAGGAAGACCCCCATGTCCGATGAAGATCTCCGCGCTGAGCTCGAGCGACTCAAGCAGGAAAACGCCGCGCTCAAGTCGGGCTCGGGCCGCGCCATCTCGATGAAGGTCAGCGAGAAGGGCGGCCTCTCCGTGTACGGGCTCGGCCGCTTCCCCGTCACACTCTACAAGGAGCAGTGGACTCGGCTTCTCGACATGTCCGACGAGCTCCGCAGCTTCATCGTCGCAAACGAAGGGAAGCTCAAGACGCGCGAGTAATTCGCGCGACGCTAGTGCGCGCGAGCCTTGCCGTGCGTGGCCGTTGGCCGCGCAAACACGTCGTCGCCGAACGTCACGAGCCCCTTCGCGGCCGCGTAGCCGAGGTGCGGCACGCCGAACTGATCTTCGAGCCAGCGCAGCGTCGAGTAGTGATTGTACGGAACATCGGACACCGCGCCCGCCGTCACGAACGGCGAGAGCACGACGGCGCCCGTGATCCCACCGCCGGGCCCATCGCCACCAGCCGGCTTTGGGGAGCCCGGTAGACTCTTCTCTCCGCAACACGCCGACGAGTCCTTCCCTGGCGGACCGCTCGCTTCGTCGAACATGATGATGAGGACGCCATCCTGCTTGAACGCCGGCGACTCGAGAATCTTCGGAACCCACTTTCGCAGAAAGCCATCGGCCTGCACCAGGCCGCCCGGCGCCTTATCGATGCATGGCGCATCGTGGCCGTCGTCGCAGAGATTCGGAGTGATGAACGAAAAGTTCGGCGTGGTGTTTACCGACTTCAGATCGTCGGGCAGATGATTCAGGTTCACCACGTGCTTCACGCACCGATCCTTGTCGTCGATCAGCGTGTGGAAGTAGTAGAACGGATTGTGCTTGGTCGCGTATTGGTCGGCAGGCGAGCGCCTGGTCGTTCCGTCGGTCGTGCCGATCGCTGGGTGCCCGCACTCCTCGACTTCCTTATTCTTATCGTTGCCGAGATCCTGCATATAGCCGCGCCAGCTCTTGCCAGCCGTCTCGAGTTGGTCGCCGAGCATGGGGACCATTGTCGGATAGACACAGCCACTGCCGATCGCCTGGCCATTCTCATCGAGCTTCGGCTGCGTGAGCGCAAACGCGGTGAACTTCGGGCAGTCGCCCATCGTCGCGAGGTTGGGTGCCTGCCCGCTGATCAGCGCGATGTAGTTATCGAGACTGTTGTGACCGATGCCATAATACTTGCGCAGGAGCACTCCCTGCCCCGCCAGCGTGTGCGCGAGATAGGGCGCAGGCGAATTGTCGGCAAACGTCCGCGCGAACGATTCGTTTTCGAGGATCAGGATGAAGATGTGCCCTGGCTTTCGCGGCGCTGGCACAGGCGCAGTACTGCTCGTCGCGGAGGTTGCTGCGACGAGCGAGATGACCAGCAGCGCCGCCAGCGCGGTACCCGCACGCGTGAATCTCGAGGAGGAAGTCATGCCCAATAATACATGGTGTTCCGGCCGGCGTTCCCGATCACCGCGTCAGTGCCATGCGCCAAGTATCGAGCCCATGACGACGAGATAGAGCAGCTGGTAGCCCGTATCTATCACGAACACGGCAAACTTCCGGCCCCGCGTAGAGATATGCCATCAGCCCGATCGTCGCCGCGAAGCCAAGCCAGATGTGCGCGGCCCAGAGCGCGCCGCTCTTCCAGTCGTGGGCGCCGAGATGATTGAGGATGTGCGAGAGCACGGCCGACATTGCGATCAGCGCAACGAACGAGATTCCGTGTGCCTTCGGCGCACCGGCCTGCATCGAGGCGATCTGCTCGGCCGTGAAGCCGTGCGAGGAAGACCACTGCTTCGCGAAGAAGTTGTGCTCTTGCACGGGCGTCGCTCCGAATAAGTTCCATAGCGCTCAGCGAGATGGGACTACACCGTCTTCGTCTCTCCCGGCGTCATGATCACCGCGCGCGAATCGCCCGCGAACGCGGCTCGCACATCCGCTTCCGATTCGAGCACGGGGAACGTCGCGTAGTGCATCGGCACGATCACCGCCGGCTTGAAGAACTTCTTCACCGACAACGCCGCGACCCTCGGATTTTGCGTGTAGGGTCCGCCCCCCGCACACGTCAGGATGATGTCCGGGTGATGCACCTCCTCGATCAGCGCCATGTCGCTCATGATCCATGTGTCGCCGGTGTGATAGAGGGAACGTCCACCGGCAAATTCGATGACGAATCCGATCGGGGAGCCACTTTCGGTGGAGTGGGTCGCTGGCACGAGGTGTATGCGCACGTCACGGATTCGGATCTCTCCACCGATGTTGCCGCCCTTCGACTGCTCGGGGGGCAGCTTGAGCGAGGCCACGTACTCCACCATGCCGACTACCGGCGCGTCGCTCATCTTCGCGATCTCCTTCGCGTTTGCCGAGTGATCACCGTGCGAGTGCGTGACCAGGATCGCGTGCGGCTTATCCTCGTTCGCGTAGCGGTCGAGCTTCTTGAGAGGCTCGGGAGTGAGCGGATTATCGGTGATGAAGGGATCGATGAGGAGCTTCGTCCCGCCGCTCGACTCGATCTCGAACGCCGCGTGCCCGAGCCAGCGGAGCTTCACCGTTCCCGTCTTCATTGCATCGGACATCTGTAGCCTCTGGACATGTTGAAATGACGTTGACGCGCGCTACGGTTTGACCCACTCCTCGGACGGCATCACCTTACCCACCCAGAAGTCGCCAAAGTCGACGTAGCGCGCGGACGCCTCGTCGAAGCGCATCTCGGTAACGAGCTTCTTGAAGTCGAGCGGATCCTTCGCGAACAGCGTCACGCCCCACTCCCACGCATCGAAGCCGATCGCCCCGCTGATGATCTGCTGCACGCGGCCGTGGTATTTGCGCCCCGTCGTGCCGTGCTCGTACATCATGCGGCTCCGCTCATCGAGGGTGAGCGAGTACCAGTTCTGCCCAGCCTCGCGCTTCTTCGACATCGGATAGAAGCAGACGTACGGCATCTCCGACGGAAAGGGCGGCTCGAGTCGGCGTGCGACCATCGGCGCATCGCGTTCGGCCTCGACACGAGCCTTCACCGCCTTCGCGTATTCCTCGTCGCCGACCGCGCCTCCGCGCGCGACGGCATCGCGCGCCAGCTCGGCCGTAATGTGATAGAGTCCCGCCTCGGTGATGCTGAGAAATGTGTAGGTCGATACGAGCCGCTGGATGTACGGATTTGCGTTCAGCGTTCGCTGCACTTCACCGATGGCGTCGAGCGTCGGACGGAAGTGAATCATCATCGTGTCGGACACCGAGCCGATGACGCGCGCGACGGTGCTCCATCCACCGCCGTCGGGCTTCGCGAGCTTATTCAGTAGCTCGGCGGTCACGCGCTGCTCCTTCTCGTTCGGCGCGAGCCCGACGGGATGCGCGAACAGCTGATGGAGCGCGTACCAGCCCTCGAGGGTCTCGGGCGGATGGATCTTCGTCTCGTTGCTCATGGCCGCAATTTACCCGCGCCGCAACGTTGAAATACAAGCGTCGCGCTTCGATGGATCGGGCGCGCCAGCTACCCTCGCGCGCTCATCAGTCGACCGAGCTGGCCTCGCGGATGAAGTTTGTCGGCGCGCCCGCTGAAGTAGCGCGCGTCGAGCTCATGGCTCCCGAGATCCTCGATGTGGGTGTAGCCGATCCCGCGCAGCGTTTCGGCGAGCGTGGCCGGCGCGAAGAATCCGCGGAATGGCTCGCCCGCCTTCTTTACTTTGCGCGCCACGGCATCGAGTGCGAGACGGCCGACGAAGCTCAACGTGTCACGCGGCACGGCGTAGTCGAAGGTGATTGCATTCGCCGCGTTCATCTCGTGGATCGCGCGCAACGTGCCGAAGACCACGTCGATCTCGAGATACATGGTGACGCCGAGCCACGAGAAGAAGGTCGGTGCCCTCTCGTCGAAGCCCACCTTGTGCAGCCCCTCGTCGAAGGTCTCGCGATCGAAGTCGACCGGCGCGAAGGTCATCGACGACGGTACCGCGATGCCGACCTGCGCAAGCCGCTTGCGCTTCCAGGCCTGCGTCGCAGGATGATCCACCTCGTAGACCCGGAGCTCGGGGTACGGATTCCGGTACGCGAAGGTGTCGAGCCCGGCGCCCAACACTACGTACTGCTTCACGCCTCTCGCGACCGCATCCGCGAGCTCATCCTCCGCGAAGCGCGCGCGCGCCGCCATGAAGGCACGGAACCGTGCGGCCACGAAGTTCTTCGGCTGCTCCGGAAGATTCGCCTCGGCGCGCGCACCGATGATGCGCACTGCGAGCGGGTCGTTGAAGACGAGCGGTTTGTCGAGCAGCTGGTGCGCGGCGCGTCGTTCGGCGACGCGCTGTGCAGTTCGGCTCGGCTTTTCGGGGTGCAGCGCCTACCCCGCAGCGCTGAGCGCGCCAAAGCGACGGTCGCGCTTCTGGAAATACGCGACGGCCGCGTCGAGATCCTTGGGTCCGAACTCGGGCCACATCACGTCCGTAAAATACAACTCGGCGTAGGCACATTCCCAGAGGAGGAAGTCGCTCAGGCGTCGCTCGCCGCCGGTGCGGATGACGAGATCGACATCGCGCGCCGGGCGTGCATCGTGCTCGCCGCCAAGCGCGCGACCGAACTCCTCGCGCGTGATCTCATCGCCCGCAGTGGCGACCCGCTGCACGGCGCGCAGAATCTCGTCGCGCGCGGAGTAGTCGATCGCGAGGCGCATGTGCAGTGTTGTCCCGTGCGCCGTCCTGTCTTCGGCTTCGGCGAGTGCATCGGCCAGCGCGAGCGGAAGGCGATCGCGTCGGCCGATGGCGGTGAGGCGCACGTTGTTGTCGAGCAGCCGCGGCACCTCGCTGACGAGGCGCGAGCGGAAGAGCCGCATCAGCGTCGCGACTTCGGCCGCAGGCCGGCGCCAGTTATCGCTGCTGAACGCGTAGAGCGTCAGCGTGTCGATGCCGAGCGAGGGCGCGTGCTCGACGACCTTCCGCACGACCTCGACGCCGACGCGGTGCCCGGCGACGCGCGGCATCGCGCGCTGCGTGGCCCAGCGCCCGTTCCCATCCATGATGATCGCGACGTGCAGCGGCTGTGAGTCGGTGTATAGTCGTGACGACATGAGGTCAGTGAGCGGATTGGGCGCGGCCGGCGGAAACGCTGGGGGCGTACACTATCAACGCTCCAGTGTGTCGCGGGTCACCTGAATGATCGATTCCATGTGTGACAGGTACCGCTGCAGCGCGCGGCGACCGGCCGGCGCGAGGCGGTAGGTAGTGAGCGGCCTCCGGCCTTCGAAGATCTTGGTGACGGTGACGTAGCTCGCGTCCTCGAGCTTGCGCGCGTGGACGCTGAGATTGCCATCGGTGGTGCGCAGGAGCGCCTTGAGCTCGCTGAAGGACAGCGCCTCGTTGGCCGCGAGCGCGCTCACCATGCCGAGTCGGAGGCGATGATGAATGAGCTCGTCGAGCTCGCGCGAGCCCTTGACGGCCTCCTTCCCGGCCGCGATATCGTCCGCGCGGGGGGCGGGAGAATCGGTGCGGCGGCGCGCCGCGGAGCTGGGCCTAGCCACCGTAGCGCAACGCGATGAGAGCGCCAAAGACGATCGGCAGTGCGCCGAAGCCCGCGGCGAGCAGCCCCGCGCTCCAGGCGACCGGAGTGAGCACGGCGACGCAGCCGAGCGCCATGAAGCAGATGCCCATGACGGGAACGGAGCGGACGGAAAACATCCCGCCGGTCATGACACCGGCGCCGTAGAGGAGGAGCCAGCACGCCGGGAGGAGCGCGTAGAGACCCAGTCGCGCGAGGTAGAAGGTGAGCACGACGCCGACGGTGATGGGCGGAGCGAAGCCGAGCGCGAATTTGCGTAGCGGCGCGAAAATGAACGGTTCGCGTGCGCGTCGTCCCTTCCAGACGCTCGATGTGACCCCGATCACAACTGCCAGCGCTGCAGCAACGAGCCACTCGCCGAGCCAAATGGGGCCGGGTCGGATCGTGCGGCTGGCGAGGGCCGCTACGAGTGCGACGACCCCCGTGGCGATCTGCCCCCAGCCTGAGACGCCGGTGAACGCGGACGCGCTCTCCATGGTCTCCCGGATATAGCGGAGATCGTCGAGGGCGCGGTTGTGAAGGGTGGAAGTGGACACTCATGCATCATGCGACCAAACCCGCGGATTCGCAAGTACTTTGCGTCGCAAAGATGCGTCTATCCAGACGAACGAGGTCTAGCGCGTGCCAGCTGCGCGCGCGTCGTCGCGCACGTGGCTCAGCACCTCCTCGAGACGCGCCAGCTCGAACGGCTTCTCGATGACCGGGCGACCCGAGCCCGCGAGAAAGGTGGACGCATCCGCGGAGGCGACGTCGCCGGTGGAGAATATGATACGCTGCACCAGATCCGGACGGTGCAACAGGAGCTCGCCGTGGAGCTCGACTCCGGAGCAGTGCGGCATGTGCAGATCGCACATCACCACGTCGTAGTAGCCGGGGTCGGAGCGCAGCAGCATCTCCATGGCCTTGCGCCCATCCTCGGCCTCTTCCACGTCCCAGCCGCGACGCGTGAGAAAGCGCCGAATCGCCGCGCGAATACTTGGCTCGTCGTCGATGACGAAGAGGCGCGCCTTGCGGTGTTCGACGCTGACAATGTCAGGCTGGTTTTCCATGGGTGCCCCCGCGCGGCCACAGATGATTTGCATCGCGCCGAAATTACCTTGAATTCAAAGCATATCCGCCATACGGGTCTCCACTGTCTGGAGCAGAATGCGTACCGGAATATTCGCGCACCGCGTCGAAAACAAGAGCGAAATAATTAGAAAACTCTCACGATCCTCGAGGCTTGGGGAGACGCAGCGTGAACGTACTCCCTGCACCGAGCATCGATGATACCGCGAGCTCTCCATTCATCAGACGCGCGAGACGGCGCGACACGCTGAGCCCGAGTCCCGTACCGCCGACCTTCCGAGTCGATTTCTGCTCGACCTGCCAGAACGTGTCGAAGATACGATCGTGATCGGAGGGCGCGATGCCGATCCCCGTATCGCGCACGACGATCTCGACGAAGTCCTCGAAGCTTCGGCTCTCGAGCACGACTTTCCCACTGTCCGTGAACTTGATCGCGTTCGTCAGGAGGTTGAGGAGGATCTGCCGAAGCTTCGTGGCATCCGCCCACACGACGACGTCGTTTCGCGCTCGTACCACTTCGAGCGTGAGCTTCTTCTCCGCCGCCATCGGCAGCGCGAGCGCCGATGCGTCGTGCAGCGCGGCAAACACGGGGATCCGCTCGGGATGCGTCACCTCCTTTCCAGCTTCGACGCGCGAGAGCGTCAGCACCTCGTCGATGAGGCTCAGCAGGTGCGTCGCGCTCGCCTTGATGCGCCCGAGCTGCGTGCGCTGATTCTCGTTCACCGGCCCGGTGATTCCGTCGAAGAGGAGCTCTTCGTAGCCGATGATCGCCGAAAGCGGCGTGCGCAGCTCATGCGACATCACGGCGAGAAATTCGCTCTTCGCCCGACTCGCCGACTCCGCCTCCAGACGCGCGTTACGCAGCTCCTGCTCCGCCCTGTGCTGCTCGGTGACATCCCAGAAGATGGCGACGCCTGCATCGACTCTGCCCTGCGCATCGCGCACCGGCGCGCTGTTGATGCAGATCCGCCGCCGCTCGCCGTTCGGACGCTCGATCTCGATCACCTCGTCGATCACCATCTGCCCGCCGCTGATCGCGCGCGCCAACGGCCAGTCACCGGGCTCCATCGGAGTGCCATCCGTCTTGTACCCCTTCAGCATTCGCGACGTCTCCGCGAGCGAAGTGGTGATCGGGATGCCGAAGACCTTCTCCGCTGCCGCGTTCGCGGCGATCCGTCGCCCCGAAGGCGCTTCGACGATCGAGATCGCGAGCGGCGACTGCGCGACCACCGTCATGAGTCGGCTGTGCTCCGCCCGCGCCTGGTCGCTCGCGTGGTCGGCGGTCACCGTTTGTCGCGCGAGCTCGGCGGTTTGCGCCTCCATCTCCGTCGCCTGCTCGCCGAGCTCGTAGTTCGCGGTCTCGAGGTCGGTGATGGCCTTGAGGCGAAGTCGGTCCGCGTCCTCGCGCGCGCTCAGGGCCCGGCTCAACAACGTGTTGACGAGCAGCGACAGCATCCCCGCCAGCAGGATTGCGGCGAAGACGAGCGCGGTGGTGATGTTGCGGAGGCTCCGCTCGTGCACCTCGCGGTGCGCCATCCGCTCTCGCTCCTCCCCTACGATATTCGCGATCAGCTCACGGCCGGCGCGCATCAGATATTGTCCGCGATCCGATCGCACCTCCTCCGCTGCCGCACTCAGCCCACCATCGCTCTCGTACGCGCGCTTCGCCGACTCGAGCTCGGAGAGCTTCTCTGCGATGACGATCGAAAGCGTGTCGAGGCGCGCCTGCTCCGTGGAGTCCGCGATCAGGCGGCGTGCGGAGGCGAGCGCGTGATGCACGTCGGCCGCCGCCCCCTCGCCCGGAGCGAGATAGATGCGCGAGCCGGTGAGCAGATACCCGCGCTGCGACGTCTCCGCATCCGTGAGCCGCGCGAGCACCGTCTGGAGCGACTCTGTGATGTCGCGCGAGCGCGTAACCGCATCGCGAGCGATGGCGAGCCGTGCCACGCCGAAGAGCGCAAAGACGCCGATGGCTAGCGAAACGAGCGCAGGTCCGACGGTCGCGGCAATGCGAAGGGTGCGACGGGAGATCACCGGAGGTGTACGTCCACTCGATGCCAGGGTCGAAGTTGATGTTGTGGTACGCTCATTCGGCCGTTCAAAAAAAAGCTACGAGGCCGCGACGCTCGTTTGCTAGGCCGCGAGATATCTCTTCGCCGCGCGCTCCATGACGGCGAGCTGAGCGCGGAGTCGATCGAGCTGCGCATCCTGCAATGTTTGCGCTGCGGCACGCGGAGACCCGACGCCATCTTCACCGAGCGCCATCGACCCCGGCGCTTCGTTCGATGCAACCGAAGACGTGACGACGTGCACACCACGATCGAGCAACGTGACGATCGAGTCGAGCTCCCCCGCGAGCGCCGCCCCCGCCGGCTCCCCGGCGACGATCTCCGTAAGCGCGCGCGACGCGGCGATCGCCGAAAGCGTCGATGCCATGCGTCGTCCGTACGTCAGCAGCGTCATCGCCGCTTCGACGCGTTGCGGATTCGGAGCGTCCTCCGCGATCAGTCGCTGCATCGTCGCCTCGGCGTTCGTGACGCCGAGTCCGAAGCGCCGACGCGCTTCATCGACTCGGCGCAGCGGTGCGGGCGTCATGGCATCCGAGGGCGCGGTCGCGAGCACGAGCAGCGCGCGAAGCTCGCGCAGCAGAGTCGCGAGTTGGCTCGCGTACGTCGACAGCTCTCGTGCAGGCCAGAGGAGCTGCGATGCCGCAATCGCTATGGCGCCGCCGAGCAGGGTGTTGGCGACGCGGAGCCCGGCGACGCCCCAGTCACCCGGATGCGGCTCGGCCAGCAGCACGAAGACCGGAGTAAGCAGAAGGACGAAGAAGCCGTAGTTGAGCGAGAGTACGGCGACCGAACCGATCGTGAACGGCACCATCACACCCGCGATGACGAGCTTCGTGCGCGCGACGACCGCGAGCCCGGCGGCGATGATCCCTCCGAGCACGCTGCCACCGACGCGCTGCAGCGTCTTCCGCATCGTGGCGCCTGCGTATGGCTGCAGCACGATCAGCGTCGTGATGGTCGCCCAGTAGCCGCGCGTGATGTCGAGCGCGAACGAGAGCCAGACGGCGGCGGCGGCGGCGACGCCCATGCGAAGCGCGTGTCGCGCGGGATGCGAACGCGGAGTGAGAGCCTCGCGCAGGGGGCGCAGCCACGCGAGCCGCTCACTCGTCGCCGGCGGCTGCGCCGCGCGAAACTCGGCCGTCGTCGGAATAACCGCCGCCGCGCGCAGGTCGAGCTGCGATGCGGTATCGACGAGCACTCGCACATCGTTCGCGAGGCGCGAGAGTAGCGTGGCCGCAGCGCGCAGATGGACGTTCGGCCACTCGGTGCGCACCGACAGGTCGAGGAGCACCGGCGGCGCCGCGCCCGCGCGCCGTCGGCGATCGAGCGTGTCGTCGATGGCGGTGGTGAGCAGGCCGAGCGTCTGCGCGAGACACGCGAACGCCTTGCCGAACGCCGCATCGCCCGCAGCCGACCCGCTCTCGTGCGCGGCCTCCAGCTCCGCGTCGATGGCGATCAACGTTCCAAAGAGCTGTTCGGCGCCCTCGTTCAGTACGAGGAGTTGTTCTCCACGTGAGCTCCGTCCCTGTCGCGGTCGGCGAATGTCGGCGAGTACCAGGCGCGCACTCTCGAGCGCACTACGCACGGTTGCGTGGAGCGCGCGTGCGCGCACGCGCGCCGCGCCGGCATTCTGATCGCCGATCGCAGCCGACGCGAGCTCGAGAGCGCGCGCGAACTCCGCCAGTGCCCGATAGCTCGCCGATACCGCACGCCGTGCGGGGCGAAAGGGATGCAGCGGCCAGAGAAGGAGCGAGAGTACCATCGCCCACGCCACGCCCACGAGGAACATCTCGGCGCGCAAAAGCGATGCGTGGGGCACCATCGACGGCGCACCGATGGCGACCGCAAAGATGACCGCGACGAACAACCCGACCGTCGAGCCTTCGTCCCCATACAGCCGGCCAAGACCGCCGATGACGCCGACGACGAGCATCGCTGCGACCGAGAGGTAGACCGAGTCGGCGGCCGCCGTGCCGACGAGCGCGCACGCGGCGCCGAGAATCGCGAAGGCGCCCATCGTAGTGGCGCGCGTGCGGTACGATCCGCCCTTGTCCGCGAGGGATCCGAGCCATCCGCCGAGCGCGGCCCACGAAAAGAACGGCTGCGCGAGGAGATCGCCGGCGATCACGGGAACGATGAGCGCAAAGGCAGTTCGCACGCCGCGCCCCCACTGCAGACGTCCCTCGCCAAGGACGAAGAGATGGCGGATGGTCGTGCTCGCGCGCCGCAGGAGGCTCACCCGCGTGCTCGCCCCGCGCGACGACTAGTGCGCAGCGGCGGCCTTCCGCGCAGGTCCGATCTGCTCGAGCAGCGTCTTCACCGCGGCATCGAGCTGCGTGTCACGCCCCAGATAGCTCTCGCCCATCGCGCGCGTGACGGCGACATCGACGGGGCGCGGATGCATCTCCATGTCCGTTCCATCCGCGCCGCGGATGCGCACGAAGGGAATGCGTATCGACGATCCGTCGAAGAGCACATCGTTCGACGTGTAGATGATCCACCCGGCAGTCGGCTCGCCGACGATCTTGCCGAGCTTCATCGTCCGATAGCCCTCGGAGAAGTCCTCGGCGTCACTCAGTGAATGCATGTTGGTCACGAGCACCGTCGGCAGCTCGAGCGAGCGCTGGCCGAGGAGCGTGCGCGCGGGCGCGCTCGGCATGCCGCGAACCTGCATCGTGAGGTACGGAGCGCGCGTCAGGACATCGAGGGCGTACGCGTTGACGAAGCCGCCGTTGTTGTTGCGGATGTCGATGACCACACCATCGTTCGCCTGATTCTGCGCATCCAGATCGGAGTAGAAGCGCTCGAGCGACTCCGCACTCATGTCCGGCATGTGGACGTAGCCGAGCCGGCCGCCGCTCACCTTCGCGACGTAGGCGCGCGACTGCTCGACCCACGATCGATAGAGCAATCCCTTCTCGGTATTGGTGCTGACGGGGAGGACTGTGACGACGCGCGGCTTCGCATCGGCGGATGAAGCGATGCTGAGCGTCGTCTGCTTGCCGATCCGGTACGCGAGCAGCTCGTCGACGTTCGTGCGCGTAGTAATGGGGGTACCATCGACGGCAGCGATGAAGTCTCCGATGTTGATTTTCGCTGCGAGCGCGGCCGGGCCAAGTGGGATGATCTCGGAGACGCGGAGTCTACCGGTGCGCTCGTACTCGTTCGGGTCGAAGCGGAGTCCGAGACGACCGGTGAATGGCGCACCGCCGCCGGGTCCGCGAGCGCCCGAGTGCGAGGCGTTCAGCTCGCCCACCATCTCGTTCATCAGGCGCATCAGCTCGTCCGACGTCTGCGCGCCCTGCGCGAGCGGCGCGTACTCATCGCGTACCGCGTTCCAGTCGACGCCGTGCATCTGGGGGTCGAAGAAGTTGTCGCGGAGCTCGCGCCAGATCAGCGTGAACAGCTCGCCACGGTCGGCGCTGAAGTCGATGTCCACGTCGCCACTGACGGCGACGGGGCGCACCGCGCGCGACGACACATCGATGGCGGCAATGCGTCCGGATTCGATGTAGTACACCTCCTTTCCATCGGGCGACCACTGCACGCTGCTCTTCGGCCCCGGGGTGGAGGTGAGCTGCTTGGCAACGGGTTCGTCCTTCGAGAGCTCGTCGAGCGGAAAGAGGTAGAGGTTCGCCTGTCCCGCGGCGACCGCGGTGACCACGACCGACTTTCCATCAGGCGACACGGATTCGCCGACGACGTCGAGCCCGATCGGAAGAAAAGAGAGGCGGGAGCGAAGTCCTTCGAAGACGACGGGTGTGTGACGGACCGCGTTGCGATGGGTGGAGTCCGCAGCGCGCGCGCTGCTGTCGGCCGCGGGAGATGTGGCACTGTCGCGCTTCGACGTGCTGTCACGCGTCGCGGGCACGGGTGTGCGAGTGTTGCGCGCGGGCGTCTGTTGTCTGCGTTGCGATGGCGTAGAGGCCGGCGCGTCGGGGCTGAAGAGATCGCGGAACTGATCCTCGCGAAAGCGAGGGGTCCGCGGCACGAGATCAACGCGCGCGAGCACGCCCCGCTCCGTGCGCTGCGACGAAACGAGGAGCAGGAAGGTTCCGTCCGGGCTCCACGCGATCGCATCGGAGTTCGTGTTCGCGAGGAAGCTCACGGGCCGCGATTCGCCGCCCGCCGCGCTCACGAGATACGCATTGGCGAAGAGCTTCCCCCCCTCGCTCGTGATATACGCGATCCACTTACTGTCGGGGGACCAGACGATCGCGCGCTCGTTGATGAATGGCGCGCGATCGAAGCGGCCGCGCGCGACGATACGATCTGCATTTGCCACATCCCTGTTCGAAGAGTTGCCATCGATCGCAAGCACGTGCAGCTCGTCGCCGCCATGCACGTACGCGAGCGACTTTCCGTCCGGGGACCAGACCGGCGTGATGTCGTTTTCAGTGCCGACCGTAAGGCGCCGCTCGTCGTGCGAGACGAAATCGTAGAGGTAGATGTGGTAGCGTCCCTCGCGATCATCGCTGTAGGCGAGCCGGCGGCTGTCCGGCGCCCACGCCGGCTGCGCCTGCACGAGTCCCGCCGAGGAGACGCGCTGCCCGCTCCCGCCATCCTTGCTCGATGCCGCGAAGATCTTTCCGCGCACCGCGAACGCAACCTTCTTTCCGTCGGGAGACAGTGCGAGCTCCTGCAGCCCGCTCGAGAGGGTGCGGTGCTCGATCATCGCTCCCGATGCCGAACCGCGCAGCTCGATCGTCACGGGCTTCGCGGTGCCAGCCTCGACATCGTAGCTCCAGACTCCGAAGTCGCGCTCGAAGGCGATCGCCTTGCCGTCGAATGAGATCGTCGGCCAGAGTAGCCTGCCGTCGGTGAACTTCGTCAGCTGTCGGGCGGCTCCACCCGTAACAGGACGCGTCCATAGATTCGGCGCGCCGCTTCGGTCGCTCACGAAGTAAAGCGACTTCCCGTCCGATGACCACATCGGCCATTCGCTCTTCGCCCCCGGCCCCGTCATCTGCTCGTACTTCGGCGTAGTACGCGCGCCCACCGCGACGCCGCGCACGAGCCAGATCTCGCTCTCGTCGATGTGGCTGTGCCCCTTTCGCCACCACTGCACCTGCGAGAGCCCGCGCGCCGTGATCGCGATCGTGCCGGCCTCCGGACCCTCAGCGGCCCAGTACTCGGACGCGTATCTGTCCGCGGCGACGCTCACGGGCGTGCCACCCCTCACACTCACGCGCGCGACGTCGGCCATACCCGAGATGTCGGTTGCGTTGGTCGAGAGGTAGAGCCACTTCCCGTCGCGCGACCAGGAGTCGAGCTGGTCGACGCCGTCAGAGTAGGTGATGCGGCGCAGCGCACCGCTCGCCAGCGAGAGCACATAGATGTTCGACGCGCCGTTGCGCGACGACATGAACGCGAGCTGTGAGCCGTCCGGCGAGTAGAGCGGTCGATGATCGTTCGAGGCATCGGAGACGAGAAGATGCGCCTCCCCCCCGCCCGCAGCGACGGTCCAGATGTCGCCACCCGAGACGAAGGCGATCTCGCGGCGGTCGGGCGAGTAGTCGGGCTCCGAGAACGAGCGGCGCGCGGGGGCAGGAGCGGCGTCTCGCGCGGTGTTCGGCAACGCGAGCGATGCGGCCGCGACGAGCGCCGCGGCGGCTGGGCGTAGGATCATCATAGTAGAGAAAGCTAGATACGGGTCGTGCGTGCAGCGACTGGCGCCCCACCGGTCAGTCGACCTGTCGCGTCTCCACGGATACCGTCAGTCGCTCGTCGGCCTGGCCGCGGAAGGTGCCACGCGTCGGCGGAACGTCCGAGTAGTCGCGGCCTATCGCCATCTTGATGTGGGCCGTGCTCGCGACGAGGTCGTTGGTCGGGTCGAAGCCACGCCAACCATGGATCGGCGTGTACGCCTCCGCCCACGCGTGCGATGCCTCGGTCTCCGACATCGGCGCCGTCGCATCCGTACCGCCCGACACGGTATAGCCGCTCACGTAACGCGCCGGGATACCGATCGACCGACAAAGCCCGATCAGCAGATGGGCGAAGTCCTGACAGACGCCGCTCCGCTGCGCGAGCACATCGTGCACGGTCGTCGCCACCGTCGTGACGTTCTTCGTGTATTTGAACTCGTCGTGAATGAACTTCGACAGCTGACGCACGGACTCGAACGTGTCGTCGGGCGCCGCCGGGCGGAACGGCTCGGCGAGCGCCGCCAACTCGGCGCTCACCGGGACCAGCGCCGATGGCTGCAGATAGTCCGCGAGCTCGCTCGGCGTCAGCGGCCGCGGGCGCTGCGTTGGCGCGGAGAAGGGATCGGCGAGAGAAGTGACGACGTCGCAGCGCGTCACGACCTCGAGCATCCGATGCGGCTTGGCGACCGTGATGAGATGAGCGCGGTTGCCGAAGCCATCGGTGTAGCGGCGCACAGAGCCCGACGGGCTCACGTTGATCGTGAAGACATCCCACCGCTGATCGGCGTCGGAAAGGGGGCCGAGTCGAACGTCCATCACCCCTTCGACGACGTCGGTGCTGTAATCGAGTCGCGTGATGTGCTCGAGGCGTACCTTCACAGATTCTCCCGCGTCTGCTGCTGTTGCTCGGCCATCAACATCGCCGCGCGCGCGACGGCGACGACGCGCCCCCGCTGCGGCTCGTCGCGCAGATAGACGCGCGTCACCTGATCGCACACGCGCGCGATGCTCTTCTCCAGCGCCGCGAGATAGCTCTGCAACCCGCTCTCGAGAATCTCGTCGACGGCGGCGTGCTCGAGTTGCGCGCTGAGCAGGCCGAGCGAGCGCGTCGCGCTCGTCACGCCCTCGCGTCCGGCCTCGACACGTTGTGAGCCGCTGAGCTGCTGCAACGCGTGCCACGCGTGCCGGAGGCTGAAGCGCACCGTCTGCGGGAAGGACGAGTTGAGGAGCAGGAATTCCACGACGCGCGCGGGATCGACGCGCAGCGAGTAGAAGCGCGCATACGCCTCCGCCGCGCCGCACGAGCGGAGCACGGCGAGCCATCGCACCTGGTCGTCGTCGTTGCGCTCGTGGAGCAGGTGCGCCTGCAGCGTGATCATGTGCGCGACATTGTCCGCGCGTTCGAGATACTTGCCCAGGCAGGTGAAGTACCACGGGTCGTCGTGCGACAGCGTGGCGTCGGCCAGCCCCTGGATGTACTGCGTCTCGATGAGCACGCGCCGATAGAAGGGATGCGAGTCCTCCTCCATCGCCGCATCCGCGCCGCCTGCCGCGAGCCAGAGAAAGAGCGAGTTGATCGCCTCCCACATCTCGCTCGAGATACTCTCGCGCACGCGTCGCGCGGCCGAGCGGCCGCGCTGCACGCACGACACCAGCGAGCGCGGATTGCGCAGGTCGCGCGCGAGCCAGTTGCGGACCGCGAGCGGCTCGAGACCGCCCGATGCCGGGGTGAGCTCGTCGGGCAGCGCGCCGTCGCCGTATCGCGGCTGCACGAGCCGCTGCCACAGCTCGCGGCGAGAGAACGCATCGCCTTCGTCGAGCTCGAGATGCCCAGTCACCGCGAGCAGCCTCCCGACCGCAGAAGCCCGCTCGACGTACCGGCTCATCCAGAACACATCCTCGGCCACACGACAGAGCATCGCCACCTCAGCTCCCTCCGGCTGCAAGCACCCAGGTATCCTTTCCGCCCCCGCCTTGCGAAGAGTTTACCACGAGCGAGCCATTCCGCAGCGCGACGCGCGTGAGCCCGCCCGGCTGCACCGTCACCTCACGACCGAACAACAGGAAGGGGCGAAGATCGATGTGGCGCCCCTCGAGATGGTCATGGTCCCAGCACGGAGAGCGCGAAAGCGCGAGCGTCGGCTGCGCGACGAAGCTCCGCGGATCCGCGCGCACGCGCGCCGCGTAGAGATCGCGATCCGCCTGCGACGCGTGCGGGCCGATCAGCATCCCGTAGCCGCCGCTCTCGTTCACCGACTTCACCACGAGCTTGTCGATGTTCTCGATGATGTACTCGAGCTCCTTCGGCCGCGTCGGGAGAAAGGTCGGCACGTTGGCGATGATCGGATCTTCACCGAGATAATACTTGATGATCTCCGGCACGTACACGTAGATCGCCTTGTCGTCCGCCACGCCGGTTCCGATCGCGTTGGCGAGACTCACGCGCCCGAGCCGATATGCCGCGACGAGCCCCGGCACGCCGAGCAGCGAATCGCTGCGGAAGGTGAGCGGGTCGAGAAAGTCATCGTCGATGCGCCGATAGATGACGTCGATGCGCTTGCGTCCTTCGGTCGTGCGCATGAATACCTGTGCGTCGTCGACGAAGAGATCGGAACCCTGCACCAGCTCGACGCCCATCGCCTTCGCCAGAAACGCGTGCTCGAAGTACGCCGAGTTGTACGCGCCTGGCGTGAGCAGCACGACCACCGGATCTTCTGCCGTGGGAGGCGCGATCGAGCGGAGCACGTCGAGCAGATCCTGCGGATAGCCCTCGACCGGGCGCACATCGTAATCCTGGAAGAGCTGCGGCCAGGTGCGCTTGAGCACGCGACGGTTCTCGACGACGTACGACACGCCGGACGGTGTCCGGAGATTGTCCTCGAGCACCATCAGCTCGCCCGAGCCATCGCGCACGAGATCGCTGCCGACGATGTGCGTGTAGACGCCGAGCGGCACGTCGACCTGACGGAATTCGCGACGGTAGCCGCGCGCGCCGAGTACGAGCTCCGGCGGGATCACGCCCGAGCGCAGGATGCGCTGGTCGTGATACACATCGTACAGAAAGAGATTGAGCGCGCGCACGCGCTGCTCGAGTCCGCGCTCGATGCGCGTCCACTCGTCGGCTTCGATGATGCGCGGAATGAGATCGAAGGGCATGATCTTCTCCACGCCCTCCGCACCCTGATTCACCGCGAAGGTGATGCCGCGAACGGTGAACGACAGCTCGGCGGCACGCTGACGACGCGCGACGTCCGCGGAACTCAGCGTCGCGAGACGGCGCGCGAGGGTTTGATAAAACGGCCGCACGAGGCCGGGCGCTTCGAACATCTCGTCCCAAAACGAGCCGGGGTCGTATGGCGGAACGGTGCGCTCGGAGGCGGTCGTGGTCATTCGCAGACCATCTGCGCGTCCACGACCCACGCGTCTTTCTTCGGCACGAGACGGCTGCCGGCGATGCCGGTGTACGAACCCGAAGTCGGCGCGACATCCGCATAGTCGCGGCCGACCGCAACGGTGATGTAACTCATCCCGGGGAAGCGCTTGTGCGTCGGGTCGTACGCCTTCGCGATGAGCCGCGACGGCTCGGACGGATCCGGAAGAATCGCCTCGAACCACGCGTGCGGCGCGCCCTCACCGAGCACGTGCCCGGAGACATATCGGGCGGGGACGCCGAGCGTGCGCAGAACGGAGATCGCGATGTGCGCGTAGTCCTGGCAGACGCCGCCGCCGAGGTGGAGCGCCATCGCCGCGGGGGTCTGCACGCCGGTCTGTCCGTGCTGATATCTGATCGCCTTGCTCGTCCATTCGCCCGCGAGAATCGCGAGCATCCACTGGCGGAGTCCGTGGGAATTCAACGGAACGATTTCCTCCGGCACCGGCGCGTGCGGCAGCGCGGCGAGAAGCGCGTCGCCAGCCTCGCGGATGCGATCATCGGGCGCGGTGAGCGCGGTGGGCGCGAGGAATGCATCGACGGTGGCGCCGCGACTCAGCTGCTGTTCCATCGGCGGTGCGTCGCGATCGACCTCGAACTCCACCGCGAAGCGCACGGATTCCTTTACGCGCGACGCTCGCACGCGACACGCGGAGTTGCCGAAGCGGTCGATCTCCCATGTCGTGACGACATCGTCTGCGCCATCCACCGTCAGCTCGTGCGACACGAGCTGCTGGTCGCCGTACTTCATCGGAGGAATCATGATGAGGCGCTGCCGGATGTCGGTGACGGGACCGGTGTACGAGTAGCGATATTCCTGCTCCACGTGGTGACGTACGCGAGCGACGGCGCTCCAGTCCTTCGGGAGTGCGATGCCTGGACGCGTTTGCAGGACGGCATTGGCCATCACTACTCGGCGCTCTCCACCCCGGAGATGCTGAGTCCCGGTGGAGGGGGCACCATGCCATCGTCGGCGAGCTCGCTGTGGACCTCGTCCGCCCACACCGTCATGCGCTCGAGGCGCAGCGCGCCGTAGGATGTGGTCATCGCAACATCTGCTGCGTCACGGCCGTAGCCGATCACGACGCGGCCGATGCGCGGCACGTTGTGGCGCGCGTCGAAGGTGTACCAGCGTCCCCCGATGAACGCCTCGAACCAGGCGTGAAAATCCATCGCGCCCTCGACGACGCCCACCGCAATATCCGGGAGGTAGCCGAAGGTGTAGCGCGCGGGGATGTTGAGCGCGCGACAGAACGCGACGGCGAGCAGGGCGAAGTCGCGGCACACACCGACGCGCTTGTTGTAGACCGTGAGCGCGGTGACTTCAGGCGAGCTGCTGCCACCCTTGTACTCGACGTTCGCGTGAATCCAGTCGCAGACCGCCTGCACACGCTCCCAGCTCTGCGACGTGTTGCCGAAGAGACGCCACGCATCGTTCGAGAGAATGTCGGATTCCACGTAGCGGCTCGGCAAGGTGAACTGCAGCGCATCGTCGGGGAGCTCCTCGACTGGCGTCAGCGGAGTTCCGGGGTGCGTCGGATCGGGCTCGTCGTCGACGTCCACCACGGCATCGTAGCGGAAGGTCGTGATGCCGTCGGGCATCGTCATGCGCCAACAGGTATTGCCGAAGGAGTCGTGATATTCGCGGATCGCGAGCGCAGGATCGACCCAGCGCGATTCGTAGACGATCCGATGGCTGCCGTCCGAGCGCGCGCGCACCAGCATCACGGCCGGAACGGTCGACGGCGCATCATACTGGAATTCACAGCCGACCCGCACCCGCATGACATGCCTCCGAAGGTTTCTCTCGTATCAACGTGCTGCAGGATCCGCCGGCGGTCGCGTCTGCAGAGGATAGCGCCAAGACGGTGGCATGGAACACTAACCAATCGGGCAGGATTCGCGCGCGATGGGACCGCTCGCCAGCCGGCGGATAACGCATAGCTTAAGGGCAGGATTGGTGCCGAGTCCACCCGCCGTTCGCGCGGAGAATTTGCGTCGTGCGCGGCGTCTCGAGACGGGGAGAGCAATGATCAAATTTACCGCCGGTGCGCTCGTGGCGGCGCTTCTCGCCGCGCTGCCGAGTGCGAGCAGATCACCGGCGCTCGCAGCGAGCGGTTCGCTCGTCGTATCCTCGTACGAATACGCGTTCATGGCCGTGGATACGCTGCAAGGTCGAGCGAGGCCACGCTCTCTCTCGCACCCGGACGTTACGTGCTCGCGTGTGAGTACCCCGACGACGACGGCCACGCGCACGTCTCGAGCGGGATGATCCGCACGCTCGTCGTCCTGGGAATGCAGAAGTTGGTTTCCGTGCGATGAAAGCCGCGCCAGCGACGGTCAATGCGCATCCACCGGACCGCTCATCGCGCTCGGCTTGCGCAGCACGAACACCGCCGGCGCGACGCAGAGGAAGCAGAG
>JBDTJH010000163.1:0-16380 GCA_039935955.1 Gemmatimonadaceae bacterium
GTCGCGAAGGTGTTCGTGAACTGCGCTCGGTATATCCACAAGCACAAGCGACTGTCCACTTCTCCTTACGTGCCAAACGCGACCGGGGCCGCACCGTGCCCGTCGTGGAAGCGAATCGACGCCGTCCAGGACGCGCTACCTCCGAATGACGCGAGTCGGGCACTGGGTGCGGGAGCCGTGATTACCCTAGAAGAGTATGGTGAGAAGCTTGCCGCCGGTGAGTCCTGACCGGAGCGAGGCCGTCGTCCGCCATCGAACCAGAATGGTACGCGACGTTTGAGATAGCACGTTTGAAATGCAACACTGAGCGGTCGAAGCGCGGCCGTTCAGTGGTGTATGGTCTACTGAGCCGTCGCCACGGAGATCTTCACCGAGCGCCATCGCGGCCACCCAGATTTCCGCCGGGATCCCGACTCGTACGACGCGCTATTGATCGTCTTGGTGGAAGCCGCGCGGCGCGCAGAGTGGCAGCGTGTTGGAATCGCAGCTACATGGTCGGGAATCTCGGCTCCGCTGATTCGACGCCCGACTCTGGGCGAGGAATTCGCCTAACCCGCCGTTGCCGCAGACGAACGCGCCCAGCATCTTCGCGTGATCTGATATCCGCCAGGTGCGTTCGCAGCTGAACGCCAGGACGTTGGGCAGAGAGGAGAGCAACTCGCTTGCACCGAACAGCGAATCATCGTGAACTGCAAGGCAGAGTCGCGCTGGTGACCGGAGTCACTCGTCGAGCCGGGATCGGCGCAGCGATTGCGCAGCAGCTTGCGCATGCCGGCGCTGATCTCTTCGTGACGTTCTTTCGTAATTACGACCAAACCCAACCCTGGGGGCTGGAACCTGGCGAACCGCACGCCCTAATTGAAGAGTTGGCAAACGTCTCCGATGTCAGCAGCCTCGAGCTCGATTTGAGTTCTTCCTCAGCTCCCCGTGAACTCGTTGATCGGGTCGTCGCACATTTCGGGCGATTAGATATTCTCGTTAACAACGCCGCACACTCCGAAGCGGGCACCATTGACCATGTCGACGCTGCTCAATTGGACCGGCACTACGCTGTCAACACGCGAGCGACTGTCCTGCTCTGCGCCGAGTTCGCTCGCCAAGCAGCAACGGATGGCCGCGGCCGTATTATCAATATCACTTCCGGACAGGGGCGAGGACCAATGCCAGGCGAGTTGGCCTACGTTGTCACCAAGGGGGCGCTGGATGCTTTGACCCTCACGCTTAGCGTCGAACTCGCCCACCGCAACATCACCGTCAATGCCATCGACCCCGGACCGACCGATACAGGCTGGATCTCGGAGGAACACAGAACAGCCCTGGCCGGAAGGATCTCATCGCCCGTGGAGGTGGCTCGGCTCGTCCGGATGCTCGCATCTGACGCCGCCGCGTCCATTACCGGGCAAATCATCAGAGTCGAGCCCGGCAAAGAGTACTCGACATCCGAACATGCGAGTGGAGAATCATGAGCACAGTATTCGTCAGCATTGGACTCAGCCTCGATGGCTTCATGGCACCGGAAGGAATGACCATGGAGAATTACGAGTACAAGAACTGGGGGGCTAAGTGGGGTGCGCTGATGTCCTGGCTCCTCAACCAACAGTACTTCCGCGAGAACCTTCAACTCGCCAGAGGGGGCGAGACTGGCCCGGTCAATGACCTGATTCGCAGCACCACTGAGCGCATCGGCGCGAACATCATGGGCAAGCGAATGTTCGATCAAGGCGAGCGCGCCTGGCCGGAGGAGGCTCCATTTCACACACCGGTTTACGTTCTTACCAATGAGAAACGCGAACCCTGGGTGCGCCCCGGTGGAACGACCTTTTATTTCATCAATGACGGGCCGGAGCGTGCTCTGGAGCTGGCTCGGGAATCCGCCGGCAGTCGCGATATTCGTATCGCGGGTGGAGCGGATCTGATCCAGCAGTACCTGAACCTGAATGTCATCGACGAGTTGGAAATCGCCTTGGCACCCGTGTTGTTCGGCAGCGGGCGTCGTCTCTTTGACAACCTGCGCGAGCCGGGGCCGCAGTTTCGCATTGACAGAGTTCTCGACGGACCAGCCGCTACGCACTTGCGCTATGTGCGTCAGTGAGGGGGACGTCACAACCGGTTCCAGCGGACGTCGTTGCGCGAGCCGCCGCTGAGCCTGAGCTCGAGGCGGCTCGACGACTACTTTGATGGAGCTTGCATGGACGTGTCGGGCCACTGGCAAAATGTGTATTCGCTGAAGGCGCCGGAGGAAGTGAGTTGGTTTCAGGAGATTCCGTCGCGATCGGCGGCCTTGATCCAACAGTTCGCGCCCGCACGTGACGCACGTATCCTCGACGTCGGCGGAGGGGCGTCGACGCTCGCCGACACTCTACTGGCTTCGGGGTACACCGCGCTCACGGTGCTCGATCTCGCGCCCGCCGCGCTCGCGCACGCGCAGGCGCGCCTCGCGGGCGCAGCGGAGGCGGTGACTTGGCTCGCCGATGATATTCTCACGGTGACGCTTCCGCCGGCAAGCGTCGACGTGTGGCACGATCGCGCCGTATTTCATTTTCTCACGCAGCCGGCGGAGCGCGCCGCGTATCTGGCGCAAGTGCGCCGAGTGCTGCGGCCCGGCGGCTACGCGGTGATCGCGACGTTCGCGGAGGACGGCCCCACGCGTTGCAGCGGGCTGGACGTCGTGCGCTATTCCGAGAACGCTCTCCATGCCGTCTTCGGTGAGGGGTTCGTGCTGGAATGTAGCGAGCGCGAAGTGCACACCACGCCGAGCGGGGCGACGCAGGCTTTCACATATTGCGTCTTTGGCGTCGATACCTGACCGTCCGCAGCGAGTCGCGCTGAGCTACGTCATCGCCATCACGTGGGCTACGAGCTGATCGACGGCGATCTCGGTGCCCTGACCCCACCCACTCGCTTTGTTCTTCTCGAAGTCTGCCTCATCCCGGTGTAGCGCCGTGAAGATGTAGCGGGTGCCGGTGCCCACCGTCTCCATCGTAACGATGGCGGTGATCGGAATGTCGTCGAAGACGGCCGGACGATAACCGGGGAATAACATGGAGGTCCAGACGAGACGCTCCGTCGGAACAACGTCCAGGAAACAGCCGAGGTTGGGAAACTCCTGACCGTCTGCCGTCGCGATATCGATGCTGAAGATGCCGCCCGGTCGCACGTCCATTTCGGCTCGCGACACGCGGCCCCACAGCTTGGGCATGTACCACTCCTTGAGATGCTCCGGTCTGGTCAACGCTTCCCAGACGAGCCGTGTGGGAGCGTCGATGAACCGTTCGATGACGAAATCGACTTTCGGATTGAAGATGAAGTGCTGGCTCATGATTCTGATTCCTTCTCCTTGAGTTGTTTGACGAACTGGTCGAACCGGTCCAGTCGAGCTTCCCACAGCTTGCGACGCGCGGTCAGCCAGTCCTCGATGACCTCAAACCGTTCGGGCGCGATCTCATACGTCCGCACTCGGCCGCGCTTCTTCGACTTGACCAGTCGACTGTGTTCGAGCACCGACAGGTGCTGCACGAACGATGGGAGTTGCATGTCGAACGGCGCCGCCAGCTCGCTGACGGTGGCTGGTCCGACTGACAGTCGCTCCAGAACCTTTCGCCGTGTCGGATTCGACAGGGCGTGAAAGACGACGTCGGCAGCTGCGGCTTGGACCATTTGCGACACCATCCAGATGCTCGGGTTAGCAGATCTGACCCAGGGATTCTACAACGGCATAACACTTTTGTAAATACCTAAGTATTATTTATTTCGGACGCGCCAACTCCGCACACCGGGACGAGAGCTCCGGGGTGCGGCTGACAAGCGATCACGATCTCGTCGTGGCGTTCGGGATGTCGGAGCGCGGACACGAGGCGATCGTCGCCATTGCGATCTTTCCGCGCCGGATCCGGCTCTGCTTCGACAAGTCGCTTCTTGACCCCAAAAGTCTTCTCGAGGGCGCTGGCACCGAAGTGCGCAGCGTAACCATCGATGCCGCTGAGTTCCGCCTCGACGCCTGACTCGCCGTTGCACCAGGCGAAGGCTTCAACCATCCTCTACAGATCGCAAAGTTGCGAGCGACTTCGCGGCTGAACGCCAACTCGTTCGCCGGCACAACGGGAGACTTACGAAATGGGCATCGGCGTCACAGTGTCTTGTCCATGCTTCGGGAGCTCCACACTCCAGGTTGGCCTACTAATGGCGCCACCCAAGTACTGCCTGTTCCCGTTCCTGTGTGCCAACTGCGAAGCCGTATCGAGTCTCGACATTCGCGCGGAGTTCCCAGCCTGTGAACACTGCGGCTCGGTTTCCGTGGTGCCCTTCGGGAGCCCACCGGCGGTAGGCGAGCTTGGGCCAAACGTCGTGTTTGCGTGCACAGTGACGAATTTTCCGCCGAGCAGCTGACGTTGACCGACGGTACGTATTGGTGTCCGACATGTCGCAATCACACCGCCCGCTTCGAGGACGCGGGTATTCGGTGGGATTGAGCTCGGCGCCGCTCCGCTCTCACCTTCGCCGATACCCTTACGAACATGCGGCCGCTTCGATACTCGATCAACGTCACCCTCGACGGATGCTGCGATCATCGTGTGATCATCCCCGACGAGGAGTTGCATCGTCATGCGCTCGAGAACATCGACCGTGCCGATGCCCTCCTCTTGGGCCGCGTGACCTACGAAATGATGGAGGCGGCGTGGCGACCACGATCATCGGCCGCAGCGAGGCTTGATTGGATGGAGCCCTTCGCTCGCTCGATCGATGCGGCGAAGAAATACGTCGTGTCGAGCACCCTCGACCGGGTCGATTGGAACGCGGAGCTCGTGCGCGGGGATTTGAAGAGCGCCGTTCAGGAGCTCAAACGTGAGCCAGGCACAGGAATGTTCGTGGGAGGCGTGACGCTCCCGCTCGCATTGGCGGAGATGGGATTGATCGATGAGTACGAGTTCGTGGTGCACCCCAGGCTCGCGGGCCATGGGCCAACGGTGTTCGCGGGGCTCTCGAAGCTCGTCGACTTGAAGCTCGTGAGCCGAGTAGAATTCGGCTCGGGGGCGGTGGCGATGCGATATGAGCCGAGATGACCCGAGCATCCCCGCCGAAACGGACTAGTGCAGTCGCACTCTGGCGAACTCCCGGAGGGAGCACACGATGAACATCCTGTTGTGGACGTTGCAGGTCCTCGCCGCGCTCCTGTATGGCGCGTCGGGTGTCATGAAGATCTTCATGTTCGACAAGGTGAGCGCGGACGTCAAGTCGTTTGGCGCGTTGCCGCGACCCGCCTGGACGGCCTTGGGTATCCTCGAGCTCGCGTGCACGGTGGGGCTGGTCGTTCCCGCCGCGCTGCATTGGCATTCCGCGCTGACGGTGCTCGCTGCTTCGATCCTGGCAATCGAGAGCCTCGTGTTCATCGGAGTGCACATCAAGTATCGCGAGATGTCGCCCATTATCATGAGCATAGTGCTGGGCCTCCTCATGGCATTCGTCGCGTACGGGCGATCGGTTCTTGTGCCGATCTCATCATGAGCTAAGTACGATCGGATTCCGGGAATCACCTGCGACTAGACACCAGGCCACGATGGAGAAGTAGCATGACGAAGCCCGCGAAGAACACGATCTGCATATGGTACGACACCAACGCCGAGGAGGCTGCCCGGTTTTACGCGCAGACCTTTCCCGATTCGAACGTTGACGCGGTGCACCGCGCACCGGGAGATTTTCCATCCGGCAAAATGGGCGACGTGTTGACTGTCGAGTTCACGGTAATGGGCATTCCGTGCCTCGGTCTCAATGGAGGTTCCGCGTTCAAGCAGAACGAAGCGTTCTCATTCCAGGTCGCAACCGTCGACCAGGCGGAAACGGATCGCTACTGGAACGCGATCGTCGGCAACGGTGGTCAGGAGAGTGAATGCGGATGGTGCAAAGACAAGTGGGGATTGTCCTGGCAGATCACTCCCATCGTCCTGTCGCAGGCCGTCACGAGCTCCGATAAGGCCGCCGCCAAGCGCGCGTTCGATGCGATGATGCAAATGAAAAAGATCGACGTTGCTGCCATCGAAACGGCGCTTCGCGATTGAGCGCTCTGGCGGCGTAGCGAAGTCGTTGTATCGGCGCAGCACGCCGGAGCGACGATTCGTTACGGCGCCGCCGGCTCCGCCACAAGCCGCGCGCGCTGATGCGTCATGCGCCTCCCTATTTCGATTCCGGGCTTCTCCACCAGATGATACGCCGCGAGGGATCCGAGCGTGAGCGAAACCGCGATAGCGAGCAGCTGAACCGCGAGCGGCTCGTCAGCCAGGATCCGGAATCCGAGCCAGAGCGCAATCGGATGAATTAGGTAGATCCCATACGAATACGTCGCAATGGAGTGAGCCGCACGCGTCACGCGCGAGGCTGCCATGTCCGCCACCAGCGGTATGGTCATTCCGAAGACCATGCAATACGCCGCGCGCACGAACCACGTCTCGGGCCACAGGGTCCATGCGGCGTATCCGAGCGCAAGATTCGCGACGATGATGGCGATCCAGAGGTGCGAGGAGAGACGTGCTCTATGTCCGCGCTGCAGCAGCCAGTAGGCGAGCACGCCCGAGAGAAAGCACGGCACGAACTCGAGCGTCCGCAGGCGCCAGAGACCGGGAATCGCATCCTTCCCGCTGGTGTAGAGGATAGCCGCGGCGACGCCGGCCGCGAGCAGCGCGAGCATTCCGCCTGGCGAGCGATTCCGCGCGACGAGAAAACAGAGCGGCAGGGCGATGTACATCTGGAGCTCCAACGGGAGCGTCCACAGAACGCTGAGGATGTTCCTCCGCCCGAGGAGGTTCTGCACAAGAGCGAGATTCGCGAGAATGTCGTCAGTTGAGAAATGCTCGCGTGCGCCACGAATGGTGGCGGGCACGTGGAGGAATAGTACGACGGCAATGACTACGATGACCAACGGATAGATGCGCCACACTCGACGGACATAAAAGCGCTTGATCCAGCCAACGGCACCCGGCGCCCCGTCTCTCTCCATCGATCCCATGAGCACGAGGGACGTGTGGACGAAAAAGGCCTGCACTCCCGCTTGTCCCAGCCATGCGGCGAGCACGGTGACATGTCCGATCAGGGCGTTGGCGGAGTGGTTCGCCAGCACCCCCATCACGGCGACCGAGCGCAGGAGATCCAGATTGTGTTCCGGCAGTGCTGTCCGAGCCATAGTCGTGATCTCACCGCGTGTGGGACATTCGTGCGAAGCTCGCTGCCACTCGCCTCTGCGGTCTGTCGCTCCTCGGGCGGACTGGAGTGCACCGCAACAGCGTTACGCGAAGCGAGGTGCTCCCGACGCGCCGTGCGACGATTGAGCTCGAGTTGCGCCGTCGGGCCCTCGGGCGCCTGTCGCGCATGAGATGCATCGAGGTGCGTCGCCGGTGCCTTCAAGCTACGCTCGTGGCCCGTCGAGTCTATGACGATTCAAAACACTCGGCATAAAGAATGTCTTGTAGTCGGGGGGTCGCGGATCGCGGCGAGCCGCGAAGGCGGCCGCCGAGAGGGACTCGGCGGCGCGTTGTCGCCAGAATTGCGAAGGGCTTCCGCGTATCGCGACCGGCGATCTCGCAGAGGAGCGGTCTCGCACTGCGAAGCGCAATGAGCCAGGTGAGTTTGCACGTTGGCCGGGCCGTGTACTCGTACGCGGACTTGTATCGAGGGTTTGGCCTGACCGTCAGAGCCTATCTGCTCTTCGGCGCAATGCTGACTTGGGAGCTGCCGAAGCTGCTCGTCGCTTCGCCCGAACTGTTTCGCACGATCACCATTGGCTTCATGGCGGTGCGGATCGCGGGCGTCGCGCTGTCTCTCTTCTACTTCGCCGCGCCGCAGGCGGTATTCTCGCTCGCTCAGCCTGACGCGCGCAGGGCACTCGCTGCACGAGTCTCCGTGCAGCGAGCAGTCTTCGTGCTCGTCGCGCCACCGCTTACGGCTTCGAGCCCGGAATGTTGTGCGTCTTCTTCACCGTGTCGACCTTCACGGTCGTGTCGGACTTCACAATGGTCGTGTCGCGAATCTTGCTCGTGACGACGGTCGTGTCGACCGCCTTTTGCGTCGTCGTGTCACCGCGCCCGCACGCGGCGGTGCCGAGAATCGCGACGAACGACGTGACTACCGAAGCAAGCTTGAGCACTTTCATCTGTCCTCTTGGGCGCGTTGACCGACGTCTAAACAGCGGCCGCCCTGCGCGGCCGCGTCGCCTGTACATTACGCACGATCAGGGCCACGTGGCGTTCGCTGCCCGCTCAGGGCGCGAACTGGCGTGCTACGAAGCTGATCGTGATGTGGGAGCGCTCGCCATTGAAGTTGCTCGAGGTGACCACGAGCACGTTGTCGAGCGTCATGCGCAGCGACTGCACGCCGCCGGGATGGTACGACGCGGCCCACCATAGCGCGCTAAGGTGCCGCCGCCTCCACCGCCAGCGTCGCGCGCTGGTGCGTGATGCGTCGCCCGATGTGGATCCCCGGCTTCTCGACGAGGTGACCCGTACGAGTACGTCGCGAGCGTGTGCGCGATACGCGTCACGCGCGACGACGCAAGATCCGCTACGAACCGCAGGGTCACGCCGAGCACCGCACAGAATGCGGCGCGTACGAACCACGTCTCGAACCAGATCGTCCATGCGGCGTAGCCGAGCAGAAAATCCGCGGCGATGATCGCGATCCACAGTACGGCCAGAACGGCGATGGCGCGCAGGAGGTCGAGCTTTCGCACGGGGAGCGGGGTTCGCGTCACGGCCGGAAACATATGAGCGACGAGCGCGCGAGCGAACCGCATCCAGAATATCCATATTGGCGCTACTCCATGCGGCGCACCATCTTGGCTCCTGCGAACGAGCCTCGACCTCGAGCGCGCGCCTTCCGCAGACACGGGTCCCGCTACGAATGTCCGATGACGTCGAACGGCTGAGCGCCGGCCTCGCCGACCACTACCGCATCGAGCGCGAGCTCGGAGCCGGTGGCATGGCGACCGTCTATCTCGCGCGTGACCTCAAGCACGATCGCGAGGTCGCGATCAAGGTGCTTCGCAACGAGCTCGCGGCCGTCATCGGCGCCGATCGCTTTCTGAGCGAGATCAAGACGACGGCGAATCTGCAGCACCCGCACATCCTCTCGCTCTTCGACTCCGGCACCGTCGACGGCACCGTGTTCTACGTGATGCCGTTTGTGGCCGGCGAGTCGCTGCGCGACAAGCTCGTGCGCGAGAAGCAGCTTCCCGTCGAGGAGGCGCTGCGCATCGGACGCGAGGTCGCCGATGCACTCGAGTACGCGCACGAGCACGGCGTCATCCACCGCGATATCAAGCCGGAGAACATCCTGCTCCAGGGCGGCCATGCGCTCGTCGCGGACTTCGGCATCGCGCTCGCCGCCTCGAAAGTCGGCGGCAATC
This sequence comes from Gemmatimonadaceae bacterium, assembly GCA_039935955.1. Classification (GTDB taxonomy): domain Bacteria; phylum Gemmatimonadota; class Gemmatimonadetes; order Gemmatimonadales; family Gemmatimonadaceae; genus FEN-1250. The sequence continues at coordinate 9,389 of JBDTJH010000163.1, forward strand.
GCATGACCGAAACCGGCATGTCGCTCGGCACGCCGCAGTACATGAGCCCCGAGCAGGCGATGGGCGAGCGCGACCTCGACGCGCGTACCGACATCTACGCGCTCGGCTGCGTGATGTTCGAGATGCTCGCCGGCGAGCCGCCATTCACCGGGCCGACAGCGCAGGCCGTCGTCGCGAAGGTGATCACCGCGCCCGCGCCGTCGGCGCGCAGCAAGCGCGAGACCGTACCGGAGTACGTCGACGACGCGATTCGCGTCGCGCTGCAGAAGACGCCGGCGGATCGTTTTCGTACCGCGGCTGAATTCGCGGCGGCGCTTACGGCGCCATCGGGAGCGACGACGGGGCGCACCTTCGCCCCAGCCGCGCCGGCCGTCGCGCCGAAACGAAATCCGCTCGCGCTCGTCGCGGGCGCCGCGCTCATCGCCGTCGCCGCCTTCCTGCTCGGCGGCAAGTTGCTCGGCGGTCGCGGCGGGCCGCCGATCGTCTTCGGTCGCGCGACGCACGTCTCGTGGGACCGGGGGCTGGAGATTACGCCCGAGCTCTCCGCGGATGGACGCTCGGTGGCATATGCGGCGGGTGAGCTGACGCGGATGCATATCGTGGTGCGAGCGGTCGGCGAGGGACGTGCAGTACCACTCACCGGTGACACGACCGCGGCGGAGACCGAGCCGCAGTGGTCGCCGGACGGCTCGCGCATTCTCTTCCTGTCGCGCGGCGGCGTCTTCAGCGCGCCGTCGGGTGGCGGCCCGGCGCGCCCCGAGGTGCCTGGTGTCGAGGGGCCGGCTGTGACCAGCGCGACGTGGTCGCCGGACGGAAAGAGCATCGGCTATTATCGCGACGACTCGATCTTCGTGCGCGAGACTGGTGGCGCCGTGCGATTCATCGCGCGGCGACCAGAGGCTGCGCGCTGCGCGTGGTCGCCCAGCGGCGACTTCATCGCGTGCGCGGTGGGGAATCAGTACTACACGATGTCCGGCGTGATCTTCGGCAATCAGTCCCCCGGATGGATCGTCCTCGTTCGCGTGCGCGACGGCGCGATCACCACTATCACCGATTCGCTGTCGCTCAATCACTCGCCCACCTGGTCGCCCGATGGGCGATGGGTGTATTTCGTGTCGAATCGCGATGGTCCGAACGACATCTACGTCGTGCCGATCACCTCGGGTGGGAAGGCCGCCGGATCCATCCAGCGCCTGAGCACAGGGCTCGGCGCGCACACGATCGCGCTGTCAGCATCGGGCACGCGCATGGCGTACTCGCGCTACAGCAGCCAGTCGAGCCTCTGGTCGATACCGATTCCGGCGAATCCGCCGATCAGCACGACGGCGGCGAATCGCATCACGAGCGCGAACGAAACTATCGAGTCGTTGAGCATCTCGCGCGACGGGAAGTGGCTCTTTTACGACTCCAATCTCGCGGGAAATGTAGATCTCTTTCGGCTACCGGTTGCCGGCGGAGAGCCCGACCAGCTGACGACCGATCGCGCCGACGACTTTGCTCCGCAGGCATCGCCCGACGGACGCGAGGTCGCCTTTCACTCGTGGCGCGGCGGGTCGCGCGACATCTACGTGATGCCCCTCGACGGCGGCACCATTCAGCGGATCACGCACTCCGGGCATCAGAACGGATTGGCGCACTGGTCGCCGGATGGGAATGCCCTCGTCTTCACTTCGATCGTGCCCCCCTTCGGCGTCTGGATCGCGCGGCGCGATGCGTCGGGGAAGTGGGGAGAAGCGAAGCAGAGGTTGTCAGGAGGATTCTTTCCGGTGTGGAGTCCCGATGGGAAATCGATCGTCTTTTCCCAGACAATGCTCGGCGGTCTGATGAAGATCATGCCGGTCGACTCAGGACCTGCGCATACGGTTTTCGACACCAAGGGTTCTGCCGCGTGGCACACCTTCGGCCCTGACGGATTGCTCTACTTCAGTATGCACGATGCGGAGGGGCGTTCGTCGATCTCCTCGGTGTCGCTCGATCACGGCGTGCCGCGGACGTTGCTGCAATTCGATCCGCTCGTGCACCCGTCGGTGCGGACGGTGTTCACCGTTGGCAACGGCCGGATCTACTTCAGCAGCGACGACCGTGAGAGCGACGTGTGGGTGATGGAGGTTCATTCGGGCCGGCCGTGATTTACAGGAGGGCTACGCGGATTCCTTGCGCGCCACCTGCGGCGCTGGGAAAATCGATCCCGCGCTCCCGGCCAGCGCGGCGCGTGTCGTCTCGCGTCTGTGGAGGTCGAGCTGCATCGCCGCCCACACCGGGACAAAGCCGCCGGCGTAGAGTCCCGTGAGACTGAATAGTACGAGCGCCATGCGCCACGGCTCTCGGGACGTCGTCACGAACCAAATGGCGACTCCCGTGGACGCGATCACGAACGACGGCCGTTCCGCCTGGTGGTTGAAAATGACCACGAACACGAGCAGCGACGCGAGAAACGCGACGCGAAAACCCGGATCTTTCCAGCGATCGACATGCACCAGCGGGAGCAGGAGCACGATCAATCCTGCGAGCTGCACGGGCCAGTTCGGCCAGTCGACGCTCAGTGCGCGATGAAGAAGTGACATCACGGAAGTCCCGCGCGCGAATGCATCCACCGACTCGATTTCGTACCACCACCTGTATTGCGCCAACAGCGTGGACGCCGGAGTTACGAGCAGCGGGAGCAGAAGCAGAAAGATCGCGCAGGCCGCGAACACGATGGCCGCGCGCATCCGCCGATGATGAAAGATCGCGAAGCTCAGAGCCGCGAGTGGGAAGAGCTTGATCGCGGCGCCGAGGGCGATGGCGAGATAGCCACTCACCTGGCGCTCGCGCTCGAGGCAGACGAACGCCAGCACTATCAGCGCCGCGACGAGCGTATTGCTCTGCGAGCGCTGCATTGCGCCGTGTATTTCCGGGATGAGCAGCACGAGCGCAAGCGTCGCATCGCTGCGCGAGAACAGCCGGTCGAGCGCGTACACGAGCGCGACGACGTTGAGCGTGTTCCAGAGGAGGAGCCCGAGCGCGAACGGCGGAAGAGCGAAGGGACCGAATAACAGCGCCGCGGTGGGACTGTATTTGAAGCGATCACCCAGATCGTAGCCGGCGTACAGATTGCGGCCATCCAGCAAATTCCAGAACGACAGCCTGAAGATCGGGAAGGTGGGGTGAAAGAAGAGGCTGCGCTGCGCCGTCACTGAGAGGAGAATCACGCCGAGCACGACGTAGACCACGGTGCGCACGCGCTCGTGCGAGGGGCCGAGCGGATCTTTCAGGAATGCACGGAATCCATTCACGTTCGACGATCACCAATGACGGTGGGTTATGGCGGATGCGGCCACGGGAGTGATCCGCAGCGGACCGATGCCTTCATGCACCCGTTGCTGCATTCACGATGACGGGAGCGCCTGTCCCGGGCATTACAGTGTGCCGGAACCATCGTGATTGCTTTTTGTGACAGGGAGACCGCTTCGCGGCTCGCGCGTTGTCGAGGAGCAAATTATGCGGAGAGTGCAAAAGTCAAAAGAGAGTTTTCTTGATGAGGCACATGCCGCTGAGCGTCCTGATCATTGCGGGAGGCAAGCCGCCGTCATATGCTCTTCCCAACTCAATATCCCAGGAGCGTGCTTCGTGACCACCATCCTTCGCCTCATCTCGATCGTCGCCGCCGCGCTGTACATGGCCTCCGTGCCCATCTATCCGGGCGCGACGCTCGACGTCGCGGCATCGAAGGAAACCACGGCCAGAACGCCGAAGTTTCCCGTCAAGGTGTACGGCACGTCCGACTCGTACGAGAATGTCGTCGCCTTCTACAAGAAAAACGGCTTCAAGGAATCCACCGGCATCGGCGTCGGCAACGACGCAAAGCAGAAAATGGGGATGTACTCACAGGGCGACAGCATAGTGGCGCTCAACTTCCCCGCGGATGTGAAGGACAGGGGCGGGAAGGTCATCTCGCACACGGGCACGCGGATCGCGATCGGCAGCTAGCGAGTATCATGCGCGCGACTGCGCGCGCTACCGCCCCCGATCGGAATGCAGCCGCGTCAGCTCGTTCTTCGCGGGCTCGTATTCCGGCTCCTCCGCGAGCAGCTGCTGCAGCAGCGTGATCGCCTGCTGCACGCGGCCCGCATCCCGCGCCTCGATCGCGCGCGCAAACAACAGCGTCGTCTGATACGAGGCTTTCTGCGTCGTCTCGCGCGCGCGCTTGCCGTCCTTCGGCAGATCGGCCAGATGCATGTCGTTGCTGAGATGCTCCGAGATTTGCCCGATCAGACTCGCGAGATTCGCCTGCTTCCCCTCGGCGTTTGCGGTATGCTCGACCTGACCCGTGGCGACATCGACCATGTACGTGGCGATGCGAATCGTCCCGTGTCCGTCGCCAGTGAAGACGCCGTGGATCATCCACTGTGCGCCGAGGATGCGTCCGACGCGCGATGCTGTCTCATCGTCGAGTCGCGATGTGGGATCGAGCTTCTGCGACGCGAGCACCCGACGGAGACGCACGGGGTCGACGGTGCGGATGGCGGGATTGCGCGAGAGCTCGATGAGGATCAGCTCCGGAACGCCGCTGATGAGCGGATTGAGCGCGGTGCGTTCGTCGCCGACGACGCTGTTCTGGAAGGGGAGCGCGCCGACCAGCGGCCACGACTCGTGTTGCTGCGCCGAAAGGGGAAGCGCGCTCGCGGCACTCATCGCGCACAACACGGCGCACAACACGGCAATCAGCATCGCGGTCGAACTGGGTATTGAACCTCGGCGTCGCATCCTGGCCCCCGGCTACACGGTGAGCGTCGCACCCTCCACGGCCGCCAGTACTTCGAGGCGCGCGCCAATGTCGCTCACGCGTTTCTGGCATGCCGCAACCTGCTCGCTCACCGCGGTATCGGAACGCTCGGGATGGTGGTGAAAGAGCACCAGCCGTTGCACTCCCGTATCGAGCGCGAGGTCCACGACGTCTTCGTACCGCGAGTGACCCCACCCGCGGTGCCGCTCATACTCGTCGGCCGTATACATCGCATCGTGCACCAGCAGCGAAGCGCCACGCACGAACGATACGAGCTCCTCACGCCACCCCGGCGCAGAGGAATAGCCGTCTGCGTTGCCGAGCTCGTTATCCGAAATGTAGACGAGTGCCGGGCTTCCGGAGTTACCGTCCGTGACGCGGTATCCCGTTGCGCCCCCCGGGTGGCGAAGCGCGATGGTCTTGAGCGCGAAGCCTGCGCCGCGCTCGACCTCGTTGAGGGCCCGAAAGTGCACCTGCGCGCGAAAGGCGTCGAATGTCACGGGGAAGACCGCACTCGTCATCTGCGCGCGCAGCGCGCGCTCGATACCGCCCAGTGCGGCGGGCACGGCGCGGAAGGTGAACTCGTGTCCGGGCTCGTAGAGTGGCGCGAAATAGGGGAGCCCCTGAATGTGATCCCAGTGTGCGTGGCTCAACAGAATGTCGGCGACGATCGGCTTGCCGCCGGCGCGCTCGAGGAGGGAGCGACCGAGGTGTCGGATACCGGTGCCGCCGTCGAGGATCACGAGCGCCCCGGTGCCGGTGCGGAGCTCGAGGCACGGCGTGTTGCCGCCGAAATACGCCGTCGATGCGCCGGGTGATGGCACGGAGCCGCGCGTTCCCCAGAATGTGAGCGTGAGCGTCATGCGGCGCTTACGCGCTCAGACTTTCACTCGCGCCAGCGCCTCGAGCCCCTCGCGATTGACCACGGAGATCTGGCGCTTCTCGACGTCGATCAGTCCGCGGTCCTGGAAGTCGCGCATCGCGCGCGAGACGGTCTCTCTGCTCGCGCCGATCATCTGCGCGATCGTCTGGTGCGTCAGGCGCCTCTCGATGACGGTGCCCCCGCTCTCGCCCGCCGCATCGAGCAGCAGTCGCGCGATCCGACCGTCGACGTCGAGCAGAACGAGTCGACCGATTTGTTCATCGGCGCGACGCAGGCGGCGCGACAGCTCCTGAAGCAGCGCCCATGCGACGGCGGGCGACTCGAGCACGCGTCGACGGAAGTCATCGCGATGCAGCACGAGCAGCGTCGCATCCTCCATCGCGATCACGTGCGCGGAGCGCGGGCGGCTGTCGATGAGCGAGAGCTCGCCAAAGTGATTGCTGACGCCCAAGATGCCGAGGATGACTTCGCGTCCGTCTTCGCCGATCAGCACGACTTTCACCCGTCCGGAGCGGACGATGAAGAGGGAGTCGCCGGGATCGTGCTCGAAGAGGATGACGCTCCCCTTGGGGTAGCTCCGCTCCCGCGTGACCTCGGCGAACTTCGCGAGTTCGGCGACGTCGAGGCCGCTGAGGAGGGGTACGGTGGAGAGGAAGTCCGCTGTTTCCACGGGCGCGCCGAGTAGGAGAGGGAGTAGACGTGGCTCGTGATTGTCGATTCGCGGAAGCTAGAGAGACAGTTGTAGGCTGTCAAACGGCTGGGCGAAGCTACGCAATCCGGAGAATATTCCCCGGTGGCCCGCTCCCCGCACTATCTACACACCAGCGGCACTTCGCCCGATCCCGCCTCGCTGTGCGAATGCCTCGAACTCCTCGAGATCCGGCGATTCGTCGACGATCGCGCGGATCCTGTCTCCCTTCCCGTCGACGAATGCGATGTCCTGTCTGGTGCCAGTGCGCTTGAGGACGTCGACGCGACTGATGTCGCTGAGATTGAGCGCGAAATTGATCGGATTCGACTCATAAATTTGCCGCAGGGTCATTGTCCGGAGCATGTCGTCCAGCTTCGCGCGGATGTGCTTTCCGCCGAGCAGCGACTCAATCATCGACATCTTGTCCATCGCCTGGTCGCCGAGTGCGATGGGCACGAAGATGAAGTACACTCGCGTCTCGCTCACCAGGAATGCGTTCTGCCCCCAGGGATTGAGCTTTCTGCCAGACTCCGGCGTAAAAAACTGCTGCGGGACCTTGCGACCGAAGCCGACCTTCTGAAGGAGGCCACCGGCGGCGATCGTGACGCCAGCAATCGAGAGTGTGATCGTCTCGCCTGCATCGATTGTGATCG
>JBDTJH010000164.1:0-15238 GCA_039935955.1 Gemmatimonadaceae bacterium
GGGCAGTGGCGGCGAGCACACCGCACGTGGCCTACGTGTCCGCCGAAGGGCTGCGGGACATGGGCGATGTCACGCACTTCGATGCTGCGGGGGCGCGAGAGCTCGGACGTCGCTACGCAGCGGCGTATTTCGCGCTGATCGGCCGCTGACTTCGATGGAGATCATGGCACGATCGTCGCGCGGGGAATGGCGCCGCGCGCATCGCGGCCACGTACGTGCCGACCGCAATGAATGACAGGTGGTCTGTGCTGGCGATCTTTTCCGGGATGGTGCGCCGCGCGCCGATGTCCTTCAGCTGCGCGAGCCACGCTTTCATCACGCTCTTCGCCGCGCTATCGGCATCGGCAAGGACTTCTTTTGTCATCTGCGCAGTCCATGCGGGATATAGCGGTCAGGGCCGTCACGATGCTGGCATCGCATAGAATGACCCCAGGATGGCGCCGTACGCGAGATGGGCGACCAGCACCGAGAGCGGTGTCCGATAGCCATAATTGAGCGCGAGAAAACCTGGCGGCTCGAGCTGGCGCGTGACGGTCGGGCCCTGCAGCTCGCTCGCCATGCGGGGATGCAACCCCGGCAGCAGGCGCATGCCCACCGTCAGCACGAATATCGCTTGCACCAAGCCGATGGCCATGCCGCCCCACCACGTCGCACGTCCCCAGGCGTGAAAGGCCGCCACGTAGAAGAGCGAGAAGATCCATCCGTTGAGCATATGGACGCCGAGGCCGATCAGCTTCGCGCGATCACGGCTGGACGTGAACATCGCGCCGAGCATGTACGGCATATTCATGCGCGTCAGACGCAGCCCCTGGCTGCCAGCCATCACCGTGGTCTGTGCCAGCGTCGCTACGAAGCCCCACAACAGCCAGCTGCCCCAGTTCATACGCGGACCTCCTGCTTCTTCTGTTCCGGTCGCTGTTGCGGCAGGCTACGCTCGAGCGGGGCCGCACCCTCGAGCCGGTTCGCAAGCGAGACGGCTGCGTTGATCAGGCCGACGTGAGTGAACGCCTGCGGGAAGTTGCCCAAGGCCGCGCCAGTCGCCGGATCGATCTGCTCGGCGAAGAGTCCCACGTCGTTGGCATAGCCGCAGAGACGCTCGAACGCGCTGTGAGCCTCCGCCTGTGTCCCGCCCCCGAGCGCGAGGTACTCCGCGCCCCAGAAGCTGCAGATGCCGAACGCGCCCTCGCCGGGCGAGTCTCCCGTGTGGTACCGGTAGAGGAGCGCGTTGCCGGCGCCCAGCGTCTTATGCACGCACGCGTACGTTCCGCGCATCCGATCGGACGCGGCGTCCTCGAAGCCATACCAAGGCAGCAGGAGAAGCGTGGCGTCCAGGCGGTCGCCGTCGAGCTGGGCGACGTAGCTATTCAGTACAGGATTCCATGCGCGCGTCTCGATCTCGCGGCGAATTTGGTCTCGCTGCGCCCGGAACTTGTCGGCGGGCGCGCCGGAGAGGTGACCCTTCGCGTGCAGCTGCAACAGCCGGTCGAGCGCCGTCCAGCACAGGAGTCGCGAATGCGTGTTTTGGGTCGCACCCGAGCGCGGCTCCCAGATCCCCTCGTCCGGCTCCTGCCAGTGCCGGCACACGTAGTCGCCGAAGGCGCACAGCGTTCGCTCCGTGTCGCGGTCGAGTGCCCCACCCGCCCCGACGAAATGAGTGACGGCGTCGATCACCTCCCCGTACACGTCGAGCTGGCGCTGCCAGGCCGCCGCGTTGCCGACCCGCACCGGGCGCGAGCCATGGTAACCGGCGAGACTCTCCAGGATGCGTTCCTCTGGGGGTGCGTTGCCATGCACGTCGTAAAGGATTCGTAGCGCCGGCTGCGTAAGCCGGGTGGCTTGCAGCAGCCAGTCCACGAAGGCGTGCGCCTCCGCGATGCAGCCCAACGCGAAGAGCGCCCGCACAGTGAACGATGCGTCGCGCAGCCAGCAGAAGCGGTAGTCCCAGTTGAGATCCCCGCCGATCCGCTCGGGCAGCGAGGTGGTGGGTGCGGCCACGACGGCGCCCGACGGCGCGTAGACGAGAAGCTTGAGGGCCAGGGCGCTTCGGATGACCGATTCGCGGCAGGGGCCGTCGTACCGCACAGCTGAGGCCCAGCCTCGCCACCAGGCCACGGATCGGGCGATCGCTGCGCGCGACCATGCGCCAAGCGGTGGGAGCACTGCGGGCGAATCGTTCGCGAAGGTCAACGAGGCGTGCACGGCATCGCCGGCGCAGAGACGAGCACGACCCCGGATCTCGCCATCCGTCGAGATGTCGAGCGGCATGTCGCTCCGCATTACGAGCAGATCGGCACCCATCTCCACCCGTACGCCGAGCATCCCGGCGTGCCGAATGCGACCGCGCCCGCGACCATAATCGGGGCGGGGAGCGAATCGCATCTCGAGCTCGACTTCACCCGCCACGCATTCGGCGACCCGCAGAATCTCGTGGTCCGGTAGCAGCAGGCGGCGCTTGTCCTCCTCGGAGGCGACCGGCATAAGATCGGTGACGACCAGCGACCCGGCGTCGGTGTCGAAACGCGTCTCGAGGACGTTGGTACACTCGAGATAGCGTCGTTCGACGCGCGACGGCGCCGTCGGCGCCAGACTCCAGCTGCCGGCGTCCTTGTCGAGGATCGCGCCCAGGATGGATGGGCTGTCGAACCGCGGCCAGCATAGCCAATCGATGGAACCGTCGCGGCCGACGAGCGCGACGGTGCGGCCGTCGCCGATGGCGGCGTAGTCGCTAATCGCGTTCATGGCAACCGCGAGTGGTCGCTCATCACGGTCTTACCCTTTCATCATCCCAGAGCCGGATGCCGCCCGTGAGGCCCGCGTCGTTCGACACGACCTTCACGTCCTGGGGCAGCTGGATCGAGAGCCTGTGGGCGTTGCCGCCGCCGATGTACAACGTGTCGAAGTTGAGCAGCGTGCGAAGCGCCTCGATTGTCTTCGCGACCCTCGCGTTCCATTTCTTCTCACCGGCCTTCTCGCGGGCGGCATCGCCGACGTACTCATCGAGGTGCTTCTTCTTCCTGAATGGATATTGGCCGAGCTCGAGGTGCGGCATCAGCTCGCCGTCGCGAAACAGCGCGGAGCCGAGTCCTGTCCCAACCGTGACTACGAGCTCCAAGCCGATGCCGCATATCACGCCGAAGCCCTGCACCTCCGCGTCGTTGAGCAGGCGCGCCGGCTTGTCACCGAGCCGAGCCCGGAGCGCGTCAGCGAGCGGAAAGTGGCGCCATTGCTCCGTGCCGAGGTTCGGCGCCGTGAGCACGCAGCCGTCGCGGACGACGCCGGGAAAGCCAATCGAGATTCGATCGAATGCGGGCAACGGGTTGACCAGCGTGACGAGCGCATCGACGATCACGTCGGGCGGCGACGGATCGGGCGTGTCGACGCGCACGTGATTCGCCAACATGGACCCGTCGCGGTCCAACACGGTCGCCTTGAGCCCGGAACCCCCGATGTCGATCGCCAGAGTTGCGACGTGATCCCGATCGCCCGCGTCGGCTTTCCGCGCCGCATGTCCGGAGTTCCGACTCGTGGTCTTGTGCCTCGGAGAGGTCATGCGATACTCACCTGGAATTCACATCAACACCCGTCGATGTCGATGACGGTTTCGGCAAAGGCCTGCGGAGCTTCGATGGGAAGGTTGTCGTACGGGAGGAGTACCAGATAGCCCGGAGGTTGGCGAAATCCAGAACGCCGGAACGTTGATGTTCCGGCGTTCTGCATCTGCACTCGCGCCACCCGACGCTAGCGTCGGCGCGATCCGCTCATGCGCGCGCGCAGCTGCACTCGACGCCGCGAACGCACCCGCAGTTCGGTCCGCAGGTACAGCTCGCGCCGCACAGAACAGTATGGACTCGACGAAGATGCCGGGAAATGCGAACCGCTGCCACAGGCGCATCCGCATGAGCGCAAGGAAATTAACGTGCGCTCCTACTGGTTGAGGTTGAACACGAGCGAGTCAGCATTTTGGAAGAATCTCGCGTCTTCCGTCTGGGTTCCCCAAGATTTCGAGGGTACGAACGCATCGTGCACGAGCAGTGACGAATCGTCTGGCGACCGATGCGGTCCAGGAGTAAGATCGAGCGTCCGCATGGGACCATCTGAATCACGTGCGCGCTGCAGCCTTCCGCGGGACCTTTCGGAAATTCTCCCAGGGAAACCATTTTGGCCACGCCTCCCGATCCCGTTGCACCACCCACGAGCCTCGAAGTCGCCGAGGCGCACGTCGTCGCGCGCAGCGCATCGCTCCGCAAGGAGCTGGGCGTGCGCGATCTCGTGCTCACGCAGATCCTATTCATCGTCGGACTCACGTGGATCGGCGTCGCCGGCAGGCTGGGTCCCTCGCACGTCGTATTTTGGCTGCTCGCCATCGTGCTCTTCTACGTCCCGTCGGCGGCGGTGGTCATCTATCTCAATCGCCTGATGCCGCTCGAGGGCGGGTTGTATCAATGGGCGAAGCTCGGCTTCAACGACGCCATAGGATTTCTGCTGGCGTGGAATCTGTGGCTGTACGTCATCGTGAATACGTCCGAGATCGGACTCATCACGGCAACGTTTCTGTCGTACGCGCTTGGGCCGAGCGCGGCGTGGATGACATCGAGCTCCTGGTTCGTGGGCGTCGCGACCTTTCTGATGCTATCGCTGATGGTCGTCATTGCCACCGTGGGATTGTCGATCGGCAAATGGGTGCACAACGGGGGCGGCGTGATCATGTTGACGATCTTCGCCGTGCTGATCGCATTGCCGATCGTGAGCAGGATGACGGGACATCTCGCCGAGTATCATCCGCTTCGTACCGCCGTGCCCGCGCTCTCCCTTTACAATCTCAACATCCTCGGCAAGCTCGGCTTCGGAGCGCTGGGCGGATTCGAGTATGTCGCGATTACCGCGGGAGAGACACGATCGCCAGCACGCGCGATCAGCAAGTCGGTATGGATCGCCGCGCCGATCATCGCGATCATGTTCGTGCTCGGCACCAGCTCCGTCGAGGCGTATATCCCGCCCGACAAGATCGACCTCGTCGGTCCACTGCCGCAGGTGCTGCGAGCGGGGTTCGGCCCCTTCGGGGTCGCGGCGCAACTGGTAACGGTGGCGATTCTGCTGACGCTCGCGATGCGACTTGCGCAGACGAGCGTCGCGTTCACGGGTGTGACGCGACTGCCGATGGTCGCGGGTTGGGACCGCCTGCTCCCTGCGTGGTTCACGCGGCTGCACGCGACGTATCGCACACCGGTGAACTCGATTGCAATCGTCGGCGTGCTCTCGCTCGCCGTCGCGCTGCTCAGCCTGATCGGTGTAGGTCAGGCGGAGGCATTTCAGCTGTTGTTCAATGCGGGCGGCATGTTCTACGCGCTGACGTACGTGATCATGTTTGCGATCCCGATCTTCGGACTGCGCGGCATGTCGCCGCAGCCACCACGGTGGCTGCGAGTCGTGGCGTGCTCGGGGTTGGCGATGACGTTGCTCTACCTCACGCTGTCGATCTTTCCGATCATCGCAGTGGCGAGCGTGGCTTCGTTCGCGATGAAGATTCTGCTGGTAATCGTCACGGCAAACGTGGTGGGCATCGCGATCTACCTTGGGGCGAAGCGAAAGTGGCGAGGGGACGCTACAACTGAATGAGCGTATGTCGAAATCGGCACCGATAGTCGCGTCTCAGTGAGCAGCGGCACGCGCGCTCGATTCGATGCGGCATGGTGACCTGTCGTGCGCGACCGGGCGCCCTCATATTCGCCAGCATCCCCTGGCGCGGAGCGGTCACATGCAGACTATCGAACTAACCGGTCTTTCCGGCGGCGGGCGTCTTCCACCAGTGAAGGCCACGTTCGGGCTGGACCGACGCGTGGGGACCGCGCTCGAAGCGAGCGCGAACAATCTCGGCAATCTCGTTGCGCACGCAAATCATCCACTCGTACATGCGATCGATGCCGCGTACAGCGCACACCTGCCGCTCACCCTGTCGCCGGACGACATCTGGCTGTGCATCACCCAGGCCTTCGCGCTGCACGTGAACCTGCACTCGGAGACGCTTCGCAAACGACTGGTGCGGCATGAAGGCAAGGCGCTGATCAGGGTCGTTCGCGACCGCCTGACGCCGTCGGGTTTGGAGGACGACTGGCCGGGAATTTTCGCGGAGTTCTCCGATTGACTCGCGCTGGAGTTGGGAGCGGTGAGTGATCTGCTGATCGCCGCTTACTCGACCACCGGAGCGATCGAGAAAGGCGTCTCCCAAATTGTGTTGATGAGTGCGATGCAAGCGTACTTTCGATATGATCTCGAATACGTCTGCGGTATTCCACGCATCACGCTCCTGGGTACGCCCGATGACTGGGAAGGTATACGTCGGCGGGCGGAGAAGTTGGGCGAGTACGACCTCCGGGAGTGGATGCTTCCTTTACTACCTGTGCTCGATCAGTTCGTTGCGGCATCGACCGGACGGGTGGAGAAGGAATTCCGGAGTTCGATTTATGCGCTCAAACTGAGGGGCTGTGGTCTGCCTCCGGTCACCGGATGGATCAACGCACTCTTCCCTTACATAAAGTGCGAAGGCAGTGCGAGCTCAGGACAGTTAATGCCCAATCCGTTCTTGGCTAGCTGGCAAGCCGATCTCACCGATACCTCTCGCGAGCGACTACTTGGTTCTTGCCAGTCCCAGTTTCCATGGGGTCTCTCGCGAGCTCCGTTCACGATCAGGGGCGTTGGCCCGGAACGCTCGATGCAGTTTCTGGGCGGCTTCGTGGGGGTGTCGCAGAATCCCGAGACTGCGGAACTCCGTCCTGCTATCGGCTGGGCAGTGCACGAGATCGCGGAGGTTTCGATGGTCGCGACCGCCGGTAGAGCGTGAGAGCCAACGGTCCGACATTCCTCAAGTGACCCAAATGATTCCCGGAGCGGTTCAATGAAACGCAAGTTCGACAGCATCCTCGAGACGATCGGCAACACGCCGATCGTACGCATCAACAAGCTCGGCCCGAAGGGCGTCGACCTTTACGTGAAGACCGAGTCGCGCAATCCGCTCGGCTCTGTGAAGGATCGCCTCGCCCTCGGCGTGATCGAGGATGCGGAGCAGTCGGGGAAGCTCAAGCCGGGACAAACGGTCGTCGAGGCGACGAGCGGGAACACCGGCATCGGCCTCGCGATGGTGTGCGCGGCGAAGGGATATCCGCTGGTGGTGACGATGGCCGAGAGCTTCAGCGTGGAGCGACGGAAGCTCATGCGCTTCCTCGGTGCGAAGGTGATCATCACGCCCGCGGCCGAGCGCGGGTCGGGGATGGTGAGGAAGGCCGTCGAGCTCGCGGATGCCAACGGCTGGTATCTGACGCGTCAGTTCACGAACGAGGCGAACGCCGATGTGCACTCGCGCACGACCGCGCGCGAGATCGTCGACGCGTTCGAGGGGGAGCCGCTCGACTACTGGGTGACGGGCTTTGGCACGGGCGGCACGCTCAAGGGCGTGTCCCGCGTGCTCGCGAAGGAGCGCCCGGACACGAAGATCGTCGTGTGCGAGCCAATCGAAGCGCCTATGCTCACGAGCGGCGCCGATCAGGAACGTCTCCCCGATGGATCCACAATTGTGAGCCACCCATCGTGGAAGCCTCATCCGCTGCAGGGCTGGAGCCCTGACTTCATTCCGAAGCTCGCCGCCGACGCCGCCGCTGCCGGCGTCATCAGCCGCCTTATCACGATCTCGGCTCCGGACGCCATGCACTGGAGCAGGGAGCTCGCGCAGCAGGAGGGAATCTTCTGCGGCACGTCGTCAGGCGGAACCTTCGCGGGCGCGATGCAGGTGGCGAGGGACGCGAAGAAGGGCGAGACGATTCTCTGCATGCTTCCGGACACGGGCGAGCGGTATCTCAGCACTGCGCTGTTCGCCGATGTGGCGGTGGACATGACTGAGGAGGAGCGGACGATCTCGGCGTCGACACCGGCCGCGCAGCTGCCGCCTCCCGCCGCGTGAAGTGACTGCGCGGGGGTGAGCTTTTTGTCAGCAGTCGCTGACATGCATTGCGAAGGCGATTGCACGGGATGAGAATTGCTCCCCATGCCGCCTCCCGCCACAGCGCCCGCGCGCACGCGCATCGAGTCAGTAGATGTCGTGCGCGGAATCATCATGATCATTATGGCGCTCGACCACACGCGCGACTACTTCGGCATCCCGGGGCAGAATCCGGTCGATCTCTCGAAGGCGTCGGCCGCGCTCTTTCTCACGCGCTGGGTCACCAACATCTGTGCGCCGGTGTTCTTCCTCCTCACCGGCACGGGCGCCTATCTCTCGCTGCGCAGAAGGTCACCCGCTGAGCTCTCGCGTTTTCTCTTCACGCGCGGGCTCTGGCTCATCTTCGTCGAAGCCGTTGTGATGCGGTGCTTCGCCTACCAGTTCAACTTCGACTATCGCGTCACGCTGCTGCTCGTCCTCTGGGCGCTCGGCTGGTCGATGATCGTGCTCGCGCTGCTCGTTCGCTTTCCGACCTTCGTTGCGACCGCATTCGGGATCGTGCTGATGGCCGGGCACAATCTGCTCGACGGCGTGCAGTCGACGAACCCGCTCTGGGTGACGCTGCACTCGCCCGGATTTCTCCTCAACACGCCGTCGCACGTCGTATTCTCGGCGTATCCGCTCATCCCGTGGATCGGCGTGACGGCGGTCGGCTACTCGCTGGGACAGCTGTATGCGTGGACTGGGGATCGTCGTCGCGCGTTTCTGTTGCGCACAGGGGTCGCGCTCACGGTGGCCTTTCTCGTGCTCCGCTACATCAATGTGTACGGTGATCCCGTGCGATGGACGGCGCAGAAGTCTCCACTCTTCACAGTGCTGTCGTTTCTCGGCGTCGTGAAGTATCCACCGTCGCTGCTCTTCCTGCTGATGACCCTGGGTCCCACGCTGATCATGCTCCGACTATTCGACGAGCGCACGCCGCGTGCGTTCGAGCCCGCGCTCATCATCGGCAAGGTGCCGATGTTTTTCTATGTGATTCACTTCGCGCTCATCCACCTGCTCGCGGTCATCACCTGTCTGGCGCGCTTCGGCTCCGCGCATTGGATGTTCGAGTCGCCGGACCTCGGTCACTATCCCTTCAGCGCGCCTCCCGGCTGGGGATATGCGCTTCCGATCGTTTACCTGGTGTGGGCGCTGGTAGTCACTTTCATGTATCCGCTGTGCCGCTGGTTTGCATCGGTGAAACAGCGGCGCACCGAGTGGTGGCTGAGCTACCTCTAGCCCAGCACGACGTGGCGACGTCACGACGCAGCTATCGCATCGGAAGCCTCCGGGCGCCTGCCGGATCGCCCTCCGAACGCCGCTCACCGTAATCATCGCCGCGCCGCGTCCATGTTCATATGAGGAACTTTGTGCACCCACGCATCGGAGTTGATACTCGCATCCGTCTGGGTTCACGCATCGTTTGCGCGGCATCGATGGCCGCACTTCTCGCAACCTCCGCTGCAACGACAGCTCCGGCCGCAGCACCCGAGCCAGTCCGCGGTCGTCGCCGCGCACTTCGACTCGATCTGCGTCGATGCGCAAGCGTGCACCGTTAGTCGGCAAAGCGCGTACGAAGCGTGCGCGCTCTTCGCGTCGATCATCGAGATCCCCGCGACATTCGGTGCGGCACCGGTGCCACACCGCCCTCACACTTGCATTCCCTCCGGCAGCATCGACGCGGGGCCGACGAGTCTTACGTTCCAGCCGACGCCGGCGGCGCTCAAGGGCCTCCGAATAGTGGACGCGCCGAGCGGCAGCTCACGCCGTTTGCGCGCGCTGCTCGCCGCTCGCCGCCTCGGGAAGCGGCTCCAGCTGCCGGAAGGGCTATCGCTGTCGTGTCGTTGGTGACGTTCGTCACCGGACTCATCCCGCTCACCCCGAAGATCCGCATGCGGTGGGCGGGGCTCGATAGACTTCTGACGACGAGGCGCACGTCATGCAGTGTACTCGTGCTCGGCCAACCGGGTGCACCGCTGTGGCGGCGCCTCTACTCACGTCAATTGGAGCTCACCGCACATGCGTCTGACCACCCGCCTTTCCTTCGCCGCGGCACTGGGCATCATTGCGACAGCGGCCGCCTGCGGCGGCGATAACGGTGGTACGCCCACAGGGCCACCGACCACCCCCGGGACGTTGGCGCAGCACTTCGACACGTTGTACGCCCAAGCGAAGGCCTCGAGCAGCACGGACACGAACTACAACGAGCGCGTCGAGATCCTCTCCGATCTCGAGCTCGCTGCCGCCTTCGGCTCCGCGCCCACGACCATCACCGTCATGACCGCCACAGGTACCGAGCAGTGGAAGGGATTCGTTTTCGAGGAAGTGAAGAACACGGGCGGAGTCCCATCGGACTCCGGCTACATCATCATCGCCTATCGTGATTCGCTGGTACACACAGCGCTTCTCACGGGCGTTCGCGCCAACGGCACGTCCCTCGGAGCCACGCTCGTCACCAACGATACGTTGTCCGTGCGGGCGAGTGCGAATAGTGGCGTCGCCTCGCTGATTTCCAGCGGCGGCGCGTGCGCGACACCGATCGCGGGGCTCGTGGATCCGATCATCGCCGCGGGGAAGAGCGCGACGTGCGCCACCGCCGTGGTGCAGGCGGCTCATACGTCGGAATTCCCTGCAAAGGCCGGGATACCGGCGGCGTACACGCATTTCTCCTTTTCGACGATGACCTTCGCCGGCGAACGATTCTTCGATCCACCCGCGGCGGGCGCACGCATCGCGCTCGCCTCGCTGTTGCGCGAGCAGCTGGAGGCGCGCCACTCGCCGCACTAGTGGTGGAAGAGTCCCTTCACTTTGTTCAGGAGCTTCGCCTTGAGCTTCGGCTTCTGCGTCGGAATCGGAGTTGGAGTCGGAGTTTGAGTTTGAGCCGGAGCCGGAGCCTGAGTCGCCGGAGCCTGAGTCGCCGGAGCCTGAGTCGCCTGAGCCTGAGTCGCCTGAGCCTGGGCTGGCGCGATGTTGGCGCCCGTCGTCGCATCGACGAAGTAGACGCGCGTGCCCGCGCTCGAGCTTCGTAGCCGCCACGCGACGTGCGGTGCGCCGCGGCTGGTGCTCGCTGCGAGCCTCGCATCCTTGAGCGTGCCGAACATTCCGAAGCGGCGGGCCGAGTCGACGGCGGCGGGGAGATCGATGAACGAATCGGGGAGTGCGCGGATAGTGGACATCGGGATGGCGTCGAGCCGCTCCGACGTCGGCTCGCCCGAGCCCGCAGTGGTGAAGGTGAGCCCGGCGCCGTCGGTGGGCGAGCGGAAGCCGTACCGCACGAGATATTCCGACGCGTCGCCAGTGGAGGCGGGCGCGGCAACGATTTGCGTCAACACCGCATCGGTGCGCCACTTCTTTCCCGACGCGATTGCGCTTTGCGCTGCCCGCATGAGATGCGACGGCATCGCGTGCGGGTCATCCGTCGGAATGCCGCTG
This sequence comes from Gemmatimonadaceae bacterium, assembly GCA_039935955.1. GTDB lineage: Bacteria > Gemmatimonadota > Gemmatimonadetes > Gemmatimonadales > Gemmatimonadaceae > FEN-1250. Next base: position 11,405 of record JBDTJH010000164.1, read on the forward strand.
ATCATCCCCGCGGACTTCGTCTGCACGGTGATCGCCGCGGGAACGACGGCCACCGGCTGCGCGCGATGTCCGAACAACGCTCGGCCGGCGAAGAGGAGAACGATCGCCGCGATCGCCGCGAGTCCCCACTTGACCGTCGGATTCCCCGCGAGCGCCGGCGCGTGCGTCACCTCGCGCGCCTTTCGCACGAAATCCGCCGCGCCATGGTGCACGATCGGAATCGCCATGTCGGCCTCGAGGCTCGCAATCAGCCGCTCCACATCCTCGCGCCATCGCAGGTCGCTCATCTCGATCGCGTTGCGGCGCGAGAGATCCTTGAGATCCTCGGGAAGTGATGTGGGCGCGGGCATCTTCGCGCCCTGAATCAGTGCGGGGATGAGCCGCAGCCCGGTGCCGCGCCGAAGCGCGGATGCGACCTCGAGGCGCACGAAGTCGCCCGGATCATCGATGCGCCGTGTGCCGATCTTCCCCGTGCCGGCCCACCGCTTTCCCATTACGACGATCATCACCGACGACCGGCTCAGCGAATCGTCGAGCACCTGTACGAAGTCCTGTCCCGGCGCGATGTGATCGATGTCGAAGAACAGCCGCTTCCGCCCGAAGTGCGCGCACAGCGCGTCGTAAAGCCGGCCGACGTGACCGCTACTGTCGTCGCGCCGATAGCTGATGAAGATCATTGGAGCGGAAGCAGATGCGTCCGGCATTCACCCTCGAGGTACGGCGCCCGATTCTTGGAGCGTTCGACGTTCCGAAGCCCGCTGCTATGCTAGGAAGAGCGCAACTTTACCGCAAGCGGGCTCACGGCCCGTGCCACTCGGCACTGGCGCTCCGGACCCGGCAGCGGCATCATGACGCGCCCTTCGACCCGTCGAGAACGCGCCGGATAATGCCTGAAGTCGCTGCAACATCCCGTTACATCGCCGCCGACCTCGCCGGTCGCGTTCCCGTAACGATCGGCGTCACGGGGCATCGGTCGCTGTTGCCCGGTGATGAAGCGGCAATCCAGGCGCAGCTGCGCGCTCTCTTCGCGCGAATCCGACGGGAGGCGCCGCACTCGCCGATGATCCTCCTCTCCGCGCTGGCCGAGGGCGCGGACAGACTCGTCGCTCGCTTCGCGCTCGGCGAGGGAATCGGCCTCATCGTGGTCCTCCCAATGCGGCAGGAGAACTACGAGGTCGATTTCCCCGACGCCAAGTCGCGCGACGAATTCCGAGCGCTGCTGCGCGATCCTCGCGTTGAGCGCGTGATCGTCGCGCCGCGACTCGATCCCAGCGCGGACGAGTCAGGACCCGGACGCGATCACCAGTATCTGCTTGCCGGTCTGTTCGTGGCGCGGAACAGCGATGTGCTCATCGCGCTCTGGGATGGCAAGCCGACGCGCGGCGTAGGCGGAAGCGCACAGATCGTCGACTTCCGGCGCACGGGTCGCCTCGAAGCGACCGAGGAGAACTGCAGGGCCGTCGCGCTCGCGTCGGACTCCTTTCACGTGTCGAACGCGCCGCTCGACGCGCCGCAGTCGGGACTCGTCTATCACGTCCCGGTTCGTCGACTTGACGATGTGCCATCGAGCGCGTCGCCGCAGGGCGAATGGCTCGTCCCGCCGGCATTCGATACGTCGCCGAAGATGCGGGAGCGCTTCGTCCACAATGCGCTCGCGACGCTCAGACATCGCGATGAGCTCAATCACGAGGGCGTCGAATATCGCGAGCTGCGCGGCGGACGCGTAGCCGCCTCGGCAACGATGCTTACCGGCGGCGAAGAGACGCCGTCCGCGCGCGACGCGCAGGCGCCCGCCGCGCTCGCGCATCTCCGTGCGACCTTCGCGATCGCCGACGCACTCGCGATCAAGCATCAGAAGAGCATCTACCGCATGATGCTCATTCTCTTCGGAATGATCGCGGTCGCTACGATCGCGCTCATCCTCCGCAATCTCGCGAACGAAGAAGTGCGTCGCGAGTATCTCGCGGTCTATCTCCTCCTGCTCACGTTGGCCGATCTGTTCTATCTTCGCACGCAGTGGAAGCACAGTCAGGATCGTTTCCAGGACTATCGCGCCATCGCGGAAGGGCTGCGCGTGCAGTTCTTCTGGCGGCTGGGCGGCTCGGCGAGCTCCGTCGCTGACTATTATCTCCGCAAGCAACGCAGCGAGCTCCGATGGATTCGCGATGTGCTGCGTATCTGCGCGCTGCGCGCGCCATGGCTCGCCGCCGCGGATTTCGCCTCAGTGCAGCGTCTCTGGGTGAAACAGCAGCGCGCATACTTCGATCGCGCGGGCCATCGCGACGGCCTCAAGCGCCGGCGCCAGCGCTCCATCGGCAGCGCGCTCGTTCTTCTCAGCCTCGGCGCGACCGTCGCCTGGCTCTGGCAGCGCGGCAGCGGGCCGGTCGTCTTTCTCGTGATCGCTGGTCTCGCCGGGCTCGTGCTGCTGGCGCACACGCTTTATGAGCTCCATCATGCCGCCGGCGAGGCCGAGTCGCCCACGCGGCAATCGCTGCGCGAGATGTTGTCGCTCGGAGCGCTCAGCGTCGCGGTCGCCGCCGCGTTCTACTGGCTGCTCGCGAAGGAGGGGCCGATCATCAGTGCGTACGAGCCCGCGCTCGCGCTGAATTCGTCGCGACTCGAGTGGATGCTCGCTGCGATCGGGATCAGCGCGCTCATCGGCACCTTCGCGCATGCGTACGCGAACGTGCGCGCCTTCGGCGAGCACGAAAAACAGTATCGCCGAATGAAGGAGCTCTTTCAGGCTGCCGACGAAGCGCTCGACCGCGCGGCGAAGTCCGCCGATCCCGAGGACAGCACGCGCGCCCTCTTCGATCTCGGCTGCGAAGCGCTGGCCGAGCACGGCGACTGGCTGCTGCTGCATCGCGCGCGTCCGATGGAGCTCCCGACGGCCGACATCTGAGGCCGCCGACAGCTCGTGCGCTATTTCGTGTCGAGCTTTCGTCCCGCGTTCAGGTTGTCGAAGTTGAGCAGCGTGTTGAACACGAGGAAGTACGAGCCGATCGTCTCGCCCCGGTACACCGGATTGTTGGCGAACAGCACGTAGTGTCCCTTCTGCACCGGCACATCGACGACGAGCGCGTGCTCGGCGATGTCGCCACCGCCGCCCGCGAGCAGTCCCGCGACGAGCAGATTGCGTGACGAGTCGAAGCGCACGGCGACCCGCGGGCGCTGATCCGGCGGGATGATGTTGAGTGGCGAGCGAAGCTGGTCGCTGCTCAACGCAGGCGCCTCCCATTTGTGCGTCGTCGGCAGCACCTCGGCCTGGAATCTCGGCGCGAGCGCTTCGCGCGCCTGCGGAATGTCGGGATCGTCGAGCGTGCCGCGCCCCGACGCGCGCGTTGTATCCTCGCCGTAGCGGCTACCGCGGTATCCGCCTTTCGTGTTGCTCACGGAGAAGCTGGTGCCATCCGCGCTGTACACGCCGAGGCCGTCGGGCACGCCGTATGTGATCGGACTCGCGCCATCGACGATGCGCGAGCGCAGCACGCTGCCGATGACGTGGCCACGCTCGGCGTGATTGACGGAGACGCCGCTCGCGAGCCCATATGTCGTCGCGAACTCCGACGTGTTGGCCGCGGTGATGACCACGCCGCCGCGCGCGACGAAACCCTCGAGATTCGCGAGCCCCGACCAGCCGAGCCCGGGCCGGATGTCGTCCGTCTGCGCCCACGTGCCGATGTTCGGCGTGAGCGGCGTGTGCTTCAACGGCATCGCGTTGCGCCACATCGGCATCCCCTCGACGATCGACGACACGCTGCCGCCCGCGGGTGGGAAGACGATGACATCGTACTTGAGATTGAGGTTCGGTGACTTCGCGACATCCTGCACGCT
>JBDTJH010000165.1:0-17106 GCA_039935955.1 Gemmatimonadaceae bacterium
GCGTGCGCGCGACGATGATGCTCGCAGCGTGCGCCGCGGCTCTCGCAGCGACCGCGCCGGCGCGCGCGCAGGCGCCGACCCCGGCTCCGACTCCAACGGCGCCAGCCGCTCCCGACCCCGCCTTCTCCTCGCCGCGCGCGGCCGTCAACGCCGCCTTCGACGCCATGTCGCACAAGCAGTGGAAGCGCGTCGCCGCACTCTCCGACTCGGCATTCCTTTCCCAGTGGCGCGATCAGCAGCTCGTGTACGCGGACGCCGACAAGATCGAACGCGAGAACAAGAAGAAGCATCAAAAGCAATACGGCCTACCGAAGTGCGTGCAGAAGTATTTCGAATCCCAGGAGTCGCATTACAGCGACACCTTCCTCAAGGGCTTCGCCGGCGCCAAATCGATCGCGCAGCTCGAGGAGATGACGCCCGAGCAGCTGTTCGCGAGCTGGCTCGCCGGCGGCGATCAGGTCAAGGCGAGTGAGCGCACCACCACGCGCACGATCCTCGGCGAGGTCCCCGAGAGCGACTACGTGATGCACGTCGTCTATCGCATGACGCCGACGCCTCCGGGCACGAGCGACGACGGCGTCGAGCGGATTACCGTTCGCCGCTACAACGGTGCGTGGCACGTGGTGCCAAATGACGACATTCGGCTTGCGGGACGATCCTACTCCTGGCAATCGAGCAAGTGACGGGTCGCGCGTGGCGATGAGGCGTCGGAGCGAGGCGATCGGTCCGCTCCCCTGGGTCGGTGTGATCATGGGCAGCAAGAGCGACCTCGAATATCTCACGCCCGCGGTCGAGATCCTCACCGAGATGCAGATCCCGCACGAGGTACGCACCGTCTCCGCGCATCGCACGCCGGTCTGGATGGCGGAATATGCGACGAGCGCTGAGTCGCGCGGGCTCGAGGTCATCATCGCGGCGGCGGGCGGCGCGGCGCATCTGCCGGGGATGGTGGCGGCGCACACGATCCTCCCCGTGCTCGGCGTGCCCGTGCCGGCGACGATGCTGAACGGCATCGACTCCCTGCTCTCCATCGTGCAAATGCCGCGCGGAGTTCCGGTGGGCACGCTGGCGATCGGAAAGCCGGGAGCCGCGAACGCCGCCCTACTCGCCGCGGCGATCTGCGCTGCGAAGCGTCCCGAGCTCCGTGAGCGACTGCGCGCGTGGCGCGCCGCGCGCACGGCCGAGGTGATGGAGGAGGAGCGCTCGCGGTGACACCGGTTCTCCCCGGCGCCACGATCGGCATCTTCGGTGGAGGTCAGCTCGGTCGGATGATGACGCTCGCCGCGCGTGTGCTCGGCTATCACGTCATCATCCTCGACCCGGATCCCAACTGCGCCGCCGGCGCGGTGGCCGACCGCGTGATCGCCGCCAGCTTCGATGATGTCGCCGCGGCGACCGAGCTCGCGAAGGCGTGCGACGTCATCACGATCGAGATCGAGAAGATCGGCGCTGACGCGATGACCGCCGCGAGCGCACTCGTCCCCGTGCGACCGGGCGGCCACGTGCTTCACATCATTCAGGATCGCGCGCGACAGAAGCGCTGGCTCGACGAGCGCGACTTCCCGCTCGGACCATTCTGGGTCGCGGAGTCCCCCGAGGAGCTTGGGATCGCAATGCGGAGCGCGGGCGCACACGCGTTCGTGAAGTCGTCTTTCGGCGGCTACGACGGACGCGGACAGGCGCGCACGTCCCCACGCGACAGTGCCGCGGCGGTGTGGAGCTCACTCGGCTCGTCGACGTGTGTGGTGGAGAAGGCGCTCGACCTCGAGGGTGAGATCTCGGTGATGGTCGCGCGTCGTCCCGACGGCTCGTGCACGACCTTTCCGCCCGCGCTCAATCATCATGTGAACGGAGTGCTCGACTGGTCGGTGATCCCGGCGCCGATCCCCGCGGCGGTCGCGCGCGAGGGCGAGCGCATCGCGCGCGGCATCTCTGAGCAGATGGACGTCGTCGGTCTGCTCGCGGTCGAGATGTTTCTGCTGCGCGACGGGCAGCTGATCGTGAACGAGCTCGCGCCGCGCCCGCACAACAGCTTCCATCACACGGAGCTGGCGTCGCTCACGAGCCAGTTCGAACAGGCGATCCGCGCAGCATGCGATCTCCCGCTCGGCAACACCGAAAGCATCCGCCCGGCGGCAATCGCAAATCTCTTCGGCGATCTCTGGCTGCACGACGGTGCGACGCCGCGCTGGGAACAGGCACTCGCCCTGCCTGGCGTGCGGCTCCATCTCTACGGCAAATCCCCGCGCGCGGGCCGCAAAATGGGCCACATCGGCGCCACAGGCGCGACGGCCGAGGAAGCAGTGACGCTGGCAATCGATGCGCGCTCGAGGCTGACGCCGCGGTGAAGCGGTCGGCCATTCAGCGCTGACAATCGAAATACGTTGGCGCTTGTGTTCCAGCGCGAGCTAAACGCTAATCTCGACTCGCCGAATCCATCGCCGCGCTCGCCAGCGCCCGCACGATCTGCGCGACCGGTTCGATCGCCGTGATCTCCGAGACGCTCTTCCCCGCCTGCCAGTAGTCCGCCTTCTCATCCAGCGACGCTTTTTTCAGCTGCCGAAGTGAGCGCAGCGCGTAGTAGCTCCGCATCCAGTGTTTCGTCTTGCGACCGCGAAAGAGGCGGCGCGCGATCGGGCCGATCGTGGTGCCGATGCGCTGGATGAACGGCGTGTTGATCACCGCCACCGGCACACCCGTGATGCGTTCCGTCAACACGATGTCCTTCGCGTCCGCGATCACGATCGCGCGCTTGTACGCGTCGCTCGCGATGCACTCCGGTGTAGCGATGAAGCGCGTGCCGAGCTGCGCGCCCGCGTAGCCCATCTGCAGCGCCGCAGCGAACGACGCGCCGCCACCGATCCCGCCGGCGCAGATCACTGGCAATCCGAAGTCGCTCACCTCATCGAACAGTCGCTCCGCACTTCGCGAGCCCGCGTGTCCGCCAGCGCGTCCGTTCACCGCGATGAGACCGTGCACCCCCCCGTCGACCGCCTTCTGCGCCCACTTTCGCTCTGTGATGTCGTGGTACACCACCCCGCCGACGCTCTCGACGCGCTTCACCACCCACTTTGGATTGCCGAGCGACGTCACGAAGAAGCGCACACCCTCCTCCAGCGCCACCTCGATCCACTTTTCCATTCGCTCGCGGTAGATCTTTGACGACTGCTCGATGAGTGCGTTCAACCCGATCGGCTTCGACGTGAGCGAGCGGATCATCTTGAGCCCCGCACGATACTCGTGACCGTGCACGTACGTCAGCGAGATCGGCTGTACCACGCCGATCGCTCCAGCCTCCGACGCCGCTGCGACGAGCTCCGGATTGCTGCACGGATACATCGCGCCGCAGATGAGCGGCACCTCGATGCCGACCTGTCGCGTGAACGCAGTCGCGATCGACTTCGCTCCGTCGATCATTTTACGGTCGTCGGTCCGACGAGCCAGTTCGCCGTGATGCGCGCGACCACGTCTCCGTGCGCATCGACGATGTCCGCATGGAAATCGTGCCTGCCGCTCACGGTCGCGTCGAACGGGGGCGCGGTGCACTCGGCGAGCAGCGGCCCGCGTGCCTTCTTCAGATATTCCATGGAAAGCCCCGTCACGATCCCGCGCGCGCCGTCCGGCATCGCGAGCGTCATCGCCAGCCCCGTGGCGAGCTCGCCGAGATTCATCAGCGCGATCGCATGCACGGAATGCAGATGATTTCGCACCTGCCGTCGATCGGCCATCCGTACCTTCGCGTACCCTGCGCGCAGCTCGCGCACCTGTGGATGAATGCTCCCCGAGTACGGAATCATCCAGCGGAGGATCAGATTGAAAACAGAGCCGCCGAATGGAAGCGGGCGAAGCCGGTCCCACATCGTCTGCAGCTTCCGGCCCGGCGATCGCGACGAGGACATGCACGGATGCTACCGGGCAGGAGAATGCTCGGCAAGCGCGATCGCTTCCCACTTCACGCACTTTTCTCCGCCCGAACAAAAAAAAACGGCCATCGATCTTTCGATGGCCGTTTCGCGACTCGTTATCCGGCCGTTGGCGGAATAGTGAGTGTCACCGTTTGCCCCGGTTGCACCGAGATCGAGTTGCTGATCGATGCCCGGTTCGACCCGATCGGCTCCATGAGAATGCTGACCTGGTTCGCAGGACCGATGATGTAGGGCGGGATCACGAAGGTCTGACTCGTGTTTCCCGTGACGGTACCAAGACGCTGGCGAGCGCCTCCGTTGCTGATGATGTAGACCGTCATATCGAGAAATGCCTGATTCTCGACTCTGATCCGGGACTCGGCCACGGGACCGTTGTTATCGTCGCGCCCGGGGCGCGCCGTGTGGTTACATGCGGCAAGGGTCGCCAGCATCGTGACGACCGTTGCGAGCTTCGTGAGCTGGATTCTCATATCGTGCTCTCTTGCCTCGGTTGGAGTGATGCGACTCATCTCATATACACCGCAATGCACCCCACGTACCACGGCGTCGCCGCGCCCGCAGCTCCCGACCGATCAGTCCCCGTTCGCGCGCCCTTCCTTCTTGCCGCGACGCGCGCCGATCGATGACGGCCCCCACGCCGGCGCATCGCTGGCGGGAAACGATTCCTCCGACGCCTCATCGACGCGCGCATTGCTCGACAGCTGCGCCAGCTGCTCGATGAGCGTGGCGCAGAACGCCGGCAGATTCTCCGCCGAACCGCACGTGATCAAATGCTGGTCGCGATGCACGGCGCGGTCCGAATAGATCCCGCCGGCCGCCTCGAGCGCCTCTCGCATCTGCGCGGGCACCGCGAGCGTACGACCGCGTACCAACTTCGCCTCGATCAGCAGCGAGCACGCCGAGCCGATCGCCGCCACCGTGCGATCGAGCTCGAAGAAGGCCGTGATCATCGCCTTCGCGCCCTCGTGTTTCGCAAGCGCTCCCAGACTCGTGCTGCCGCTGGGAATCACCAATGCCGCGAAATCCCGGGCGTCGATGTCGGTCACCAGCGAGTCCACAGTGAACGAATCCGCGTCGTCTTGGCTTTCTACTGATCCGATCGTTCCGTCTTCGATCGATGCGATGCTCGCCGTCGCACCAGCCTGTCGAACCGCGTTGAGAGGCGCCTCGAGCTCGATCTGCTCCACACCATCGGCGCACAGGAAGGCGACCTTCACCTGCTCCAGCGGTAGCGTCATGATCATCCTCTTCCGGTTTGATGCGCGACGCAAAATCGGGCGCGCACGACTCTCCGAAAGCTATGCTGGAACGTTCGGTCCCGCTCGCTTCTGAGGTCGAGCGCTTGCATTTGCAATTGCTAATCTCCTTACATGCGCAGCTCGAGCTGACCTTCCGAACCAACATCTTCGGCTACTTCTAAATCGCGCGCGCTGCGCTCAAGCATCTCGAGCGCGGCGGCACCATCATCAACACGGGATCGAACACCTTGCTCGAAGGCAGCAGGGAGATCATCGATTACTCGTCGACGAAGGGCGCCATCCACGCTTTCACCAATGCACCCGCGCAGAGTCTCGTTCGCTAGCGGGCGGGGCGCGCGTGTCCGATATTCCACGCGTGCCCCTCGTTCCTCTTTTCGGCCACGACGCGCTCCGCCGGCGCCTGGCAGACAGCGCGTCGCGTTCCGCCCTCCCCGCCAGTCTGCTCATCGAGGGACGCCGCGGCATCGGCAAGCAGCGTCTCGCGATCTGGCTCGGGCAGCTTCTCCTGTGCACGGGCGAAGGCGAGCGCCCCTGCGGCAAATGCATCAACTGCCGCTACTCGGCCGAGCTCGTCCACCCTGATCTCCGCTGGTTCTTCCCGCGGTCGCGTCAGGCGAACGCAGATCCCGCCGCTCAGGAAATCCTAGAAGATCAGGCCGAGGCCGTGCGCGCGCGCGTCGCGGAGTTCGGACTCTACGCACCGCCGAGTGGCAGCGACGCGATCTTCGTCGCGACGGTGCGCGCGCTCGTGCAATTCGCCGCGTACAGCCCGAGCGTCGCCAAGCGAAAGATCATCATCGTCGGCGACGCCGAGCGCATGGTGCCGCAGGAGGGCGCGGATCAGGCCGCGAATGCATTCCTCAAGCTTCTCGAGGAGCCGCCAGCCGACACGACGATCATCCTCACGTCGAGCGAGCCCGGTTCGCTGCTCCCCACCATCCGCTCGCGCGTCGTCTCGCTGCGCGTCGCTCCGCTCCCGAACAGCGCGATTGCCGCCTGGCTCCACAACGCGCACGTCAAGCAGGCGCTCGGCGATCTCGATCTTCCCGCATCGGACGACGAGCGCATCGCATTGGCTGCCGGCGCTCCGGGGACTTTGCTTGGCGTCACCGCGAGCGGCGAGGCAATGAAGGTGGCGAGGAGCATTCTCGCCGCCGCAACCGGCGCGCGCGCTGACCGGATTCGCGCCGCATTCGCGCTCTCATCTGCGGGGGCACGAGGCGGCTTCTCGGAGCTACTCGACGCCCTGACCTTCGCCCTGCACGGCAGAATTCGGGAGGCCTCGGTTTCGGGTAATTCCCACGCCGGAGAGGCGGCCAGCCGGGCAATCGACCTCGTGGAAGGAGCAAAATTGCGCGCAAGCGGCAACGTCAACCCGCAATTGATTGCGAGTGCAATGATTCGTGCCATGAGCGAGCTCTAGTATGGCGGAACTCAGTCATGCAGATTCCACCGGCACGGCAAAAATGGTGAATGTGTCCGATAAGCCCGTTACGGCTCGATACGCTCGGGCAACCGGGAGCATACGAATGAAGCCCGAAACTCTCGAGGCGATTCACAGGAACTCACTCGCCAAGGGAGACGTACTATCTGTAGCTCGGGTTGCCGGCATCATGGCGGCCAAGCGAACGGCGGAGCTTATTCCCCTCTGTCACTCCCTTCCGCTCAGCGATATCCAAGTGGAATTGACGCTCGATCCGGAACTGCCGGGAATCCGCTGCGAGGCCACAGCGCGCACTACCGCCCAGACAGGCGTCGAAATGGAAGCAATCTCGGCCGTAGCTATAAGCCTGGTCACGGTTTACGATATGGCGAAAGCGATGGACCGGGACATGTCGATATGTGACATATGTTTACAGGAGAAGGCCGGAGGCAAAAGCGGGAGCTGGAAACGGTCCGTCGGGGCATGACCGTTGCCTTATAGCAGCGTGGATCTGGGTTTCTAATCTTTCCCGATCGCACGTCTGGATCCTTCAGCAGACGGAGTCTGAATGAGCTACACCAAGTCCAGTTATGCGTTTCGGGGACAGCGTCTCCGTCGCATCGACAGAATACGGAAGACTTTGATCGTCGTAGGGTTGCTCGCTGTCGTGGCGCTCCTGCCACGCGAGCATCCGCGTGTCGCCGAAGCCTCGAACACGGCCTCCTCGGCATTCCCGTTCGGCATCGCCGACGCGCGACGGATGCACGCAGAGCTCGACGCTACGAAGGGTCAGCTGACGATCGCGCAGGCGCGGCTCGAGCGCGCCAACGCGGTGATCCAGTACTCGACGAACTACAAGGTCAGCGCCGACATCGCCGGCTCGATCTACGATGTCGCGCTGGCCGAAGGCATCGAGCCCGACCTGGGCTTCCGCCTCGTGCGCGTCGAGAGCGAGTTCAAGGAACGCGCAACGAGTCCCGTCGGCGCCCTCGGCCTCACGCAGGTGATGCCAGCGACAGCAAAGGACTTCGTTCCCGGGATCACGCACGAACAGCTCTACGATCGGAAGACGAACCTCCAGATCGGCTTTCGCTATCTTCGCGGGCTGATCAGCGAATACCACGGCGACGTGAAGCTCGCGCTGCTCGTGTACAATCGCGGCCCGGTAGCAGTCGAGAGCCTCCGCGCACTCGGCCTGGACCCGCGCAACGGCTACGAAGCAGCCGTCACCCGCGGCTACAATGGCAAGGGCACGGTCGACTGAACTTTCCAGCAACCATCTCGAACTCAAAGGGCTCGCCGGCAACTCGCGGCGAGCCCTTTGAACCTCTGGAAGTATTCGACGCGCTCGCGACTGTTCGGGACGAGCGATCAGTTCCGACCTATGAAATACGGACAAACAAGGGACTTGAACGGACAACAAACGGAGACTGCACTGCGCTCGATGGCTGCTGAGGGAGAAAACTAATTCGCGGCCTTCGACTTCTTCTTGCTGTGGCTTCGAGATCCCGTCTTTACGATGAGCACCTGACCCGGGATCAGGCGGCTGCCGCTCATCCCGTTGAGGCGCATCAGTCCAGTCACCGTCGTGCCGTAGCGCACCGCGATGCGGCCGAGGGTTTCGCCCTTCACCACCACGTGCGTCGTCGTCGAGCCGCGCTTCGACGAGCCCCACTTCTCTACACTCGGATCCGGCACGTCGAGCGCGCCGGCGACCACCGCCGACGATGGCATCAGGACCACATCACCGATCGGTAGCCGTCCGCGCTTCGTCGCCTTGAGGCCGCGATTGTACCACGTGAGTGTCCGCACCGACACGCCCGCGCGCCTCGCCAGCGAGGACATCGTCTCCCCCTTCCTCACCGAAGCGCGCGTGAACGCCGAGCGGTCCGACGAAGCGAGCTGCGCGTACGCGCTGTCGAATCCATCTGCGTGCCCCTTCGGCACGCGCACCACGAAGCGCTGATCGGGCGGCGTGATGCCGCGCAGCACCTCCGGATTCAGATCCTGGATGTCCGCGAGCGATGCGTCCGACGCTTTCGCGATCGCGGCAAGAGGAGTCGCGCCGCCGACGAGCACCGTGTCGTACGAAAACTCGGGGAGGTAGTTCACCTTGAGTCCGTACTTCGCGGGCTCCTTCGCGACCAGTGCCGCAGCGATCAGCTTCGGCACGTAGTCTCGCGTCTCCGCACGCAGGTAGTTCCCAGCGGCCGCCATCGAGAAGAATGCGCTATCGCCACTCTCGCCCTCCACTTCATCCGCGTACCGCTTGAGCCCGCGCGAGACACGGCCCGCCCCGCCATTGTATGCCGCGGCCGCGAGATAGTACGACCCGAATTGATCCTTCAACCATCCGAGAAACTTGATCGCGCCATCCGTCGAACGAACCGGATCGCGTCGCTCATCGATCCACCAGTCGACACGCAGCCCCGTGCCGCGCGCCGTGCTCGCCATGAACTGCCAGAGGCCAACCGCCGCCGCACGGGAATACGCGTGCGGATTGTAGCCACTCTCGATCAAAGCGAGATACGTCATGTCTTCCGGCATCCCCGCCGCGTGCAGCTTGCGGCGAATGATCGGCTCGTAGCGCCCGCCGCGCGCGAGCTCCTGCACGAAACGATCGCTCGACGGTCCCGAGAATCGACCCACGAAGTACACGACGCGATCGTGCGTCTCGAATGACCGCACATCGATGTCCCACGTCGGCTCGGCCGCCGCCGCCGGTGCAGTGGCCACCGAGTCGCCGAAGATCTTCACCGCCTCGTGCGTGAGGTCGCGCTGCGCGACGTGCACGGTATCGGGGCGGCCGCTGTCGAGCGGAATGTTCGCGAGCGAAGTGAGTGTGTCTTTGGAGGAAGTTGCGGATGCCGGCGTGGGCGCCGTTTCTGGCTTCGAGCCGTGACAGGCGGTTGCGAGCACCGCCAACGTCACGACCGCGACTCGCGCCTTCACCAACATCCTCGCGCGGCTCGGCCGGGCGTCTGCACTGGTACTGTTTCCATCATGGTCGCTCCGTGAGGATGCGAGGGGCGTAGCCCTCAGCGCATCGCGATGAAATTGCCGAGCACTCGGTTGGTGGCGCCGAGCACTGCGATCACGGCGCCGCGAACCTGGTCATCCTCCACGAGGCACGAGCCCAGCAGCTTGAGCGGGCCGTCCGCGCGATTGGTGATCGAGACGATGATGACGTTGGCGTCGAACGCACGGATGGATTTTACACCGGCGAGATCGAATTGGAGCACGTTGTCCGAGAAGCGCTCGATCGCACGAAGCGCGGCCTCGGCCGCCACACGAAGGTCTACCGTCGGGCTCGACTGCCCCGAGGCGGAGCCGCGAACCTTGATCCCCTCGATCCACTCGAGCTCGACTTCCGCGGTGCAGCGGCCACCGGGCGTCCGATGGAATTTGAAGTCGCTGAAGCGCAACCGTTGCCGTTGCTGCTGCAGCTCCTGCGGGGAGCTCGTCGTCGGCGACATCAGGGGGTGGTCCGGCATTTTATGGGGAGCGTCGTAATGGCGTCGGCGCTCGGTAGTGCCGACATTCGTATCACGAATAACCGTGCGGAAAGCAACTCGCTGGCGCCTCTGTGCGACACCGGACATATTCGCGCCATGATTACTTTCATTGCAATGCTCGCTCTGGCCGCGACTAATCCTTCCAGTGCGAACGACTCCCTCGCCGCTCAGATCCAGGCGCGCATCGCCGAGCTCCCCGGCGCCGAGGTTGGAGTCGCCTACCACAGGCTCGGCTCGAGCGACACACTCTACCTGCACTCCGACGCGAGCTTTCACGCCGCGAGCACGATGAAGGTGCCGATCATGGTCCAGCTCTTTCGCCGCGTGGACTCCGGCGGGCTCTCGCTGGACTATCCGCTACTGCTCGTGAACGAATTCGGATCGATCGTCGACGGCTCGCCCTACGCGCTTGACGAAACCGATGATTCCGACAGCTCGCTGTACAAGCTCGTCGGCACGCGCGTGACGGTTCGCGATCTCATCACGCACATGATCACGCGGTCAAGCAACCTCGCAACCAACTCGCTCGTGGAGCTCGCGAACGCGGCGCAGGCCGAGTCCACGATGCGCTCGCTCGGGGCCATGAACATCCGCGTTTTGCGAGGCGTCGAGGACCAGAAGGCCTTCGACCACGGGCTCAACAACACGACCACCGCACGCGACCTGTCGATCATTCTTGCGGCGATTCAGGAGAACAAGGCCGCGTCCGCAGCGAGCTGTGCGACGATGCGCGAGATCCTCCTCGAGCAGGAGTTCAACACGGGGATCCCGGCCGAGCTTCCCGCGGGAACGAAGGTCGCGCACAAGACCGGGTGGATCACCGGCGTGACGCACGACGCGGCAATCGTCTATCCGAACAAGGGACCGACCTACGTGCTCGTGATCCTGACGAAGGGGATTCCGGACGAGCCAACGGCCGAGAAGCTGATCGCCGACATATCGAAGATGGTATACGCCCACGCCGTAGGGGACGCGCCGAAATCGTGACGGCGGACACAGCGGCACTGGCTGTGCGCGTTGCTACAAAGTTTCCATTCTGCAACGAAATGATGTGCGAAAAGCGATATCGCGTGTCAGGGTCAAATTAGAACACGTTGTGTAACAATGGGTTACAGCGGGCACAGGCGTTGCTTGAGGGGAATCCTGTCCGCGATGTCCGCGTCTGCTTTCGGCGCTAACCCAAGCTGCGCAGAGTCCGCCCTCATATGTCGCAAAATTCGCAGGCCCGCCGGACGGTCACCCCTGCCGTCACGAGCTATCAGCGGTCTCCCTCGGACGTAGCTCCGACGGAGCCAAAGGCCGCCCCCGGCGCCGAGTTCGGGCTGGAGAGCATCGTCGGTCGGAGCGAATCGCTGCGCGACGCACTGGATCGGGCACGCAAGGTTGCCGCGAGCCGGATGACGACGGTTCTCATCGTCGGCGAGACCGGGACGGGCAAGGAGCTGATCGCCAGAGGCATCCACTATTCGGGTCCGGCGCGCGGCGAGCCCTTCGTGGCCGTGAACTGCGCGGCGATCCCCGAGACGCTGCTCGAGTCCGAGCTGTTCGGCCACGAGCGCGGCGCCTTCACGGATGCGCGGTCCCAGAAGCGCGGACTGATGGAGCTCGCGGGCCAAGGGACGCTCTTTCTCGACGAGATCGGCGAGATGCCGCCGCGGCTGCAGCCGAAGCTGCTGCGCGCGCTCGAGGAGCGTCGCGTTCGCCGGCTCGGCGGACTGCAGGAAGTCGAGATCACCTGTCGCATCATCGCGGCGGCGAACAGCTCGCTGCACGATGCGGTTGCTCGCCTCGAGTTCCGCGAAGATCTGTACTACCGGCTCAACGTCTTCCGCGTCGCGCTTCCGCCGCTTCGCGATCGCGAAGGCGATGTCGAGCTGCTCGGAGCCTACTTCCTGAACGAGATCGCGAGTCAGCAGGAAAGCGAGCCGAAGACGCTCGATGCAAGTGCCGTCGCGGCATTGCGCGCGCACAACTGGCCAGGCAACATTCGCGAGCTGAAAAACGTGATCGAGCATGCGGCCATTCTGTGTGAAGGCGAAGTGATCAGCGCCTCGCATCTGATGATCCAGCAGCGCCGCTCACATTCCGCCGCTCGCACCGACGGCGCGATACGCGAGATTCAGATTCCGCCCGAAGGCAAGTCGCTCGACATGATCGAAAAGGAGGCGGTATCTGCCACCCTCGAGATCACTCGTGGCAATCGCAGTGCAGCTTCGCGCATTCTCGGCATCTCGCGACCGACTCTGGCGCGCAAGATGCGAGAGTACGGACTCACGACAGTGGGAACCGACAGGGCCGAGTGAGCGTACAATACTCCGGGCGTTGCGGTGCCCGGAGTTTCTCCTCGATCGGTCAGGTTTGCATGTCGGCAGGGCAGCATGACGAGTAATCCGATCAAGGTCCTTCTGATCACGCCCACCGAGCGCGATGTGCGCCGGCTACAAGGGGTGGTCTCGGTGCCGGGCGCGAGCCACGTGGAGCTCACGCACGTGCTCGACGTCGGCGCCGCCGTGCGCCGGTTGAGCGACCTCCGCTTCGACGCCATCCTGCTCGACCTCGCCGTCGCGCACACGCATCCGCTCGAGCCGCTCTGGCGGATGCACGAGCACGCGCCCGATGTGCCGATCATCGTCCTCACGAGCATGGAGGACGAGACGCTCGCCGTGCGCGCGCTCAAGGCCGGCGCGCAGGACTCGCTCGTGAAGGGACAGATCGACGGCAACCTGCTCACACGCGCGATCCGCTATGCCATCGAGCGCCACCAGTTACAGATGGCGCTGCACGCGATGTCGCTCATCGATGACCTCACGGGGCTCTACAACCGCCGCGGCTTTCTCACGCTCGCTCGCCAGCATCTGAAGATGGCGGACCGGCTGCGCAAGCGCGTGTCGCATATCTTCGTCGACCTCGATGGTCTCAAGCGCATCAACGACACGCTCGGCCATCGCATCGGCGACCAGGCGCTGGTCGAGAGTGCCGAGATGCTGAAGGAGAGATTCCGCGAGTCCGACATCATCGCGCGCATCGGCGGCGACGAGTTCGTGGTGCTCGCGATGGACAACGCGACCGGGGTACTCGAGGAGACGTGGCAGCAGCGCGTGCAGGACAATATCGCGGCGCGCAATCGCCGCCCGAATCGCGCGTATGCACTGTCGGTGAGCATGGGCGTCGCCTACTACGACCCCGACTTCCCAACTGCGCTCGACGATCTCCTCGCCCGCGCAGACACGCTGATGTACGAAGAGAAGCGCGCGAAGCGCGAGCCGGAAGAGCCAGGCACCCTCGCCCACGCACCGCGCGCGGACTGACGCCAATTGCATCAAAGAAAAAGGGCCGACCGAAGTGATCTTCGGTCGGCCCTAGTTCTTTGTCTCGGCGCAGAAAGCGTTACGCGCCTTCGACAATGATCAAGTACTTCGACGGGCCCCAGAATTCGGCCGGCTGTAAGATGTGAAGATCGCCCGTCGGCTTGCCGTCGGCGCCCTGGGCCTGCTCGATCAGCGATGGATCCTGACGCGAGACCACCTTGTACGGCTTGTCCGTGATGTGCAGCGCGATCGGTGTGTCGTCCCACTTGTTGATCGCGGTGAAAGCCGACGCATCGAGCTTGCGTGCCGGCACCAGCGCCTTGTGTCCGAAGAAGAGGAACTTCGATCCCTCCTCGACGATGATTCCCTTCGCCTTCAGATCGTCCTTGGTGCCGACCACGTAGTACACCGTGTTCGCCACCTTGCGCAGATCGGTGACCGTGTCGGCGATTGCCGCGTTGGCCGACGCGAGGCCGGTGTTGACGGTGGTGAGCGAGTCGACACGCATGTTCAGCGCCGCGAGATCGAGCTTGTTCTGCTCGAGCATCGCCTGGAGATTCGTGATCGTCGCCTCGTAGTCGGCCATCTGCGTGCCGAGCGCCTTGTTCTTGTCGTTCAGCGAAGCGACGCGCGCGCGGCTCTTGTTGAGGAGCGCGGTGACTTCCTGAACTTTGCCGAGCAGGCTCGCACGATACGCAGCCTGCGGATCGCCGCTCGCCTCGCCCTTCACATTGAGCGGCACGTGCGACTGCAGCCCCTTCACCTTCGACAGCTCCTTGTCCATATCGGCGAGGAGCTGCGTGGTCTGCTGAAAGCCCTGCATCAGCGAATCCTGCTGCGCCGAGACCGCGCGCGCCTGCGCGAGCTGGCCGCTGAGCACTGAGACGGAATCGGGACCGGCGGCGGAAGTGCTTCCACCAGAGCCGATTTTCTCGCAGGCAACGAGCGTGAGGCCCAGAAGTAGATAGATGGGCGCGCGTGATTTCATGTGGCTCCTGAACTCGAAAGAAGAACGAACGCTAACATAGCGTCGGTCAGTAAGAAAGCATGCTGAGGCCGCTCATGCCGTGACAATCGTCACAGAGCATGCGATTCGGCGCGAATCAGAAACGAGATATCGTCACTCGCGATGTAGTCGGAACGCGGCATTCCGTACGCGAACACTGGTGCGGTGCCGTCGCCGTTTAGAGAGATCTCATCATCGACGATGCTGAGCGAGCATCCTTCGCGAAGACCGAGCACGCGCATCCCGCGGTTGACGGCGATGTATTCCTCCAGCCGCTCGGCGCGCGTCTCCCCCTGGTGATTTGGCTGCTGAAAATCCGTGTAGTGCGCGTTGATCTGAAACGGGATCAGGTCGAGCGCACGTAGGGACTGCGGCCAGACGATCGGCATGTCGTTCGTCGTGGCGATTGTCGGCGCGGTGACGACGGCGCCGGCGCTCCAGCCAATGTACGGCACGCCAGCGTGCACGCGTGCGCGAATCGCATCGATGAGCTTGTTGATCTGGAGCGATTCGAGAAGACGGAAAGTGTTCCCTCCCCCGATCACGATCGCCTGGGCGGCAGCGACGGCGGCGACGGGATCGGCGGCGTCACCGATCGAATCCATGGAGCAGCCAAGCGTTGCGAAGGGAATGGCCGCCTTAGCCGCGTAGTCGGCGTGAGAAATCGTGACGCCCGCGTACGGAATGAAAAGCACGCGTGTGACGGCTGATCCAAGCGTCCGTTCGATGGCGGCCGAGGAGTGAAGGAGGTAGACGCCGGCGGAGTCGCGGGAGCTCGAGAGAAGGAGCATTCGACGAGAGGTCATCTTTGCACGGCCAGGTGTATTTAGTTTGAGAGTGCGGGATCAATGTACCGGGAGCGCGCATGGCGGAGCACGATCCATCAGTTGGAGAGGAGATCGCGAACGCGATTACGCACGGGGCCGGGCTGCTGGCGAGTCTCATCGCCCTTCCGGTGCTGATTTGGTCCGCATCGCGCAGTCACGATGACGCGACGATCGTCGGCGCGACGATATTCGGCATCACGCTGTGTCTACTATATACCGCGAGCACGCTCTACCACTCGTTCCCGCCTGGGCGAGCGAAGCGCGTCTTCCGGGTATTGGATCACGGGGCGATCTATCTGCTCATCGCGGGGACGTACACGCCGTTCGCGCTCGGGCCGCTGCGCGGTCCGTGGGGATGGTCGCTGTTGGCGGTCGCGTGGACACTCGCTGCGGCAGGGGTGCTGCTAAAGGCGACGATCGGCTTCCGCTACGAGAAGCTGTCCACCGCCATCTACATCGCGATGGGGTGGATGGCGATCGTCGCTATCAAGCCGATGCTGGAGCACGTGCCGCGCATGGGGCTTGTGTGGCTCGTGGCCGGAGGGCTGTGCTATACGGGCGGCGTGATCTTCTTCGCCACGGATCGGCGACTGTGGTATGGGCACGCGATCTGGCATCTCTTCGTGGCCGCCGGGAGCCTGTGTCATTTCTTTGCGGTGCTGGGCTATGCATCCGGTATGAGCTGACCCCGGTCGAACAAGATGTACCGAAGGTCGTGCCGGAATCTGCAAGCGGCCCCGCAATATGCCATGAAAAATGGAGTGAGCCAGAGTTCATAAATTAAGCTAACTCGTTGATTTATAAGGAATTATGCGGACTCTACCGGACGGCACTGTGCGTGCCTTACTGGACGCCGTGAAGCAAACGGCACCCACCCGAACGTGGGACACGCAGCATCGCAGTTCACCGAAACAGGAGATTCAAAATGTCGCGCATGCGCAAGGGCTTTACGCTGATCGAGCTTTTGATCGTCGTCGTGATTATCGGTATTCTTGCCGCGATCGCGATTCCGAAGTTCGCCAGCACGAAGGAGAAGGCGTATCTGGCTTCCGAAAAGTCGGATCTTCGTAATATGGCGACGTCGGAAGAGGCGTACTTCTCGGGCTTCCAGACGTACACGACCGATCAGAGCGCGATGAACTTCACGACCTCACAGGGCGTGTCGATCACGGGTATGGTCGCGGATGCAAAGGGTTGGAAGGGCACGTCGAGCCACAGCGCGACGACGAAGCAGTGCTACGCCGGCTTTGGGAGCCAGGCTGCTGCGACGACCCTCGACGGTATCATCACCTGCGATCCGTGATTCGGGCGCCTATTCGGCGGCGACCCGAAGCTTGAGAAACGCCCCGCGCTGATCTGGCGCGGGGCGTTTCGCGTCCCGCGAAGATCCCACCGGCGTATCCGGCTCAGTTCGGGCTCTTTCGCCATCTGGATCGTCCTCCTGTGTACGGCAGCAGCAACATCGCGTGCGCCAGCCGTTGACATGCCATGGGAGGGGTCAACGCGAAAGTCTGCGTTCGGGCGTTCTGCACGGTGCGTCGCGTCGTGCGGTAGAACTCGACCAACGAAAACGCCGACTTGAACGTGTAAGTCACTATTAGACAACTGGTTACCGACGAACTCATCTTTGGCCCCACCCGTGCTTTACTCTCTCGCGTGAATCAAACGGCACCCACCCGAATGTGGGCGATTCGTGAACGCTTTCTTTCCGTACCAGGAGATCAACATGCTTCGTCTGCGCAAGGGCTTTACCCTGATCGAACTTTTGATCGTCGTCGTCATCATCGGCATTCTGGCCGCGATCGCGATTCCGAAGTTCGCGAGCACCAAGGAAAAGGCGTA
>JBDTJH010000166.1:0-5141 GCA_039935955.1 Gemmatimonadaceae bacterium
TGCTGACCGGCGAGCAGCTGCAGGCCTCCGATGCGAACGATCCGTTTCATGGAAGCCATGACACGCGCATTCGTGCGGGTGGCGACGTGAAGTATCTGCTCACGTCGAATCTCACGCTCGACGCGACTTTCTATCCGGACTTCGGACAGGTGGAGGTCGATCCAGCGACGCTCAATCTCTCGCCGTACGAGACGTTCTACGATGAGAAGCGCCCCTTCTTCATCGCCGGGTCGAGTGCGTTCAGCTTCGGCGGCCTGAGTTGTCAGTTCTGCGACAACACGAGTGGCCTTAGCGTGTTCTACTCGCGGCGCATCGGACGCCTGCCGCAGCTGTCGGACTTGGTGCAGTCGCAATCCAGCTTCGCGGAAACGCCCGACTACACGCCGATCATCGGTGCCGCGAAGATCACGGGGCGAACGAACAGTGGCTACACCGTGGGGCTGCTCGACGCGGTGACGAGTCCGCAGACGGAGCGCTATCTCACCGCGTCATCGCCGACGCCGCTGAAGCAGGAGGTCGAGCCTCTCACGAACTACTTCGTCGGTCGCGTGCAGAAGGAACTCAACAACGGCAACTCGGCCATCGGCATCGCGCTCACGTCAACCGTGCGCCGGCTCGACGACACAGTGCTCACGGATCATCTGCGCAATCGCGCCGAGGCGGCCGGGCTCGACTGGTCGCACACGTGGCACAAGCACACCTATTCGTGGACGGGGAGCGCGGTGCTGTCGAGCGTCGAAGGATCGGCGGCGTCGATCACCGCCACCGAGCGCTCGAGCGCGCACTATTTTCAGCGTCCGGATCGCGGTGAACGCGGCGGCGGCTTCTTCGATGAGCGATACGACACGCTGGCGACAGCGCTGCGCGGATACGGATTCTACACGCGCGTTGCGAAGGACAATGGGAATTGGCTGTGGGAGTTCTTGACCAATTGGCGGAGCCCCGGCTTCGAGGTGAACGACCTCGCGTATCTCGACCGTGCGGACTACAAGTGGATGGACGCAAACATCGGCAGGCAGTGGACGGTGCCGACGAAGTGGTATCGAAGCATCAACACGATCGCCGGCGCGCAGCAGCAGTTCACGTATGATGGTCTCAAGAACAACGAAGATTGGCACGCGTACTACGGCATGCAGTTTACGAACTACTGGAATTTGCGCTCTATCTGGATCTTCAATCCCACGACTGAGGACGATCGGCTGACTCGTGGCGGTCCGGCGGTGATGCACACCGGTTACAACCTCGGTCAAATCGAGATCTCCACGGACGCGCGTAAGCGTGCGGTGCTCGACATGCTAGTGGGAGTGGCGCACGGGGTCGATGCACCGACGCGCACTCTCACGCTCAAGCCAGGCATCGCGTTCAAGCCGATGGCGAGCGTGTTCGTGCAGCTCTCGCCGACGTTCCAGACCGATCAGGATGCAGCGCAGTACGTGACGACGGTTCCGGATTCGACCGACGTGGCGTTTTTCGGGAATCGCTACGTGTTCGGGTACATCAAGACACGAACGATCTCGCTCGACACGCGCATCAACTGGACCTTCTCGCCCAATCTCACATTGCAGCTCTTCGTGCAACCGTTCATCGCGAGCGGCGCGTACTCATCGTTCCGCGAGTTTGCCGCGCCGAGGACGGTCAAGAAGCTGGTGTATGGGGAGGACATTGGGACGATCGTGCGGACGCCGGCGTCGGAGGGAGCAGGGGCGTCGTACACGGTGGATCCGGATGGCGCGGGTCCCGCTGCTCCTTTTTCGTTTTCAGATCCCAATTTTACGACGCGGGCGTTGCGCGGGAGCGCGGTGCTGCGGTGGGAGTATCGTCCGGGGTCGACGGTGTACTTCGTGTGGACGCAGCAGCGGAGTGGGTTCGACGCGGAGGGGACGTTTGGATTTGGGAGTGCGGCAAGTGCAGTGTTTCGGGATAAGCCGGTGAATCTGTTTCAGGTGAAGGTGAACTATTGGATTGGGCGGTGACCAGCGCGTAACGCGAGCGGGATATCGGGCGGGTCAGTGCGATGCAGCTTTCGAATCGCCGACTATGGTGTGAAGTCCGCGGAGCCGATGGCTTCGAATGGCGCAAGGCTCTCGCCGGTCGCTCGAAGCAGATCCACGGTATAGGTAGTTCCTACCTGAAGAGGAGGCGTACCGAGCGCCGCCGGATCGGGCGGGTGCCCGTATCGAATTCCTGGTCGCAGCGTGTTGGTGTTGTCGGTGCCCGTCGCGAGCCACAACGTCACGAATCCGCTACTGAGTGTCGGGGTCACGATGACTTGCCCCGCCCGACACTGCGGCGTCCACGAAAAGGTCGGCGTCGTACCTGAGCTCACGGAAAGCTCGACGGAACCTTCGCATTGCGGCAAGTTGGTGGCGTCGTTGACGCTCGAGCATCCACATGCGAACGCGAGGAGAATGGCGTATGTCGCGACTCTCCGTGTGTCCATCAGTTGAACTCCCATGGCCGGATTCTCATTAATGGCCGCAGCTCGCTTAAGGTGGTTCGATGGACGCGAGGAACCCTCTGCCTCAATGCGTACGGGCCGTGCTGCGCATGGTGAGAAAATGGAGCGATGCGCCGTGCCGCGCCATTGCGAACGTGACGTACTCCTCGTGCGCGAGCGTCTAACCTGGATCAGTATCTGCGAGACTACAACCAATGTCCGCCGAGCACAGGCGCGTTCGACGCGGACTTGTCCACCTTGCTGGAGCATCCTGCGGTGGACCGTCAGGAGCGTATGTCCGCCTGGTCTCTCCGTCAAACATCGGCGACATGTCCTTTCAAGCGCCCCCGTTCAGTACTAAAATTATGGTCATGACCGGGGTGCCCGGCTCACCCCTGAGCCGCGGCTGAGAGAGTCCCGTTGAACCTGATCCGGTTCGCACCGGCGTAGGGAGTCGAATATGTCCGCATCATCTGACACACCCGCCCTCCGCGGAGCGCCTAGCGCAAGCACCACCCGCGCCTCCGCCCGCACCCAAATGGCCTACGCCCGCGCCGGCGAGATCACCCCGCCGATGCACTTCGTCGCCGAGCGCGAAGCGCTTGGCCCCGAGCTGATCCGCGCAGAGGTGGCAAGAGGCCGCCTTGTAATCCCTGCCAATATTCATCACTTAGAAGGCGCCCTCCAGCCCATGGCCATCGGCAAGGTCGCCTCCGTCAAAGTCAACGCGAATATCGGCAACTCCGCCGTCTCCTCTTCTATAGATGAGGAAGTCAACAAGCTCCTCCTCGCGGTGAAGTACGGCGCAGATACCGTCATGGACCTCTCCACCGGCCAGGACATCGACATCACCCGCGAGGCCATAATCGGTGCCAGCACGGTGCCGATCGGCACGGTGCCGATCTATCAGGCGGTGCTCCAGGGGAAGGAGCTCGAGGAGCTCACGATCAACGACTTCCTCGAAGTCATCGAGCATCAGGCTCGACAAGGCGTCGACTACATGACGCTGCACGCGGGGATTCTCCTACAGCATCTCCCGCTCGTCTACGGTCGCGTCACCGGCATCGTCAGCCGCGGCGGCTCGCTGCACGCGGTGTGGATGATGCACCATCGCAAACAGAATCCGCTGTACGAGCACTATGATGATGTCCTCGACATCCTCCGCCAGTACGACGTCACGATCTCGCTCGGCGATTCGCTACGCCCGGGCTGTCTCGCCGACGCAAGCGACAAGGCGCAGTTCGCCGAGCTCGACACACTCGGCGAGCTCACCAAGCGCGCGTGGGAGTTCGACGTGCAGGTGATGGTCGAAGGGCCCGGACACATTCCGATGGATCAGATCGAGATGAATGTCCGTCGTCAGAAGGAGGTCTGTCACGAGGCGCCCTTCTATACTCTCGGGCCGCTCGTCACGGACATCTCGCCGGGCTACGATCACATCTCGAGCGCGATCGGCGCGGCGATGATCGGTTGGTACGGCGCGGACATGCTCTGCTACGTCACGCCGAAGGAGCATCTCGGTCTGCCGAACGCCAACGATGTGCGCGAGGGTGTGATCGCGTACAAGATCGCGGCGCACGCGGCGGACGTCGCGCGCGGCCGTCCGCACGCACGCGATCGCGATGACGCGCTCTCACGCGCGCGCTACGCCTTCGACTGGAAGGAGCAGTTCCGTCTCTCGCTCGATCCCGAGCGCGCGCAGGAATATCACGACGAGACGCTCCCGGCCGAGTACTTCAAGAGCGCGGAGTTCTGCGCGATGTGCGGTCCGAAGTTCTGCTCGATGCACCACTCGCGCACGATCGACGACGGGATAGCGCAGCTCGCGAAGGAGTTGGCGGAGAAGGAATCCGAGACTGAGCGAGTGATCGCCTCCGTCGGCGGCGACGACTAGTTCACCTGCGCGGTCTACCGGGCCAGCTGCCGATCGAGCTCGGCCTGATCGTAATGACCGAGCGACTTCTGAATCAGCCCATCGCTGCTCATCGTCCATTCCTCGTAGCCGCGAATCCTGACAGCTTTCCCGCTGCCATTCGGTCCGGTATTCGTGCCCGCTAGCGTCCAGTGAAAAACGGCTCGGTCTCCATCCGCGCGAACGCTGTCCATGGTGACGACCATATCCGGGAATGCAGTCATGAACCCCTGCGCATCCACCGTGATCGCCGCGCGTCCGACCGACCGTGGTCCTCCGTTGATGTTGAGCGAGCCGTCTGGCGCGAAATGGCCGGCGACGCTGGACGCCTTCTGGCTCGACCAGGCCTGCGCGTAGTCGGTAGCAAAGGCGCGGAGTTTGTCCTCTTGCATGGAGTTTCCGGTGTGTGAGCATGCGCCGAGTGTCGCAGCAGTGACGACGCACAATGTACGTCCAAGGCGAGAGCGCAAGTCGTCATCCTCGTGGGGTTGATGGTTCGGGCGTTTCTTATCGCTGACGCACAATATGATGCGCTTCCGGGCCTATTTTCCACCGGTACCGCTTCCGCTAGAATTCCTCTCCCGCAGCTCGCCGTCGACCGTTTCTCTTGCGCACAGATGGCGACGAGCACCATCGAGGCAGCATGGCAATGACCAGTAAGGAGCGCGCAGCACTCCGCGCGCACGCGCACCACCTCTCGCCTTCGGTGCACGTGGGCCAGCACGGCCTCACGCGCGCGCTCGTCCACTCGCTGGACGACGCGCTCCGCACGCACGAGCTGGTGAAGGTGCA
>JBDTJH010000167.1:0-2911 GCA_039935955.1 Gemmatimonadaceae bacterium
GAATCGCGCGCGTGATCTACCCGCTGATCGCGGGCGTCGCGTCCGACCATATCGGCGAGGCGGCGCCGTTCTGGATCTCGGCGGGATTTGTGTTGAGCACGATTGCGATGGGTTCGCGACTGGGTAAATACTCGAGTCGAACGAATGAGTTCGAGATCGAGGCGTTGGCGGGGGAGGCAACGGACGAGGCGCGGGCGGTGGAGTAGGCGACTTCGATGCGGCGCTTGCCTTACAATTGCGAGACCCCTCACTCACTCGTCCCCCACCCATAAGCCCCTCGCCCCAGTCTCCACCCTCGCCCCACCGCATGCCCCCCGCCTCACCCCACCGCCCCGCGGAGTTCGACGACCCGTCGATCCCCGAGATCGCGACGACCGACGTGCCCCTCTGCCCCCTCTGCGGCCAGGGCCACTTCCACACGTTCGCCGAGGGCTACGACTACGAGCTCCAGACCTCGCGCAACAGGTGGCGCTTCGTCGAGTGCGACGCATGCTCGCACGTCTGGCTCAATCCGCGCCCCGCGATCTCCACGCTCGGCGTCATCTACCCGACTACGTATTACGCCTACAACTACGCGTCGAAGATCAATCCGATCGCGGTGAAGGCGAAGGAGATGCTCGACGTCGCGAAGATGAAGGCAATCCTCGCGCATCTGAAGCGCGCACCGAGATCGTTTCTCGATGTCGGCTGCGGCGATGGGCGATTTCTGAAGGTGATGCGCAAAAAAGGCGTGCCGCTCGCAACGGACTACGGCCTCGAGCTCGATGAGCAAGTTCTCGAGCCACTCAAAGCAGACGGCTACCAGGTCGCGTGTGAGCGCATCGAGGATTCGACGCTCGTCCCCGAAGGCACGCTCGATCTCGTCACCATGTTTCACGTCATCGAGCACGTTGATGATCCGGGTCCCGTGATCCGGAAGCTTGCGACGTGGATGGCGCCCGGCGGTGTCCTCGCCATCGAGACGCCCAACCTCGACGCTCTCGACCAGCGGCTCTTCCACGACAGCTACTGGGGAGGCTATCACATCCCCCGCCACTGGAATCTTTACACCGCCTCAACGCTCGCCAGGCAGCTAAAGGATGCTGGGCTGGAGCCGGTGGCGACCATGTATCAAACTGGACATTCGTTCTGGATGTACTCGATGCACCACTGGATGCGCTTCGAGGGCAACCCGCATCCCCGCGTGGCCAAGCTTTTTGACCCAATCGGGAGTCTGGCCTTCCTGGCCGGCTTCACCCTCTGGGACAAGCTCCGTGGGCTATTCGGCTTCCGCACGTCGGCGGTTTTGATGCTTGCGAGGAAGCCCGAAACGGCGTGACGGCGTGGCCGGAGTCCTCGTCTTAGACGTAGACCCTTGGGGCCCAACGAGATGACGCTTCAGCTCGCCAGCAACGCCGCTTCGGAGACGCCCCTCGCGCCTCCTGCGGCCGCGCCGCGTTTCGATCCATACCACCCGTTTCGCCGCACCCTCCTCACGCCGGAGCAGGTTCGGACGCTCAGCGCGTTGCGTCCCGCGCGCGTCGTCGCCGACACGCTGTGGTGCTGGCTCTGGATCATCGGCACATGGGCCGTCGTCGCGCACTGGACGCTCTGGTGGACGGTCGCGCTCGCGATCCCCGTGATCGGCTCGCGCTACTACGCGCTCTTCATCATCGGCCACGACGGGCTGCATCGCCGGCTCTTCCCCAACCGCGATCGCAACGACCTGTTCAACGACGTCTTCATCCTCGGCGCGCTCGGCGCGATCACGCGTATCAACAACCGCAATCACCTGCGTCACCACCAGCATCTCGCGACGCACGATGATCCGGACCGCCATCGCCATGCGTGCTTCAACAAGTCAGAGATCGTCGAGGTCGTCGCCTTCCTTACCGGCATCACGAGCGTCTTCACGTCGGTGAAGAACGTCTTCTTCCCGACCGCCGGCATCAAGCACAACAATCCGTCCGACTCGATCGAGGTGCAGGGCGAGCCGGGAACATCGCTCGTCTCGAAGCCCGATTCATACACGACGCGCGACATGCTCATCCTCCTCGCCTGGCAGGCAGTTCTCATCGGCGGACTGTCGTGGGGGATCGGGTGGTGGGCGTATCCCGTGCTCTGGCTGCTGCCGGTATTCGTCTTCTCGTACCTCGGCGACAACCTCCGCTCGTTCGTCGAGCACTCGCATCCCGAGGCCGATGTAAAGGCGGACGAGCATCGCCTCGTCACGTACACGAGCAACGCACTCGAGCGGCTCTTCGTCGCGCCGATGAACATGAACTTCCACGCCGCCCATCATCTCTGGGTCGGCGTTCCGTACTACAATCTGCCGCACGCCGATCGCCTGATGCGCGAGCATCCCGGCTCCGCGGCGCTCGAGTGGCGCAGCAGCTATCTCGGCTATCTCTGGCGCTACATGCGCGCAACGCCGATCGATGAATGCAAAGGGGGTCGATGACCACTACCACCGCGCCATTCACACGATTTGCTCCGCCGCTCGGGGCCGCGACGCCGGAGCTCTCCGTCGTGATGCCATGTCTCAACGAGGCCGACACGATCGCGATCGTGATCGAGAAGGCGCAGCGCGCGATCACGGAGAACGGGATCAACGCCGAGATCGTGATCGCGGACAACGGGAGCACGGACGGCTCGCAGGAGATCGCGCGGAAGCTCGGCGCGCGCGTGATCGCGGTCGATCAGCGCGGCTACGGCGCGGCGCTCATGGGCGGCATCAACGCCGCGCGCGGCACCTTCGTGATGATGGGCGATGCGGACGACAGCTATGACTGGGCCGAGATTCCGCGCTTCCTCGCGAAGCTGCGCGAGGGCTTCGATCTCGTGCAGGGTTGCAGGCTCGAGACCGGCGGCGGCACCGTGAAGCCCGGCGCGATGCCATTTCTGCATCGCTGGTGGGGCAATCCCATGTTCA
>JBDTJH010000168.1:0-17561 GCA_039935955.1 Gemmatimonadaceae bacterium
CCCTGCCCCGCGTAGCGCACGCGAAGCCATCGTTGAGTGCCGCCAGGCTTTCCGCCACCGCCGCCTGCGCGCGCCAGAAGTATCGCGTCGATCTCGCGCGTGTCCGCCGCCGAGAGCGTGTGCGCTCGGCGCATCAGGCTCGAAAGAGCATCGCGGCGCTCCGGTGCGATCGCGAGGCCGAGCGCGCTCAGCACGCCGGCGAATGGCGGCACGAGCACCGTGCGCACGCCGAGATGATCGGCCAGCGCGCACGCGTGTAGCGGTCCGCCGCCGCCGAACGCCACCAGCGCGCATCGCCGCGGGTCGATCCCGCGCTCGACACTCACGCGGCGCAGCGCGCGCGCCATCGCCGCATCGGCGGCCTGCACCATCGCGCGCGCCGCGCGTTCTGAGCTCACGCCGAGTGCGGAGGCGAGCCGTTCGATCGCCGCGCGCGCCGCGGCAGCATCGAGCGGCACGACGCCGATTGTGCGCGCGGTGAGCGTCCCGAGCACGATCTGCGCGTCGGTGACGGTCGCCTCCGTGCCACCGCGCGCGAACGCCGCAGGTCCCGGCGTCGCGCCAGCGCTCCGAGGTCCAACACGCAACGCGCCGCCATCATCCACCCACCCGATGCTCCCGCCGCCAGCAGACACCGTCTCCACGAGCACACGCGGCAGCGCGATCGGCACGCCGGCAATCTCGCCCCCGCTCTCCGTGAGCGGCTCGCCATCCAGCACGACGCCCGCATCCGCACTCGTGCCGCCGATGTCGATCGTCAGCGCATTCGGAAAGCCGGCAAGCCGCGCGACGTACGCAGCGCCGGCAACTCCACCCGCGGGCCCGGATAGCGCGAGCGCCGCCGCGCTCTTCGCCGCCGCCTCCGCCCCACGCATCCCCCCCGACGACGTCATCACCGAGAGCGCGGGATAGCCCTGCGCGCGCAGCCGCTCCCCTAACCTGGTCAGGTACCGCGACACCCCCGGACGCAGATACGACTCGGCCACCGTCGTCGCCGTACGCTCGTACTCACGGATGTCCGGCAGCACGTCGGCCGAGCATACGATGTCCGCCTCGATGCCGGCTTCGCGAAGAGCATCGGCGAGCGCGCGCTCGTGCGCGTCGTCGCGGTACGAGTGCAGCAGCGAGATCGCCACAACGTCCGGCGCAGCCGCATGCACCGCCGTGACCGCGCTCGCGACCGCCGCATCGCTGAGCGGTTGCTCGATCGCGTATGGCGTGATCCTCTCGTCGATCGCCACCGTCCACGACGGGCGCACCAATGGCTCCGGATGATGCCGCGTGAGATCGTAGAGTGACGCGCGCTCCTGCCGCCGCAGCTCGAGCAGATCCGTCGCGCCCGCCGTCGCGCACAGCACCACGCGCGCACCGGTGCGCTCGAGCAGCATGTTCGTCGCAACCGTCGTTCCATGCACGAGCCGAGTGATGCTCGCCGGCTCCGCCCCGAGCGCACGCAGCGCATCGAGCACCCCTTCGCTCTGATCCCCCGCCGTCGTCAGCCGCTTCCGCGACTCCACACTCCCATCCTCGGCCACCGAAACCAGATCGGTGAACGTTCCACCCACGTCGATGCCGACCGAGAGCTCCGTCACGCCACGCGAGGGCGGAGTCGCGCCCAGATGAGCCCGAGCGCGGTGACGAGGAAGGCGAGCGTCCCGAGCCAGTCGCCAACGCGCACGTAGAGCGTCGTCACATCAGTCGTCTGCGCGTGATACACGCGCGAGGCCTGCACCTCGAGTTGCGTCTCGCCGGAGATGCGGCCGAGCGGGTCGATATAGCCGGAGATTCCGGTGTTCGCCGCGCGGACGATCCCCACACGATTCTCGATTGCGCGCAGTGCCATGTGCGCCTCGTGCTGGTACGGCGCGAGTGATTTGCCGAACCATGCATCGTTGGTGATGTTCACGATGAGGTCCGCGCCTTCTCGTCGGAACTCGCGCGAGCGCTGCGGGAAGATGGACTCGTAGCAGATCAAGACGCCCACCTTGCCGAATCCGACGTCGAATGGCTTGGTGTTCTGACCGCGTGCAAAGCCACCGAAATACTTGAGCTTCTTGAACCAGCGCGGGTTCACGAACGGCACGCGCTCGACGATCGGCACGAGATACGACTTGCGATACGGCTCCTGCGCGTTGAGCACGCCTGTGGAGTCGACGAGCATCGCCGCGTTGTAGATGTCGGCGTCTCCGGAGGCGTGAAAGACGACGTCGAGCGTGCCGAAGAGGATCGGTATGTGCGACGCCGCAGCCATCCGCCGAAGATCGCTGCTCCATTCGGCGTGCTGCTCGATGAACCCCGGGAGCGCCGCCTCGGGCCAGAGGATGAGCTTCGCATCGTGCATCGCGAGCCGCCGCGTCGTGATGTCGTCGAGGATGACCTGGATGCGCCCCTGATTCTCGGCCTGCCACTTCTCTTCCTGCGGGATGTTCGGCTGCACGATCGCGACGGGTGCGAGCGCGCGCAGCACCGTCGTCCGCATGCGCCACGAGCCGTAGCCCGCGAGCACCGCGACGATCGCGACGGACGCCGCGAGTCGCTTCGCAATCGCGGCGCGCTGGCCACGCAGGAGCCACGCGTCGGCGATCAACCCGTTCACCGCCGCGATCGCGAAGCTCAGCCCACGCACGCCGGACAGGTCTGCTGCCTGCGCGAGCAACGGCGTTCGCGAAAGCGACAGTCCGAGCGGCAGCCACGGGAAGGCGAGGTCCGACATGTAGTTGAGCACCACCTCGGACGCGACCCACACCACCGGCAGCAGCAGCGCGAGTGGAAGACGCGTGCGGCGCCGGAGCACGAACAGCGAGAGCCCCGCGAGGCCGACGATCGGTGCGAGCACGAAGAGCGCGGCGATGTAGCCGAGAATTGCGAGCTTCGTGAAGATCGAAAGTGCGATCGCGATCCAGTAGAGGTTGCAGCCGTAGCCGAGCATTCCGAACCAGAAGCCGATGCGCGCGGCCTCGCGGCGGGTGCCGGCCTGATCGGCGCGCCGCGCGATCGCGACGGCGAAGGGCACGAGACACAAGAAGGCGGGCACCAGCAGCGGGAACGGCGGAAACGCGATCGCGAAGAGAACTGTCGAGCCCAGAATCGCCGTGTACTCACCCGGTCGCGGAAAAAACCCTCGGCGCGTCATCACAGGCGGATTTCTTTCCCCTCGTCCGCGGACTTGTAGATCGCGTCCGCGATGCGGTGCACGATCACCTGATCGGTGGGCGGCTCGTAGCTCGTCTCCTCGCGGAGCACCGCGAGAAAGTGCGCGAGCTCCGCGCGATACGACTGCGTGACGGCGTTCTCGCGCACCGCGGCGCCGCGCGGCGTCACGTCTGCGGGCGTCGCATTGAGCGCCTTCACGACCTTGAAGGGGCTGAGCTGCGCGCTCCCGCGAGTCGCCAGCACATCGAACCACCAGCGATCCTCCTGCGAGGTGACCGCCCAGTTCACATCGATGACGATCGTCTTCCCCTGCTCGCACTCGACGAAGGCCAGCATCGCGTCCTCCACGGCGCTCGCGGCGCGACCGCGATCCATGTGCGCGCTCACACGCACCGGCTCCGGGAAGTCCGCGAGCCAGAGCGCGAGATCGAGCATGGCGAAGCCCTGCTCCATGAACACGCCGCCACCGGCCTCCGCGCGCCGCAGCCGCCACCCTTCGGCCGCACGCTTCGATTGGTACGCACCCGTGCGCACGCCGGTGAGCTTTCCAAGCTCGCCACCGCGGAGAAACGCGGCCACCGCCTGCACATCGGAGCGGAAGCGGTGGTTGTTCGCGACGGCGACCTTCCTGTCGCTGCGCACGGCCGCGGCGAGAATGCGCTCGATGCCGCGCACCGTGAGCGCGAGCGGACGCTCGCAGAGCACGTGCACGCCGGCCGCGAGCGCGCTCAGGACGTGCGGCTCGTGCAGATGACTCGGCGTCGCGATGACGACGGCGTCGAGCTCGTCGAACTCGAGCATCTCGTCGATGTCAGTGAACACATCCGGAACGTCGAGCCGCTCGGCCAGCGCGCGTGCCTTGGGGCCATCGTTATCACAGAGCGCGACGAGCTGCGCGCCGCGAAGCCGCGCCAGCGTCGGCAGTAGCGCCACTTGCGAGATCGCGCCGACGCCGATGACACCGATGCGGAGGGCTGGCTTCATGGAGTGCTCACCTTGGGTCGAGTCGGACGGCTGAAGTGAAACATCGCGCCCGCACGCACGGTGCCGAAGCGGATGGTACCGAGCACGGTGTAGCGTGCCTCGACGCCGACACTCACGCGATGCGTCGGCAGGATCGCGACGCCCGCGATCGCGCTGATGCCGGCGCCGATGTTGTCGAGCGCGCTCTCGACGAAGGTGTTCTTGATCAGCTTCGACTCCGCGTTCACGATGTGCAGCCCCAGCCCTCCCCCAACGTACGGCTGCACCGCGGCGTGCGCACCGGTGGGCGTGTAGCGGAGATCGGCCTCGATCGAGATCGTCGAGACCGTCACGCGGTCGAACTTGATCGAGTCTTCGGGATTCGAGAGAGACTGCTCGAGCTGCGTGATGAAGCGTTCGACGGTCTTCTCATCGTACCGCGAGTTCCAGTAACTCCCCGAGAAACCGACGCGCAGATGCGGCGCGATCTCGCCGTAGTCCGCCTGAACGCCGTACGACTGTGTGCTCACGATCGTGCTCGGCGACACCGGTCCGGCGACGATCCCGATCCCTTCGAGGCGCAGCTTGTCGAGATCGAGGCGCTGGAAGATGTTCTGCGCGCGCGCGGGACTCGATGCGAGCATCGCGATGGAAGCGAAGGTCGCGAGCACCGGGCGACTCACGCTACCTCGAGACCGATGCAACAGTCGTCCCCGGGTAGTAGGTGCGCAGGATGGTCCGGTAATCCTGGCCCGCGCGCGCACGCCCGATAGCGCCCCACTGACACATCCCGACTCCATGCCCATTCCCGTGCCCCTGAATCGACAGCGACGTAAGCTCGCCGCCCGGTGTCTGCCGGCTCTCCGTCGAAAAGTAGGTGCTGTTGAGGATCTCGCCACCCGGCGAGCGGAGAACGAAGCGGATGTCATTCGCGCGCAAGGAGAAATGTCCACGCGAGGTGCCGATCCCGAGCATGCGCACGCGCCCCGAAGGCGTGCGACTTTCGACCTCGACGGAGCTTACGGTCCCGATCCCTCCCGATGACACCGCCGCGTAGTTACGCAGATATTTTTCGAGTGTCGCGCGCAACGAACTCTGATCGTAGCTGCGCGTCCAGCGAAAGAGCGGCGACGGGTCGCAATAGTAACGATCCGCGGTGCCGGGGATGCGATCGCTGACGGCGACGAGATACGGCTCGTCGCCCTCCTTCCACACCTCGCTCGCGGCAGCGGTCGAGCCGCCGCACGTCGAGTGATACGGAGCGTTGATGATGCGCCCATTGTACGTGAGCACGATGCGCGTCGTCCCGAACACCGCGCGATCCGACAGCGGCCCCTCGGCGTCCGCGCCTCCGTACACCTGATCGAGCACCGTTGCGAGCATGTCGTACGGGCGCTCGTGCTCGCTCACGAGATGCGTGTATGCATAGCTGCGCGCGGCGACGGCCTGCGCCTCGACCGCTGCACGCTCATCCTCGGTGCGATGCTGGCCGATCTCGAGCGGCACGACGCCGCGGAGGTAGTCCTCCATGTATAGCCGGTTGATCACCGACAGGCCGCCCGGAGCGGGGATGACGGAGATCTCGCCGCGGTACTTCTTGCCGTTGACGAGGAGATACGATCCGCGCGCGATCGAGCGCGCGATGAAGGGCGCGGGGCGCACCCCCGTAGGGCTGCCATCGAGGCGCGATGCGCGGAGTCCGCCGCGCTCTGCCTCGATGATCCACTGCTCGCCTCCGTCGCCGTGCAGCAGCGTGCTCTCGCCGTTCGTGTCGTAGAGCTTCCACTCGCCGGTGGCCGAGATCGTCACGCGTGACACGCCGGCGGCGAGTGCGATGCGCACGACCTGCGAATTGTCGAGCAGCCCGGGCTCCTGCGGCGCGTTCACATCCTCGATCTGCTCCGGCGGCGGGGACTCGGCGACCACCTTCGGCGGGATGGTGTCGCGTACTACTCTTGGCGGCTCGACTGTACGCTCGGGAGTCTTTCCGCCACAGCCGGCGACAGCTGCCGCGAGGATTACGAGGCAGGCTCTACGCACGCGCAGCGCGCATCGCGTCGTCGAGACGCTCGAGCGCGAGATCGATCTCCGCGTCGCCGTGCGCCGCGGACATGAACGCGGCCTCGAAGGGCGACGGCGCGAGATACACGCCGCGCTCCAGCGCCGCGTGAAAGAAACGACGGAAGAACGCGACGTCGCTTCCCTTCGCCTCCGTGTAGTTTCGCACGGGCTCGCGCTGGAAGAAGAAGCCGAACATCGAGCCCGCGTGCGCAGCCGTGAATGGCACGTCGAGCCGCGCGGCGCTCGCGAGCAGCCCCGCGACGAGTCGCGCCGTGCGCGCCTCGATGCGCGCGTGGAGCTCGGGCGTCAGCGCCTTCACGGTCGCGAGCCCCGCCGCCATCGCGAGCGGATTGCCGGAGAGCGTCCCCGCCTGATAGACCGATCCCTGCGGCGCCATCATCTCCATCAGGTCGCGGCGGCCGCCGTACGCGGCTGCGGGAAGGCCGCCGCCGATCACCTTGCCGAGCGTCGTGATGTCGGCGGTGACACCGTAACGCTCGCGCGCGCCGCCTGGCGCGATGCGGAAGCCGGTCATCACCTCGTCGAAGATCAGCAGCGCGCCCGTATCCGTCGCGATGTTGCGAAGCGAATCGAGGAAGCCGGGATCGGGCGGAATGAATCCTGAATTTCCGACGAGCGGCTCGACGATGATGGCGGCGAGCGGCTGCTCGTGCGCGATCTTCATCGTCGCGTCGACATCGTTGAACGGCGCGACGCGCGTGAGCGATGCGACGGCATCGGGAACGCCCGGAGAATTCGGTAGCCCGAGCGTCGCGACGCCAGAGCCCGCGCGCACGAGGAACGAGTCCGCGTGCCCGTGATAGCAGCCGTCGAACTTGAGGAACGCATCGCGCCCCGTCACCGCGCGCGCGAGGCGCAGCGCACTCATCGTCGCCTCGGTGCCGCTCGAGACGAACCTGATCATCTCGACGTGCGGCAGCCGCTGCGTGATGAGCTCCGCGAGCTCGACCTCGAGCTCCGTCGTGATGCCGAAGCTCGTCCCCCGGCGCATCGTTTCGTCGAGCGCGTCGAGAACCGTCGGTGCCGCGTGGCCGAGCACGAGCGGGCCCCACGAGAGCACGAAGTCGAGATATTCGTTGTCGTCGGCGTCCCAGATCCGCGCACCCTCGCCGCGCGCGACGACGAACGGCTCGCCCCCGACGCCGCCGAATGCGCGCACCGGTGAGCTCACGCCGCCGGGCATGATCGCACGCGCGCGGGAAATAATCTCTGCCGAGCGCTCCCTCATCGCCCGTAGCTCGCGGTTGCGGCGGCGGCCATCACGGGCAGCGATCGCGCGGCGCGCACGGGCGGCGCGAGGGCGGCGGGCGCTGAGTGTACGTTGACGATGTGCGCGACGAAGTCGTAGTCGTCCACGACATCCTCGATGATGCAGTCGACGATCGCGCCTGGTGGCGCGATGCCGTGAAAGCGCGTGATGCCATCGATGTCGTCGGCCTGCCACACCGTGCGACCTACCGGCTCACCCGTGATATCATCGATGCGGTCGATGATTCCGCGCACCGGGCGATGCAGATGCCGCTCGTACCGCTCGGCCGTAATCGCGCGCTGCAGCTCGGTGAGGCGCTCGAGGCGATCGCGTTTCACTGGCATCGGAACGTCGTCGTCCAGAAGCGCGCCACTCGTGCCTTCCTGCGGAGAGTAGGTGAACGCGCCGACGCGCTCGAAGCGGACCTCCTCGAGCAGATCGCAGAGCTGCTCGAAGTCGCTCTCGGTTTCGCCGGGAAAGCCGACGATGCACGTCGTGCGGATCGCGACGTCGGGGACGGTGGCGCGAAGACGAGCGACGCGCTCGCGAATCGTGTGCGCGCGCTCCGGCCGACGCATGCGCGCGAGTACCTCGTCGGAGCCGTGCTGAATCGGCATGTCGAGATAGGGGAGCACGCGCGGCTCGCACGACATGAGATCGAGCAGCTTCGGCGTGATGCCGGTCGGATATAGATAGAGCAGCCGCAGCCACGGGATGGACGTATTGTCGAGCAGCGCGCGCAGAAGCTCGGGGAGCGCGGTGCCGTCGCGCCGATCGCGGCCGTAGTGCGCGAGGTCCTGGGCGACGAGGTTGATCTCGCGCGCACCCTGCAGCTCGAGCAGCTGGGCCTCGCGGATCACATCATCGAGCGCGAACGAGCGATGCTTGCCGCGCATGAGCGGGATCGCGCAGAACGCGCATCCATGATCGCACCCTTCGCTCACCTTGAGATATCGCACGTGCGGGAGGTCGCCCGTGTAGAGTCGCACACCCGGATGCGCGATGAGCGGCGAATCCGGATCGAGCACGCCGCGCGCGAGGAGCTCGGGAACGAGACGGTCCATCTCGGAGGATCCGAGGAAGAGATCGACCTCGGGGAGCTCGCTCGCGAGCTCGGACTTATGTCGCTCGACCATGCACCCGACGGCGACGACCGTCTGGCAGGAGCCGTCGGTCTTGCGACGACCGGCATCGAGTATCGCGTCGATCGATTCCTGCTTCGCCGCGTCGATGAAGCCGCACGTGTTGATGATGATCACGTCGGCATCGTCGAGCTCAGGCGTGAACTCGCCGCCGTGGTCCGCGAGGAGCGCGAGGTAGCGCTCGCTGTCGACCGTATTCTTGTCGCAGCCGAGCGTGATGAAGCCGACTTTCACTCTGGCGACGATGCGGACGGGGGCATCCGCGAAAGTTACCCGTCCGGCTAGAACAATCCCACCTTTCCCTTCACCGATGCGATGAGTTTGGCGGGGTCGTAGCCGACGCCCTGCTTGAAGACCGTCTCGACCTTGCGAATATCGGCGATGTTCGCGGCGGGATTGCCGCCGATGACGACGAGGTCCGCCTGCTTACCCACGGCGATAGAGCCGATCTGGGAGGCCCTGCCGAGGTAGGTGGCGCCGTTCATCGTGCAGATCTTGATCGCTTCGAGCGGAGTGAAGCCGCTGCCGACGAGGAGCTCCGCCTGCCGCTGATCGGAGTAGCCGGGGATCACGCCGCCGCCACCGGTGGGATCCGTGCCGGCGATGAGCAACCCACCCGCGTGCGCGAACTGCCGCTCCATCGCGCGCTCCTTCGCGAAGAGCGCGACGTATATCGATTCTTTTCTGCCATTCACGTTCGCGCGGAACTCTTTGAAGTCCTGCTGCAGGATCGGGTCGAGCACGTCGAGCCCCGGCGGCTCCGGAGTGCCGGGCGTGAACGTCTCGAACACGGTGAGCGTCGACGTCAGCGCAACGTGATGCGCGATGAGATCGGCGACGAGCGACTTGAATGCCGTGCCATTCGTGTCGACATCGGCGAGCGCCTTCATCCCGACGTTCTGTCCGGGACAGACATCCGGTTTCTTGTCGGGCACGAAATCCGTGGCGACGAAGAAGCCGTGCTCGAGATCGTCGATGCCGAGTGCGGCTGCCTCGCGGTACGTGACGGAGCAAAGATGTCCGGTGATCTTGAGATGGCGACGGTGCGCCTCCTCGATCGACGCGCGCAGCTCGTCGCGCGTGATATGCATGTACGCCTTGAACGATGTCGCGCCGGCATCAGCCCAGAAGCTCGTCATGCGCCGCGCGTCCTCGGCGTTCTTGAGCTCGTACATCTGTCCGAGATCGAGCCCGGGCCCGGTGAGATACGGCGCGGTGGCGTCGATCCACGGACCGGGCTTGGTGCCGCGCGCGATCGCACTCGCGATGGTGATCTCGCCGTAGCCGGCGACGTTGCCGGCGGTGCGCATCGACGTGACACCACCGGCGAGGTAGAGTCGCGTGAAGCTCCCGGTGAGATCGGCGTAGAAGCCGGGACCGGTTGGATAGTAGAGATGTTCGTGCATCATCACGAGCCCGGGGATCACGGACTTCCCGGTGAGGTCGATGACTTGCGCGCCGGCGGGCGTGCTTAGCGAGGAGGAGGAGCCCATCGCGGCGATCGTGCCGTCGCGGAGCACCAGCGATTGGTTCTCGAGCGGCGCGGCGCCGGTACCGTCGATCACTCGAACGTGCGTAAGGACGACGGTGGGAGTGTCGACGGAGACGTACTGGAGGACGTTTTTCGACAGCGTCGGGCGTTGCGCGACGGCTGTGGCGCTCGCGAGGGCGAGACAGGCAAGCACGTGCGCGGAGAGCTTGCTGATGGAATGGGTCATCGGTGAGAAGCTACAGGCCGCAATCCTCATCGTCCATGCAGCGGGATCGCATCTGCCACGGTCGTCGCACCCTCGCGACTCCGTGACAACTCGCGTCTATTTCACGAGCGTCGGCGCAGCTGCCGATCTTTACTCCGAACCAAACCACGGATCAGATCATGGATTTTGCACCTCTCTACCGCCGCGATCTCGCGCGGCTCATCAATCAGCTCAAGGCGTTCCCAAGCGACGAGATGCTCTGGGCCGTTCTGCCCGGGATCACCAACCCCGCGGGCACGCTCGCGTTGCACCTCGAGGGCAATCTCCGCGAGTACATCGGCCGGCAGCTCGGCGCGCACGACTACACGCGCGATCGCGCAATGGAGTTCGCGTCGGCGCAACTATCCATCGACGAGATCATCGCGCGGCTCGAGTCGCTTCGTGTCTCCATCCCGCTCGTGCTCGAGAACATCCCGCGGGAGCGCATGAAGGAGCGATATCCCGAAGATGTTCTCAAGACACCGCTCTCGGTCGAGGAGTTCATCGCCCACCTGTACGGCCATCTCAACTGGCATCTCGGACAGATCGATTCGCTTCGTCGCGCGCTCACCGGCGACGGAGCGATCCCCGCGGTCGGGCTCGTGCCCCGCTAGACGCGAGCGGACCTCGACTACATCACCGGCTTCGTCGCCGCACCTTTCGTGAGACGCAGTAGCAGCACCGCCGTTCGCTTCGTCTTCACCGGCAGCATGCGAAGATCCGCTGTCTCCTTGTCGGTGTGATCGTCGTGCCCTGAGAGGCCGAGCGCATCGATCGACATCGGAACGAGATTCGCCACGAAGGAGATATCCGCCGCGCCTGCGTGCGACGGGTCGACCGCGACGACACCGCCCGAGCCGACATCCCGGCTCGCCTCATCGTAAATCGCGAGCAGTCGTCGGTTGCCGTCCGTCGGCGCCATCGGTGGATAGCCCGTCTGGAAGGTGATCTCCGAATGCGTCCCCGGCAGCGGCCGCGACACGATCTCCCTCATCTTCTTCGTCGCGTTTTCGAACTGCTCCGGCGAGATCGCCCGTAGATCGCCTGTGACCTCCATGTGCTCCGCTACCACGTTGTCCTTCCCCGACGCATTCCCGACCGTCCCCGTGGAGTCGAGCGACACCGCAGTGCCGCCGAGGGCGACGCCGGGATTGAAGGTGAGATACTGCTCGTGGCCGAGCTGCGTGTAGAACTCGTGGAGCACGCGCGACGCCTCGAAGATCGCGCCAGCACCGACTTGCGGGGTAAAGATCTGCCCCGAGTGCGACGGCGTGCCGGTCACCTTGAGCGCCCACGACCCCGCCCCGCGGCGCGACGTCATCGCGGTCGCCGGATCGCCCGAGCCATCCTCGAAGCCGAGCGCCACGGCCGCGCCCTTCGCGGCGTCGACGAGCGCCCCGCGCGCGAGCTCGAGAGGATTTCCCGACTCCTCTTCGTCCCCGTCGAACACGATCGTGATGTTCATCTTGTCGAGCGCCTTTGCTTCCTTCAGCGCTCGCAGCGCAGCGACGATGATGACGTCACCGCCCTTCATGTCGATCACTCCCGGACCCTTCGCAGTCGAATCGTCGATGCGCTCGAACTTCTGGAACGGATTGTCGGGCTCGAACACAGTGTCGAGATGGCCGATCATCAAAATCTTCGGCCCCGGCCCCGCATGCTCGGCCACCAGATGCCCCGCGCGATGAAAGCCCGCGCCGTCCACCCATTTTGTCTTGAATTCAAGAGAATTCAGCTCGGCCGCCAGCACATCGCCCACCTGCCGCACGCCCGCGAAGTTCATCGTGCCGCTGTTGATGTTCACCAGCTTGATCAGCAGCGCGAGCGCGTCGGCGTTGTTCGCGTCCACGTGCTTCACAATGGTTCGCTCAGTGGCGGAGAGGCCCATGGTCTTTTTCTGTGCGTGCGCCGAGGGGACGGCGATGAGTGCGGCGAGGGCGAGCAGCAGTGCCGAATGCCGGAAGCGCGGGGGAGATGAGGTCATCATATGCGGAATCTAGCGGAGGACCGTTCGAGAGCCAGCAACGTGCCTTTGCTCAGTAGTCGTCGACATGTTCTCCGCTGCTATCGGTAGTTCCCGAACTTGAGCTCCACCCCGAACTCCTTCCCACGCAGCAACGTCATCACATCCTGCAACTCGTCCTTCGACGGCGACGTGATCCGCACCTGCTCGCCCTGAATCGACGCCTGCACCTTCTTCAGCTTCGCGTCCTTGATCGCGGCGGCGACCTTTTTCGCCGTCTCCGTATCGAGCTCCATCTTGAGCTTGATGTCGCGACGCACCGTGTCGCCGGCGGCCTGCTTCAGATCGCCGATGTCGAGGTTCTTCACCGGCACGCCGCGCTTGATGAGCTTCGTCTGCACGACGTCGAAGAGTGCCGTCATCTGGAAGTCGCTGTCGGCCACGAGCGCGATGAGGTTGTCCGCGCGCTTGAAGTCGATGGACGCCTTGGAGCCCTTGAAGTCGTATCGCTGCGCGATCTCCTTCTGGGCCTGGTTGATCGCGTTGTCGACCTCCTGAAGGTCAACCCCGGTGGTCACGTCGAAGGATGCGGTTTGAGCCATGCGAACGAATCTCGCCGCGCTCGCGGCGTGGCGAAAGCCGGGCTTGCGGACTCTTACTTTGTGTTATAAAGTACTTTCCATGCAACGAGCCCCCGACGACTTCGCCGCCCTCAGCGCGGGACACCGGACCACCTCTCGAGACGACGCCACCGGCGTCGTCGATGCCACGCCCATCAACCGCCCGCTTGCCCGGCGCGTTGCCGGACACGCGATCCTCCTCGGCATCGCCGGTGACGCGTTGCTTCGCGACCTCCCGGTCGGCATCGCCTTCCCGGCGTGGATCGCCCTCGCCGCCCTCGGCATCGTGGCCGCGACATGGAGCGACGGTCGGTCCATCTCGCGCGAGGTCGCCGCGTGGCTCGCGACCGCCCTCCTCTTCTCCTGCGGACTCGCGTGGCGCGACTCGTCCACCCTCCAGGCGCTCGACGTTCTCGCGACGATCGGCTCACTCGGCATGGCCGCCATCGCGCTCAGCGACGGCCGCGTGGCGCTGCTCGCGGCCCGCTTTCGCGATACCGTCTGGGCGGCTGCTGCACTCGCGGCCACGGTGATGCTCGGCATTCTTCCGATGGCGTTTCGCGAACTGTTCAGCTCCGAATTGCGCGACGACGCCGCCTCCCGCATCGGGCCGGTGCTTCGCGCCGCGCTCATCGGCGGAGCGCTGCTGCTGCTCTTCGGCGCCCTGCTCCGCGACGCCGATCCGATTTTCGCCAGCCTCGTCACGCTGCCCAGCTTCGCACTCGACGTCATCGCCAGGCACGTCGTCGTGACCGGGTTTTACACCTGGATCGTGGCCGGTTGGGCGCGCGGCGCGCTCCTCGTGGACGTTGGCAGGCGCCGCGCGCCTACCGCGCTGCCCTTCCGCTTGAGCGCACTCGACATCACGACCGCACTCGGCACGCTCAACGTGCTCTTCGCTGCGTTCGTCGTCGCGCAGCTCGGCTGGTTCTTCGGTGGCGAGGCGTTCCTGCACGAGCGCACTGGACTCACCGCATCGGCGTACGCACGCCAGGGCTTTTTCCAGATGCTGTGGGTGGCGCTGCTCGTCATTCCGTTGCTCCTCACCACGCGAGCGGCACTCGAGCCGTCACGCGATCTCGAGCGACGGCACACCGCGCTCTCCATCCCGCTCATCGTGCTGCTCGGCGCCATGCTGCTCTCGGCGGCGACGCGGATGAAGCTCTACGTGCATTACTACGGCCTCACAACCGAGCGCCTCTATCCAATGGTGTTCATGGCCTGGCTGGCAATGGTCCTCGTCTGGCTTGCGGTGACTGTGCTGCGTGGACGAGGGCGCACGTTCATCGCCGGCGTGGCGATGTCGGGCCTCGCGGTGCTCGCCGCACTGAACGTCGCGGCACCGGATGCGTACATCGCGCGATTCAACGTGGCGCGCGCGGCGAATGCGTCACGCGACGCCGCGACCGTGCTCGACCTCGAAAGTCTCGCTCGGCTGAGCGGCGAGGCGGCGGGCGTTGCGGTGAGTGCCACGCTCACGCCGGCGAGTCCGGTCGAGACGACTGTCGTTCGTGGCGAGCGCTGCGAAGCGGCAAAGACACTGCTGCAGCGATGGGGTCCCGTCTCTCGCGCCGCGATGCGATTCGCCGACGACGACGCGTGGCGCTTCTGGAATGCCGGCCAGGCCATTGCACTGGCGGCCGTTGGCGCGCACTCGGCGGATCTGCGACGCGTCGCACATCGCGACTGTGCGGTGCCCGTAACTCAGCCCAGGTAGGACTCCAGCGCGCGCGCGCGAGAGACATGGCGCAGGCGCGACAGGGCCTTTTCCTTGATCTGGCGCACGCGCTCGCGCGTGATGCCGAGCAGCGAACCAATCTGCTCGAGCGTCATCGGCTCCTCGCCGTCCAGGCCGAAGTAGAGACGCAGGATCTTCGACTCGCGTTCCTTGAGGTGCGCCAGCGCCTCCTCGATGGACTCCGTGAGCGCCTTCTCGAAGGTCAGCTCGTCCGGCGTCGGATTGAGGTTGTCAGGCAGGTAGTCGAGCAGCTTGTTGTCTTCGCCCGGCGTCATTGGCGCATCGAGGGACAGATGCGTCTGCGAGATCGACATCGTCTTCGCGACTTCCTCTTCCGTGATGTCCATCCCCTCGGCGATCTCGGCGTGCGTCGCCTCGCGCCCCAGTTCCTGGAGCAGGAAGCTGGCACGCTTGCCGATCCGGTGGAGCGTCCCCGCTCGGTTCAACGGAACGCGGACGATGCGGCTCTGCTCCGCCAGCGCCTGGAGGATCGCCTGCCGAATCCACCACACCGCGTACGAGATGAACTTGATCCCCTTCGTCTCGTCGAACTTGTGCGCGGCGCGAATGAGGCCGAGGTTGCCCTCGTTGATCAGGTCGGAGAGCGAGACGCCCTGATTCTGGTACTTCTTGGCCACGCTGACGACGAAGCGCAGGTTCGAGCGCACGAGCTTGTCG
This sequence comes from Gemmatimonadaceae bacterium, assembly GCA_039935955.1. Classification (GTDB taxonomy): domain Bacteria; phylum Gemmatimonadota; class Gemmatimonadetes; order Gemmatimonadales; family Gemmatimonadaceae; genus FEN-1250. Next base: position 15,325 of record JBDTJH010000168.1, read on the forward strand.
AGCGCTTCCTGGTCGCCGACGCGAATCTTCTGTGCGAGCGCAACCTCATCTTCCCGCGTGATGAGCGGATAGATGCTGATGTCCCGCAGATACTGATCGAGCGATCCCTCTTCGAACGATGACTTCTTGCTGTTCGGAGTGGTGGCCATGCGGCATGTCCGGGGATTTCGACCAACGGCGGTCGGGGAGGTGTCGGTCTAATATCTCAGTGCACGCGCTCGCCGAGGCGCGTCCATCGGACGTGCGTCAGCCAGGCGAAGTCGTCGGAAGAATCTGGGGAGAAGCTGAAGTACACTACCTCGGGGCGCCCGCGCAGCAGCGAGTCCGGTACGAAGCCCCAGTAGCGGCTATCGAGCGAGTTGTCGCGATTGTCACCGAGGACGAAGTACTGTGCCTGAGGGACGACCAAGGGGCCCCAGTTGTTTCGCGACGGGTGATACGCAACGGCCGCGCCTGCTGTCTTCACGAGGAAGTTGCTCTGCCAGCTGAACTCCTCCCAGACGGGATCCGCTTCGGGATCCGAGTGCGAGACGTAGGGCTCCGCCAGCGCGACACCGTTGCGAATGAGCACTGCGTCGCGCATGGCGAGCGTATCGCCAGGCAACCCGACCAGGCGCTTGACGAAGTTCTTCGTGCGGTCCGGTGGCCACTCGAAGACGATGACTTCGTCCCGGTGCGGCTGTCGTAACGCGGGTAGACGCTTGCCAACCAACGGTACTTCGGCTCCGTACACCACCTTGTTCACGAGCAGGAAGTCCCCCACGAGCAACGTTCCTTCCATGCTGCCGCTCGGGATCTTGAATGCCTCGACGACGAACGTGCGAAGGGCGAAGAACAACGTCACCGAGACGGTGAAGATCTTCGCCCATTCCCAGAAGAAGCCGAATCCGGAACGACGCTTGTTGACATGCTGCAGCGCCTCGAGCTTGCGCTCGGGCGTGATCATGCGCGGCGGTACGATGGGTTCTGAGGTTCCTGACATGGCCACTCTGCAATTAACCCCTCGCCCCGAAGCGGAGCAAGGCGATGGCAATACCCGGCAATCAGTCCGGCGTGCCGAGGTAGTTGTCGATCTGTGCGCGTTGCAGCGCGCCGGAGAAATCGCAGTAGCCGACCTTCGTCTCCGAATAGAACTCGTACACTTCCCAGCCCCCTTCGCGGTGACCATTGCCGGTCTGCTTGACGCCGCCGAACGGCAGGTGCGCTTCGGCGCCGATCGTTGGTGCGTTGATGTACGTGATGCCGTTATCCAGTTCACTGAAGGCGCGGAAGGCGAGGTTCACGTCGCGCGTGTAGAGTGACGACGACAACCCGTACTTCACGCCGTTGTTGATCGCGAACGCCTCGTCCGCATCGCTCACGCGGACGACGCTGAGCACGGGGCCGAAGATCTCCTCCTGCTCGATGCGCATGCCGCCCTCCACGCGCGCGAAGATCGTCGGCTCGAAGAAGTAGCCGTGCTCGAACTTCTTTCCCTCCGGACGACGACCGCCACACAGCAGGTCCGCGCCGTCGGCCTGGCCGATGTCGATGTACCGCTCGACCTTTGCGCGCGCGTTCTCATGGATGAGCGGACCGACGTCCGTCCCCTTCTTGCGCCCATCGCCCAAGGTCATTTTCCGCGTTCGGTCGAGCAGCTTGCCGAGGAACGCGTCGTGAATCCCCTTCTGGAGAATGAGGCGGCTCGTCGCCGTGCAACGCTGGCCCGTGGTTCCGAATGCGCCCCACAGCACGCCATCGAGCGCGAGGTCGAGATCCGCATCGTCCATCACGATCATCGCGTTCTTGCCGCCCATCTCGAGCGACAGTCGCTTGTGCATGCGGCCACACGTCTCGCCGACGAGGCTGCCCGTCTGCGTAGACCCGGTGAACGACACGACGGCGACGTCCGGATGCGACACGATCGGCGCGCCGACGTCGGCGCCGAGTCCGTGGACCAACTGGATGACCTCGGGCGGCAGCCCTGCCTCGAGCATGATCTCGACGAGCGCATGACCTGTGTGCGGGACATCCTCGCTCGGCTTGAAGACGCACGCATTTCCGCAGACCAGCGCCGGGAACATCTTCCACGTCGGGATGGCCAGCGGAAAGTTGAACGGTGAGATGATACCAGCGACGCCGATCGGCCGACGGAAGCTCATCGCCCACTTGTTCGCGAGCTCGCTCGGCACGGTGCGCCCGGACAGCTGGCGACCCATCGTCGCGGCGTAGTACGCGGTGTCGATGCCTTCCTGGAC
>JBDTJH010000169.1:0-23246 GCA_039935955.1 Gemmatimonadaceae bacterium
TGAAGCATCGACGTGCCGTGCGCCACGAGACTCGACACGGTTGCCTGAAAGCGCTGATCGAACGCCGGATTCCCCGCGAAGAAGTTCTGCGCGAGATCGGCGCGGTGATACTGCACGTGCCTCGTGAGATAGGTGCTCAGCACCGCGATGCCGAACGAGCCTCCGAGCTGGCGCGAGAGATTGATCAACCCCGACGCCTGCTGAGCCTCGCTCGGTTTCAGACTGCCGAATGCCGCGTTGTTGATCGGCGTGAAGAGCAGACCCATCGCCGCACCGCGAACGATGAGTGCGATCCGAGCATCGCCCTCGCCCGCGACCGAGGTAAGGTGTCCGAGAATCCACATCGACGCGCTGAAGGCGACCACACCAGCGAGGATGAGATAGCGCGCATCGACCAACGGCACCTTCCCACTGAGCAGACGTCCGCACACCACCGCCATCACCGCAGTCGCGAGTCCACCGGGAAGCATCGTGAGGCCGGTTTCCGTCGGGGTGAAGCCGAGAATCCCCTGGGTGAAAAGCGGAAAGAGAAACGTCCCGCCGTAGAGGCCGAAGCCGAGCACGATGAACAGGAAGATCGACGCCGAGAGGTCTCTGTTGTGCAGCACGCGAAAGTTGATGACCGGATGCTTGTTCCGGTCAGTCAGCTCCCACCAGACCATCGTGACGAGGCAGATCGCGGAGAGGGCCGAAAGTTTGAGGATGAGACTGTCCTGGAACCAGTCGTTGCGATTCCCTTCCTCGAGCACGTACTGCAGCGACCCGATCCCGACGATCAGCAGCCCGATTCCTAGCCAGTCCACCGGCTTGATGGTACGCGCGCCCTCGGGATCCTTGAGGAACGTCGTCACCAGGAAGGTCGAAAGAATTCCGATCGGGATATTGATGAAGAAGCACCAGTTCCACGTGTAGTTGTCGGTGATCCAGCCACCGAGTGTGGGACCGAGCGTCGGCGCGACGATGATACCCAGCAGGAAAATCGCCTGCACCATGCCCTGCTGCTCGCGCGGGAAGATCTGTCGCAGCGTCGCCTGTGCCGTGGAGAGCAACGCGGCGCCGCCGGCGCCCTGCAGCAGTCGCCAGATCACGAGCTCGCTGAGACTGTGCGACGTTCCGCATAGAAACGACGCGACGATGAAAAGCAGGATCGAGAACGTCAAATAGTTGCGTCGTCCGAACCGCTCGGTAAAGAAAGCGGTCATCGGCAGCACGACGACGTTCGCGAGGATGTAGGAGGTGCTCACCCACGCGATCTCCTCCGTCGTTGCGCCGAGATTGCCGGCCATCTGCGGGAGAGAGACGTTGATGATCGTTGTATCGAGCACCTCCATCATGGCGGCCGTGATGAGGCCGAGGAGGATGAGCCAGCGGTAGGGAACAATGGCTTCGTCGCTGTCTAGATGAGCGGGTGCAACCTGTGTGGCCACGTCGTCCGGATCGAAAGGGTGTGCGGGTTGAACGCCTGAGGGGCGGGCCTAAGTTCCTGACCGGCCAGTACTATCCCTACAAAGAAAGCGCGCAACCGTCGCACGCCCGACGCTGCCCTTCACCCCCCAGTACCAGTCGTCCACCGCCCTTCGGTTCACGCCGGCCAATGTCGCGCATAACGTCGGCCCGTGCGCAAATCCCTCGTAGCTCTCGTCGCGCTGGCCGGTGCTGCCGCCCCCGCCGCGCGAGCCCAGTGTCGTCCTGGCCCGAACAGCAACGAAGCCAGGTTGCTCGCCTTCTACTCAGTCCCGATCGCCTTTTCCGCGCTCGACGCCCCGAATCGCCAATCCGCGTGGCATCTCGAGCTCCAGGCGGAGCTTTCGCCCGTGCCGACTGCCGACCCGTCGATCGAGCATGCAAGCGAATGCTACGCTGCGAGCGCCCAGCAGCATTCGCGGCTGACCAGCGTCTTCGCGCGCCCCCGCGTGCTCCTCACACTCCCCCTCGGTCTCGCCATCGAGGCGAGCTACATCCCGCCGATTCAGGTGGGGGACGCAAAACCACATCTCGGCAGCGCGGCGATCTCGGAGACCATGGCGCTGCATGGCTTCGGCCCGTTTGGCTCGAGCGCGCTCATGCTCCGCGCAGACGGTACGATCGGCCATGTCCGCGGTCCGATCACCTGCCCGCGATCGGCGCTACAGCAAAGCGAGCCCGACAGTGCTTGCTACGGGAATAACCCATCCGACGACAAATTCACGCCGACGATGGCCGGCCTCGAGGCGGTGTATGGAGTGAAGAGCCGCGGCGAACGCTTCGCGCTCTTCGCCGGCACCGGCGTGGCGTGGCTGCGCCCGCGCTTCGAGGTCGGCTTCACAAGCCTCGACGGCCTCACCGACAACACTCAGGTCGAGGTCAATCTCAAGCGCTGGTCCGTGCTCGGCGGCGCCACCCTACGTCTCCCCGCGAACTTCGCGCTGACGACGGAAGTCTACTCGGTGCCGAAGGACGTGACGACGTGGCGGTTCGCCGCCAGCTATCGGCTTCACTAATGGATGCGCCGTGGCCCGGCGTTCGTCGGTTAGGGTGGGTGCGACTGATGGAGCTCGGACTCGGCCTGTTGTTCCTCTCGGCCGGCGTCGTGAAGGTGGCGGGCTTGCCGCTCATGGTCGAGCTCTTCGCGAGCCTCGGCTTTGGCCAATGGCTTCGCTACGTGACGGCGCTGATCGAGCTCACCGGCGGAGCGCTCTTGCTCGCGGGCCGGATGCAGTATCTCGCATCGCTCGCGCTTGCGGTGATCATGGTCGGAGCGATCGATGCGAGCATCATAGTCTTCGATCGCTCGCCGATTCCGCCGTTGCTGACGCTCATCGCGTTGCTGGTAGATGCCTGGAGGCGGCACCCTTCCGATGAGAGTGATTCAAGGCAATGATGTTGCCCATGGAAATGGCACGTCCCGCGATCGAGGTGCAACGCGAGCGCGCGGAGCGGCTGCTCAACGGCGTGCGCGCCGCGGTGCTGCTGTCGCTTGCGCTCACGGCGCTGCTCTACGGTCCGCACATCCCGGTCACGGTGCAGGGCGCAAACTGGGCTGTGCTGATTCCGACGCTGGCGTGGTCGCTCGCGCAATTCTGGCTCGACCAGCACCGGCATCTGCGCGACAAGCCACTGCCTTCATGGGTGGCGCTGGTGAATCCGCTCGTCGACATCACGGCGGTGACGGCGATTCTCGCGGGCTACAGCATGGCGGAGCCGAGCGCGCTGGCGCTCAAGTCGCCGATCTTTCTCGCGTACTTCGTGATCCTCGCGGCGCGTCCCATCGCGTCGTCGACGCGCAACGCGGCGGCAGCGGCGATGCTCGTCGTCGTTCAATATTCCGTGCTGGTGGCGGTGCTCCTGCTCAGCGGACGTGTGCCGACGACGGACAGTCCGATCATCGCCAGTGGGAGCGCGGCGGTCTCCCTCCTCGACGAAGGGGCGAAGATCCTGCTGCTCATCGTCGCCGGCGCGATCGCGACGTACGCGACCTCGTGGCACGAGCGGCTGGCGGAGACGTACTACCGCGAATCGCAGGAGCGCGAGGATCTGCGCGTTGCGCTCGCGCAGGCGCAGCTGCGGAGCCTTCGGCTGCAGCTCAATCCACACTTCCTCTTCAACACCATGAACGGGATCGTGGCGCTGATCTCGAGCGACGCGCAATCGGCGGAGCGGATGCTCACGGGGTTGAGCGACTTCCTGCGGCTGTCGCTGCACAACGCAGGCGAACAGGAGGTTCCGATCGAACGGGAGATTCAGCTGCTCGAGCGCTACGTGATGATCCAGCAGCTGCGCTTTCAGGATCGGCTGCAGATTTCGATCATGATCGATCCTGCGGCAAGCCGCGCCCTCGTGCCGAATCTGTTGCTGCAGCCGCTCGCGGAGAACTCGATTCGGCACGGACTCAGCTCGCGCGCGTGCGGGGGGAAGCTCGAGATTCGGGCGCAGCGTCGCGGCGACCACGTGGAGCTCGCGGTGATCGATGACGGCGTCGGGTGCGCGCTCACCGCGCCGAACGAGCTGCCGAAGGGGATCGGCTTGAGCAACATCCGTGAGCAGCTCGAACGATTGTACGGCGATCTGCATAGCTTCGAGGTGACGACCGCGCCCAACGCGGGCTTCGCGGTGCGCATCTCGATCCCGTACCACACCGGAGAGGAGCTGTCGTGAGCGCGGCCACCGAGAAGAAAGATTCTGCGCGAATACGAGCGCTGGTCGTCGATGACGAGCCGCTCGCGCTCTCACGCATGCGAACGCTGATCGCGGATCATCCGGACGTCGAGATCGTCGGCGAATGTGGCAACGGCATGGACGCGATTCTGGCGATAGAGAAGTACGCGCCGGATCTGGTCTTCCTCGACATACAGATGCCGGAGCTCGACGGCTTCGGCGTGATCGAGGCGGTGGGGGCGGAGCGCATGCCGCTCGTGATCTTCGTGACTGCGTACGACGAGTACGCGGTGCAGGCCTTCGAGGTGCACGTGCTCGATTACCTGCTTAAGCCCGTGGAGCGCGAGCGCTTCGCGGAGGCGCTCGTGCGCGCGAAGGAACGTCTCGACAACCCCGAAGCGGCACGCGGTGGCGCCCGACCCGACAAGGCGCAGCTCCAGGCGCTACTCGAGCATCTCGGGCGCCGGCAGCGCCGGGACTTGCGGCTCGCGATCAAGGTGGACGGCCGGCTGTTGTTGCTCCGCACAGCGGAGATCGACTGGATCGAGGCGGTGGACAATCACGCCAGGATTCACGTCGGCGCGGACACGCATCTCGTGCGAGACACGCTCACGCGCCTCGAGTCACGACTCCCGGCGGCGCGCTTCCTCCGCATCCATCGCTCGACGATCGTGAACACCGAGCGCGTGAAGGAGCTGCAGCCGTGGTTTCAGGGGGACTTCGTCGTCATTCTGCACGACGGCTCCCGCCACACGAGCGGCAGGAGCTATCGCCAGAAGATGCAGGCGTTCATCCGTGACGCGCTGTAGGACACGCGCGAAGCCGCTAGTGGATGGTAACGGTGCCCGTCATACTCGGATGGATCGAGCAGTGATACATGTACGTTCCGGCGACGGTCATATCGCGCTCCACCGACGTATTGGCGCTGAGCGCGATGTTCTCGACGCTCGCGCCTGACGGCTGGGTGTCCCAGACGACGGTGTGATGCGTACTCTCGAATGAGAACGTCAGCTGTGCAGTACCACCGCTCCGCGAGAGCGAGATGTTCTGCGGCGTGAACTGCAGCTGGCTGCTCGCCACGACGGTGGCGGCCGTCGGATTGGTGATACTATCCGATCCGCAGGCGAAGAGCGTCGCGGCGAGCGTGCCGGCGACGATCGTGCGCGCTAATGCACGTAACATTCGAGATTGCTCACTTGGTTGGGGACATAGGGTGACGCGGTGTGCCTGCCCATCGTCACCCGTTTCCGCGCCCGATCGGGGTTAGCCCTGATGCGAAACGGCTCCCGCCACCTGCGTGACGAGAGCCGTTCATGCTGCCCGGAACTTCCTTGCGGCCGCTCGCGAGCTACTGCACCACCACCACGCCGGCCATGCCGGAGTGAATCGAGCAGTGATAGTGGTAGGTGCCCGCGACGGTGAAATCGCGCGCGACGCTCGCGCTCGACGTCGTGCCGATGTCCGTCACGGAGCCTGGCTGCGCGTCCCACGTCACGGTGTGTGCGACGGACTGGAAGTGCCACGTCACCGATGCCGTGCCGGCCGAACGCGAGACGGTGACGGTGCCCGGGTCGAAGTTCAGCGTGGTGGTCGCGGTCACGTCGCCCGACGCGGTCGGAGTCGTGACAGCAATGCTCTGACTTCCCGTGTGCGTGATGCTTCCGATCGTGATCGACGCGGTGATCACCGAGCTTCCGTTCGCAACGCCGGACACGATGCCCGTCGTCGCATCCACGGTTGCGACCGCGGGAGTCGCCGAGGACCACGTGGCACCCATCGCGCCGGAGAACACCGCGCCGTTCTGATCCTTCGCCGTCGCCGTCAGCGCCGTGGTAGCGCCAACGGCGACGTTCGGAGAGGACGGCGCCACCGCGACCGATGAGAAGACCGGCGCCGGTCCCGTCCCGCCGCTTCCACCACACGCAAGGATCGACGCGGCCATACTCACGGCGGCGACTGTATGTACAACACTTCGTAGCATGGCCTGAGCTCCCAGAGAAAGGTTCGAGAGTGACTGGTCAGTCTAGAACCGCTCTTCCGGCCAGAAAACGAATCGGGGGCGAAGTGCCTCGCCTCGGGGGCGAGCGTTGCCCTCCGCGCAGCTAGCGCGCGGAGGTCGCGTCGCTCCAGACGCCGCCGAGCGCCTTGTAGAGCTGCACGCCGGACACGAGCTCCAGTCGCTGCGCCTGCGTCAGCGCGAGCTCGCTCGTAAACAGATTGCGCTCCGCGTCCAGCACTTCGAGGTAGCTCGAGACGCCGTTCTGATAGCGCCGGTTCGCGAGATCGAATGCGCGACGGAGCGCATCGACCTGACGCTGTTGCGCCACCGCCTTATCGCGCGACGTGCGCACCCCTACGAACGCATCCTCGGCCTCCCGCCGCGCGACGAGGGTCGCCTGCTCATAGGCGAAGCGCGCCTGATCCGACCGCGCGTGCGCCGCGGAGAGCTCGCTGCGCAGCGCTCCGCCGTGAAACAGCGGGATCGAGACGCCGCCAAAGATCTGGTAGATCTCGCCGTTTTTCTGGAAGGTGTTGGTGAACCTGTCGCCTTGACGGCCGTATTGTCCCGTTACCGACACGGTCGGCAGCAGTGCCGCTGCTGCCGCGCCGATGCGCGCGTTCGCGGCGACGTACGCCTCTTCGGCCTGACGTACATCGGGTCGCCGCGCGATGAGATCCGATGAGAGCTCGGAGGGAAGCACGAACGTTCCAAGCACATCGGTGAGCGAGAGGCCGCGCGCAATTGGCCCGGGCGAGTGGCCCACGAGCACGCTCAGCGCGTTCTCCTGCTGCGCGATCTGTCGCTGAAAATCCGCAATCGATACCGCCGAGTTGTCGACTTCGGACTCGAACTGCCGAACGTCGAGCTCGGAGATCAGACCCTGCTGATAGCGACGCAGCGCCAGCTTGAGCGTCTCCTGACGCGACTTGAGCGTGCGTTCGGAGATGTCGAGATCGAGATCGAGCTCACGCAGCTGGAGATATGCCGTCGCGACATCGCTGACGAGCGTGAGGATGACCGAGCGGCGCCCCTCTTCGCTCGCGAGATACTCGGCGCGCGCAGCCTGCGTGTTCCTGCGCAGGCGCCCCCAGAAGTCGAGCTCCCACTGCAGATTCGCAGTGACCTGAATCGCGTTGAACGCGTTGTTCTGCCCGGGCAGGAGCACGATCTTCTCGCGTCCAGCGTCGACCTTGCCATCGATCTGAGGAAAGAACCGCCCTTTCGACACTCCATATTCGGCGCGGAATTCCTGAATCGTCGCGATCGCGACGCGAACGTCGCGATTGTTGCGCACGGCCGTGTCGATGAGCGCCTGCAACGCGGGATCCTTGATCAGCTCAGCCCAACCCAGTCCGGCCTTCGCATCGAGCGGACGCGACTCGTAGCTCGCACGCCAATCCGGGCGCCGCATGGTCGCCGCGCCGGAAGGCGTGTCGGAGGGCGCGACGGTCGGTGGCGCAATGAGGTTTTTCCCGTTCGCCAGCGAGTCGAAGAATGAGCGTACCGAATCTTCCGACTTCGACGGCGCGCGCCATGTCGGCGCGACGTCCACCGCCGGAGGCTTGTAGTTCGGTCCAACAGCACAACCAGCGACGACGAGCAGCGCGAGGAAGCGCGGAGCAACCTTTCGGAATACCGGCATGCTCAGTCGTCCCCCGCCATCGAGCCCGCCGCGACTGGAGCCGGCACCTTCTTTCGCCTGAACAATCCACGCTCACTCAGCATTCGAATCTCGGCAAAGAACGATGGGACGAAGAAGATTCCGACGGTCGTCGCGACGAGCATTCCGAAGAACACCCCCGTTCCGATCGAGTGTCGGCTCTGGGCGCCGGCGCCGCTCGCGATGAGCAGTGGCACGACGCCGAGGATGAATGCGAATGAAGTCATGAGGATCGGACGCAGACGCTCGCGCGCGGCCTCGACGGCCGCCTCGCGAATCGACAGTCCTTGCGCGCGAAGCTCGTTCGCGAACTCAACGATCAGAATCGCATTCTTCGCCGCCAAGCCGACGACGACGATGAGTCCGACCTGGAAGTAGACGTCGTTCGGCATGCGACGGATGAACACACCAAGCAGCGCGCCGAGGAGTCCGAACGGTACGCCGAAGAGCACGGCGAAAGGGATCGACCAGGATTCATAAAGCGCCGCGAGCACGAGAAATACCATGATGATTCCCATGGTGAATACGAGCGTCGCCGTGCCGCCCTGCACTTCCTCGTACGACTGCCCGCTGAACGCGTAGCCCACGCCGAGCGGCGCATACTTCTCGTCGGCGAGCTTGCGCACCGCGGCGAGGAGCTGCCCCGAGCTCTTACCCGGAGCCGGCGTACCGTTGACGACGGCTGCCGTGAAGCCGTTGAAGCGCGTCACGATGTTCGGTGCGGCCTTGAACTCAGTGGTGATGAGCGACGACACGGGAATCATCTGCTGATTCGGCCCGCGCACGTACAGGCGGCCGATGTCCTCCGGTCGCTCACGAAACTGCGGCTGCGCTTCGAGCTGCACGCGGAACGTCTTCCCGTAGATGTTGAAGTCATTGACGTACAGCGTCGACAGCATCGCCTGCTGCGTCTGAAACAGATCTGTGAGCGAAATGCCGAGCGCCTTCACCTTTTCGCGATCGACGTGCACGAACAGCTGCGGGAAGTTGACGTTGATGTTCGTCGTCAGCCCCTGCGCTTCGGGGAGCTTGTTGGCATCGGCCACGAACTGCTGCGCAAGCGCCGCGAACTTCGTGACGTCGTTGACGCTGCGGTCCTGGAGATCCATCTCGAGACCGGCGGTGACGCCCAGCCCCGGAATCTCCGGAAAGTTGAAGCCGAAGATGATCGCGTCCTTGATCTGCGAGAACGCGCCGTTCGCTCTACCAAGGATGGCGTCGAGCTGCGTGTCGGGTGTCTTGCGCTTATCCCACGGCGCGAGTCCGGCGAACACCGTGGCGGAGCTCGTCTGGGCAGCGCCGCCCTGCAGCAGGCTGAGTCCCGTAAGCGCAACCGTCCGCTCGATGCCCTTTTGCGCGAGCAGCCATTTCTGCACCTGCAGCACGACCGCATCGGTGCGCTGACGCGATGCGCCGGCCGGCAGCTCGATCGCGATCGCGAAGAAGCCCTTGTCCTCGGTGGGTAGAAAGCCGCCGGGAACAGCACGCACGAGCACGATCACGAGTGCGACCACCACCGCGAAGGCCGCGAACACCGCCTTCGGACTGCCGAGCATGCGGCCGAGTGAGCCGAGGTATCCGTTGCGCGCGCGATCGAAATTGCGGTTGAACCACTTGAACGGGCCCCACGACGAGCCGTGGTCTCCCGGCTTGAGCATCACCGAGCAGAGCGCGGGCGTCAGCGTCAGCGCGACGATTCCCGACAGCACGACCGAGATCACGATCGTCACGGCGAACTGCTTGTACATCTCGCCGGTGATGCCCCCGACGAGCGCAACAGGGATGAACACGGCACAGAGCACCGCCACGATCGCGACCAGGGCGCCAGTGACCTGCTTCATCGCCTTATCCGCCGCGACGCGCGCCGAGACCTTCTCCTGATCCATGATGCGCTCGACGTTCTCGATCACCACGATCGCGTCATCGACGACGATTCCGATCGCGAGCGTCAGACCGAAGAGCGTGAGCAGGTTGATGGTGAAGCCGAGCACCCAAAGCCCGAAGAAGGTGCCGATGATCGACACCGGCACCGCGAGCAGCGGGATGAGTGTCGATCGCCAGTTTTGCAGGAAGATGAAGACGACCAACGTCACCAGCGCCATCGCAATGATCAGGGTGTTCACGACTTCGTGAATGGACTGCGTGACGAACGGCGTCGTGTCGAAGCCGATCTCCTGATGCAGTCCGACGGGGAAGGTCTTTGCGAGCTCCGCCATGCGCTTCACGTACGCGTTGCGCACGGCGATCGCGTTGGCGCCGGGACGTAGATACAGGATGATCAGCGCGATCGGCTTGCCATTGTACATGCCGACGAGCCCGTAATCTCTGCCTCCCAGTTTCACCGTGCCGACATCCGAGACGCGCAGCACGGAGCCGTCGGGCCTCGCGCGGATGATGATGTTCGCGAACTCCTCCGGCGTGCTGAGTCGGCCGAGCGTCGTCACCGGAAGCGTGAGCTGCGTACCGGACGGCGCAGGCTCGCGGCCGATCGAGCCGGCCGGGTTGGTGCTGTTCTGCTCGTTCACGGCCGCATTGACATCCGAAACCGTGACTCCGAGCTGCGCCATCTTGTCGGGGTCGAGCTCGATGTTCATCGCGAAGTTGAGATTGCCGAACGTCGTCGCGTTGCCGACGCCGGGGATGCGCTTGATCTCGTCCTCGAGGTAGATCTTCGAGTAGTTGCTCAGGAACTCGCCGTTGTAGCGCGGGTCCGTGGATGTGAGCACGCCCACGAGCAGGATGTCGGGCTGCGCTTTCTGCACGATGACGCCGTTGCGGCGCACCTGTTCGGGAAGCTGCGGCGTCGCGAGCGCGATCTGATTCTGCACGTCGACGGCCGCGAGATCCTGGTCGCGCGTGATGTCGAAGGACACCTGCAGATTCATCGACCCGTCGCCCGAGCTCGTGGACTTGTAGTAGAGCAGCCCCTGAATGCCGGCGAGCTGCTGCTCGATCGGCGCCGCGACGGTCGTCGCAACATCGAGGGCGGTGGCGCCCGGATAGTTGGCGGTAACCGAAACCACCGGCGGCGTGACGTTTGGATAGCGCGCGATCGGAAGTTTGTTCAGCGCGAACAGGCCAAGCAGCACGATCACGATCGAGATGACGGCCGCGAAGATCGGACGGCGGATGAAGAGATTGCCGATCTGCTCGTCCTCCCTGGCAACCTCCACTTTGGGACGCGGCTCGTCCAGCGGATCCGTGCCGGCGGCGCTCATCGCGACACCACCACTTTCGCGGCGGTGTCGCCCGGCGCCTTGAGCGTCGTGTCCTTCCCCGGATCGTACGGCGAGGGATGCACTGGAGCACCCGGCCCCACCTTGAGCGTCCCGTCGACGAGCACCTGATCACCAGGGTTGAGCCCATCCTGAATCAGCCAGCGGCCATTGTCCCACGATGTGGCCGACACGTCGCGCGGGATGACTTTGTTATCCGGACCGAGGAGATAGACGAAGGTACCCGCGAGGCCCTGTTGCACCGCGCGCTGCGGAACGAGGATCGCACTGTCGTTCACGATTCCCATCGGCTTCACGCGCACGAACTGGCCGGGAAGCAGGACGTGCTCGGGGTTCGGAATGGTGGCACGCAGCAGCAGCGTCCCTGTGTTGGACTGGAGCGACTGATCCACGAACGTTACGACGCCCTGGTGCGGAAACCTGCTCTTGTCGGAGAGCGTGACATCGACCTTGAGCTTGCCGCTCGCGATCATCTTCCGTGTCGCCTCATTGTGCCGCCATGACAGGATGTCCTTGTCCGACGGATTGAAGCTGACATAGATCGGATCGACCTGCTCGACAGTGGTAAGCAGATCGTTCGGGCCAGTGACCCGCGCGCCGAGCACGAGCAGCGCGCGTCCGGCGCGTCCGCTGATCTGTGCGCGCACGAACGTGTCGTCGAAGTTCTTCTTCGCCTCGTCCACCGCACCCTTCGACTGATCGACGTTGGCCTTCGCCTGCTGCAGCTCCGTCTCCGCATTGTCGACGTCGACCTGCGCCACGGCGTGCTCATCGAGCAGCGGCTTCACACGATTGTAGCTCCGCTGCGCATTGGCGAGACGCGCCTGCGCATTCGCGAGCGTGCCCTGGGCGCTTCGGAGCGCCGCCTCGTACGTCGTGGGGTCGATGCGATAGAGCACCGTTCCTGCTCTGACGTCGGTACCCTCCGTGTACGGCCTCGCGACGATCACACCCGTGATCTGCGAGCGGACCTCGACGGATTTCGACGCCTCGGCCTGCCCAACGTAGTCAAGCTTCGCCTCGACCGTCTCCGGCTTCACCGTCAGCACCGTGACATCCGGTGGCGGATATTGTGGTGGCGCGGCCTTTTTGCAGGCAGCGGCGAGGACGACGCAGGCGATGAGCGCTGCGCGGATCGGAACAATGGAGACAGATTTCATTGGTGACGAGCTGGATTCTTGTGGTGAGCGTACGAGGCCGGTCGCGTATCAAGGGAGCTCATAAGGGAACGAGCGCCTGTCGTCATGAATTAGTTCCTTGCATCGACACTCGACTCTGGAGCGTGAAAACGTGGAGACACGACGGATCGGAAAGTTGGAAGTTTCAGTCATCGGACTCGGGTGTAACAACTTCGGATGGCGAGTCGACGAGCATACCACTCGCGCGGTCGTCGATGCAGCCATTGATGCCGGCATCGATTTTTTCGACACCGCAGACATCTACGGGAAGACGCAGAGCGAGGAATTTCTCGGGAAGGCGCTCGCGGGACGCAGGAAGGGTGTGATCGTCGCCACCAAATTCGGGAAAAAGGTGGACGAGTCGCGGACGGGCGCGCGCCCTGAGTATGTGCACCAAGCGTGTAACGACAGTCTGAAGCGTCTCGGCACCGACTACATCGACCTCTATCAGCTCCACGCGCCCGACCCCACGGTGCCCATCGAGGATACACTGGGAGCGCTGAACGAGCTCGTCGTCGCGGGAAAAGTGCGCGAGATCGGATGCTCGAATTTTTCGGGCGAGCAGCTCGCCGAGGCAGAGTCTGTCAGTGAGCAACAACGTTTCGCGCGGTTCGTGAGCGTGCAAAATCACTACAACATGCTCAAGCGCGACGACGAGTTCGACGCGATCCCCGAGTGTGAGCGGCTCGGCGTCTCATATCTGCCGTACTTCCCGCTCGAAAGCGGCTTGCTCACCGGGAAATACCGGCTCGGGGAGAAGGTGCCCGAGGGCACGCGAATCGCAGATGGCGGGTGGCTCGCGGAGAAGCACACGGATCGCAACATGGAACTCATCGAGCGGCTCATCGCGTTTGCCGACGCGAACGACCATACGATGCTCGAGCTCGCAATGTCCTGGCTCCTCCGCTTTCCAGTGGTCGCGTCGGTGATTGCGGGAGCAACGAGCCCCGAGCAAGTCCGGAGCAACGCTTCGGCGCCGAACTGGGATCTCTCGCCGAGCGAAATCGAGGCGGTCGACGAAATACTCAACCGCGTCTGAGCACCACCCTCAACACGAAGCTGGAGCGCACGCATGGCAACTATCGATTCGACGAAGGCGCGGGCGCTGCTCGCGGTGGGCACCGCAGCGCCCGACTTTACGCTGCACTCGACGCCGGATCAGAAGGTGTCGCTCTCCGACTTCAAGGGGCAGCCCGTCGTGCTGGTCTTTTATCCAGCGGACTGGAGTCCAGTGTGCGGCGACCAGGTGGCGCTCTACAACGAGATGCTCGACCAGTTCGCCGAATCGGATGCGCAAGTCCTCGGCATCTCCGTCGACGGCGTGTGGTGCCATCTCGCGTTCGCGAAGGACCGCTCGCTGCACTTCCCGCTCCTCGCCGACTTCGAGCCGAAGGGCGAGGTATCGAGGAAGTTCGGCGCCTACCACGATGATCTCGGCGAATCCTCGCGCGCGCTCTTCGTGCTCGATGCCGCAGGCGTCATCCGCTGGCATCATCTTTCCCCCGATGGCGTGAATCCGGGCGCCGCGGGAATTCTGAAGGCACTCGAGTCGCTCACGCCCGAACAGCGTGGCTCCGCATCCGCGGGAGCAGCGTCATGACGGGCGAACGCGAAGGGGAGATGCTCTCGATCCCCGTGAGCGCCGCGGATCATGCGCAAGGTCCGGCGAGTGCGAAGGTCACGCTCGTAGAGTATGGAGACTATCAGTGTCCGTACTGTCGCAACGCCTACATGATCGTGAAGAAAATTCAGAAGGAGATGGGAAAAGAGCTGCGCTTCGTCTTCCGCAATTTTCCACTCGCGCAGGCGCATCCGCACGCGACGCACGCCGCGATCGCGGCCGAAGTCGTGGGCGCGAAGGGTGACAAGGCATTCTGGTCGATGCATGACACGCTCTACGAGAACCAGCACGCGCTCGATGATGAGGATGTCGCCGGCTACGCGGCGGCGCACGGCGTCACGACTGGCGAGCTCGACGCGGCGTACGCCGGCGGCGCGTTCGCCGATCGCGTGCGTGCGGATTTTCGAGGGGGCGTGCGCAGCGGCGTGAATGGGACGCCGACATTCTTCGTCAACGGCGAGCGCTACGATGAGGATTGGACCGACGTCGCGACCTTCGTCGCGGCGCTGCGGGCCGCGGCAAAGGCTTGAGCACGAGAGATATGTAGTGGGAACGATGCCGTCCAGCGGCCAGTTAGTAGAGAACGCCACGCCTCCGAACCAAACCAGGGGATAATCGCTGATGCCACAGACCGCCGAATACGCAGCAAAGCAGACCAAGGCGCCCGGAACGAGGACCGCCGCGTACGCAGCGCAGAGTGCGAAGTCGCCGATCGAGCCGTTCACAATCGAGCGTCGTGCTCCGCGCGCAAACGACGTCGCCATCGAGATCCTCTTCTGCGGCGTCTGTCACTCGGACATCCATCAGGCGCGCAACGAATGGGGAGGCTCGATCTACCCCATGGTTCCCGGCCACGAGATCGTCGGCCGGGTCACCGCCGTCGGAAGCGCGGTGTCGAAGTTCAAGGTCGGTGAGCTCGCCGGTGTCGGTTGCATGGTCGATTCGTGTCGCGTCTGCGAGAACTGCAAGGACGGCGAGGAGCAGTACTGCAACAATCCGGGGTGCACGGTCACGTACAACGGCCGCGACAGGAACGGTGAGATGACACAGGGCGGCTATTCGACGGGGATCGTCGTCGACGAGAGCTACGTGCTCCACATCTCCGACAAGCTCGATCTCGCGGCGACCGCTCCCCTTCTCTGCGCAGGGATCACGACGTACTCGCCGCTCCGCCATTGGAAGGTCGGCAAGGGCAGCAAGGTCGGGGTCATGGGACTCGGCGGCCTCGGGCACATGGGCCTCAAGTTCGCACACGCATTCGGCGCGCACGTCGTTCAGTTCACGACATCGCAGAACAAGGTCGCCGACGCGAAAAAGCTCGGCGCCGATGACGTCGTGATCTCGACGGATAAGGAGCAGATGGCGGCGCACGCCGGCACATTCGACTTCATCCTCGACACGATCTCGGCCGAGCACGATGTCGCCAGCTATCTGCATCTACTCAAGCGCGACGGCGTGCTCTGCATGGTCGGCGCGCCCGACGCGCCGCTGTCGGTGCCAGTGTTCTCGCTCCTCGGACGTCGCGCATCGCTCGCGGGCTCGGGGATCGGAGGGATCGCCGAGACGCAGGAGATGCTCGACTTCTGTGCGGAGCACGGCATCGTCTCCGACATCGAGATGATCCCCATTCAGAAGATCAACGAGGCATACACGCGGATGTTGAAGAACGACGTGAAGTACCGCTTCGTGATCGACACCAAGTCGCTCCAGGCTGGCGCCGTTGCGGGCTGATCCGACGCAGCTGTAAAGAAACGAGGCGCCCACGGGGCGTCGGCGAGGTATTTTCCATGAAAGCGACCGCTCTGCCGCGGTCGCTTTCATGCGTTTAGGCGCTATATTCGGCAGTCTCACGTGCATCGGTGCAGTTTGGTGGATTCGACTTCTCAGCACGACGGATTCGGCGTCGAAGACGACGAGGATGTCACCCCCCCGGGCAATGTGACGGTGCCCGAGGGCGGTGCGGTCGAGCGGATGATGCCGCTGGTCTACGAGGAGCTTCGTCGCATCGCGCGACGGCAGCTGCGGCACGAGGGCGTGGGCCACACCCTCAACACGACGGCGCTCGTGCACGAGGCCTATCTGCGTCTCGCCGCTCCGTCGCATCTCGACGTGAGCGGGCGCGCGGAGTTTCTCTCGATCGCCGCGATGGCTATGCGGCGCGTGCTCATCGACTACGCGCGCCAGCGCACCGCGCAGAAGCGCGGCGGCGTCCAGATGCGTGTCGAGCTCGACGACATCGAGGTCGCCGCCGATGATCGCGCGGAACAGCTCGTCGCGCTCGACGAGGCGTTGACTTTGCTCGCGGCATCGAACTCCCGGCTTGCGCGCGTAGTCGACTGCAGATTCTTCGGCGGCATGAGCCAGGAAGAAACCGCGCTCGCGCTGCAGCTCACGCCGCGCACGGTGCGACGCGACTGGACGAAGGCGCGCATGTGGCTCGCGATCGCGATGGAAGCGGAGACGCCGTGACGCGCGCTGCCGTTGCCGAGCTGTGGGAGCGCATCGAGCCGATTCTCGACAACGCGCTCGAGCTTCCTCCCGATTCGTGGCCCGCGTATCTCGACACTGCGTGCGGCGCGGACACGGTGCTGCGCGAGGCCGTCGAGCGGCTGCTCGTTTCCGCCGGAAACACCGAGGCGGCAAATGCATGCGATGCGGGAGCGGTTGCGTGGGCGCAGCCGCTGTTCGCCGAGCGCGAGACCGCGGCACCCTCGCGCATCGGACCGTTCGTGATCGACCACGTGCTCGGTCGCGGCGGTATGGGCTCCGTGTATCTCGCTGCCCGCGACGACGCCGAGTTCGCGCCGCGTGTCGCGCTCAAGGTGATGCGGAGCGGGCTCGATCAGGATCGCACGCTGCTCCGTCGCTTCGCTGAGGAACGGCAGATCCTGGCGACGCTCGAGCATCAGGGCGTGGCACGGCTGCTCGAAGGCGGCGTCACGAGCGACGGGCATCCGTGGTTCGCGATGGAGTACGTGGACGGGATGCCGCTCAATCGCTATGTGGAGGCACACGAGCTCACGCTGAACGACAAGCTCGGGCTCTTCCTGCAGATCTGCGACGCGGTGTCGTACGCGCATCGCAATCTCGTCGTGCATCGCGATCTCAAGCCGTCGAACATCCTCGTCACGGCGGACGGGCACATCAAGTTGCTCGACTTCGGCATCGCGAAGCTGCTCGCACCATCCAACGCGGGGGATGCGCCGATCACGCGCACGGGTTTCCAGCCGTTCACGCCGGAGTACGCGAGCCCCGAGCAGGTGCTCGGCGAGCCCGTCACGACGGCTGCGGACGTGTATGCACTCGGCGTCGTGCTCTACGAGCTGCTCACGGGCGAGCGGCCGCTCAATCTCGCGCGATCGAATCCGGCCGACTGGGCGCGCATCGTTCGCGAGGCGGAGCCCAAGCCGCCGTCGAGCATCGTCGCCGACGGCAAGGCGTTGCGCGGCGACCTCGACACCATCGCGCTGATGGCGCTCCGGCGGGAGCCGGATCGGCGGTATCCATCGGTGGACAGGCTCGCGGACGATGTGCGTCGGCACCTCGAGGAACGCCCCGTGCTCGCACGCGCGGATAGCCGCATCTATCGCACACGGAAGTTCGTGCGGCGGCAGCGCGTGGCGGTGAGCATCGGCGCGATCATTCTCGTCGGCCTCGCGACCTTGGGCGTGGTCTCGCGCCGTCAGAATGCGAATCTCAAGCGCGAGTCCGGTCGGACGGCCCCGCAACGCGATCAGGCGAGCGCGGTGACGCACACGCTCTGGTCGCTTCTCGCGCAGCTCACTGATTCGCTCGGCAAACCGCTGTCCGTCAGCGATGTGCTCGACCACGCCGAGCCCACGATCACGAAGCGGTACGCGACACAGCCGCATGTGCGCGCGACGATGCAGTCGGCGCTTGGCGAAATTTATCTCAGCAACGGTGACCAGCTTCGCGCGGAGCAGCTGCTGCGAGAGGCTGTCGCGAGCGAGCGCGCGTACGGGCGGAACTCCGTGGATCTGGCGACGCAACTCGAGACGCTGGGCCGGCTCCTGCTCTACTCGCAGCAGTACGCGGGGGCCGAGTCCGCCGGCAGTGAGGCGACGGCGATTCGCAGCCGACTGACGCCTGGCGTGCTGTATCCGGAGCCGGCGAGCACGTACGGCGGCGCGCTGATGGGAGGCGAGAAGTATCACGAGGCTGAAATGGTCTTCCGTGATCTTGCCGCGGATGAGCGAAAGAATGGCAAGACGTCGTCGGGAACCTCTCCACACATCCTTCTCGGCGAAGCTCTTCGGAGGCAGGGGCGAAACGACGAGGCCGCATCGGAGTTTCGTGCGGAGCTCGCGAGGCTGACGGCGCTTCCGAGAGTGGAGCAAGAGGATCTCGCCGGCGCAACATCGTATCTCGCTTCGGCGGAGGCCGGAATGGGCCACGGCGCGGTCGCGGATTCGCTGATGCAACGGTCGTTCGCGATGCTCACTGCTACGGAGCCGATGCGGTTCCGGCGGATCGGACAGGGCAGCATGCTCGCGAGTCGTGCGGAGCTTGCGACGCGCACCGGCGACGATGCGAAGGCGGTGCCACTGGCGGACAGCGCTCGCGCGCTCTGGAAGGGCGCTCTTCGCGCAGACGATGCGCGCTGGTCGACGCTCGCGTGCGTGAAGGCGCTGGTGATGCGCGATCACAATCAGCCGGCGGCGGCCGTGTCCCTGCTCGAGGCGACGCTCGACACGCTGCGCGCGCAGCCGCACGTGCATCTCTACTATTATCGTCGGACGGAGACGACGCTCGCAGACGTATTCGACCGATGGGGCGAGGCCGACAGCGCGACGGCGCATCGGGCGCTGGCGCGTCCGCGCGCGCCAATCATCGTCGCCAGCACATCGGATGGCTCGATCGCGCCGGAGGCACCACGTGCGCCGGCTGCGGATTCCGCACCGCTCACACGCGCGCAGGTCGTCGCGCGTCTCGACTCTTCGTCGGCCGACCATCCCGCAAATTTCGCCGGCCAGAATCTCTCCGGCCTCGATCTCTCCGGACTCGACTTCAAGCGCGCGAATCTCTCGGGCGCAACGCTCGTCGGCACGAAGATGATGAAGGCGAAGATGTTCAGCGTGAACCTCGACGGTGCGAACGCGCACAACGCGGATCTCTCGGGTGCGACGCTCGATGTCTCCACGATGCGCAAGACTGATTTCACGCACGCCACGCTGCGCGACGCGAGCATGTATGCGGTGATCATGGAGAATGTGAACTTCACCGACGCCGATCTCACGGGCGTGCGCATCATCGGGCTCGCGACCGGTGCGATCTTCGTGCGCGCAAAGCTCGATCACGCGGACATGGGTGCGGACCCGCGCAACCAGCCGATGGGTGTGATGCGGTCGGACATGACCGCGGCAGACTTCAGCGGTGCGGATCTCACCGGCGCGAATCTTCGGAAGGCGAAGCTGACGCGCGCGGTGCTCACGGGGGCGAATCTCACGGGCGCCGACCTGTCACTCGCCGAGCTGTCGGGGGCGAATTTTCAGAAGATCACGGGACGCGACAGCATCAAGGGGTTGGATCAGGCGAAGTTCCGCGACGAGGCGACGTTCGACCCTCGGTGAGCCGTCGATGTCGTGGCGTGCGCGTCCGGTGCGACGGAACTCATCTTCGCGGGGTGGAATGGCGCTGCTAGCTCCCGGGTGCGAGTCACATATTTGCTCGTGGCGGGAGCAGGGGAAAACGCCAACGAGCAGACGGAAGAATATCGATGCCACGCACAGCCACGCTGCACCGATGCCGCTGGGCGGAAGGCGATCCGCAGGAAGTCGCGCGCGCGCTCGAGAATCCCGGGATCATCCGGTCGCGCGCAAAGATCGAGGCGACGATCGGCAACGCGCGTGCATATCTGAAAATGGAGACGGACGGCGAGCCGCTTTCGGAATTCGCATGGTCGCTCGTCGGGGATGTGCCCGCCAAAATCCGCGGCGATGTTCCCGCAAAAACGTCGCTCTCGGAGTCGATCTCGGTCGCGCTCAAGATGCGAGGCTACAAGTTCGTTGGCCCCACCACAGTCTACGCGTGGATGCAGGCCGTGGGGCTCGTCAACGATCACGTCGTCGGCTGCTTCCGTCGCAACGAGGTGTAGAAGCCATGGCGTAAACTCAGGGGCGCGTCGCCACCTGCAGGGTCGCGGTTACGAAGTCGCTCTCCCACACCGTTTCTCCGGAGGTCGAGCGCCTCAACTTCGTTCCGTTGATCAGCCAACGACCGCCGCGGTCGAGCACCACGCCCGCACGCCCCTTCGCATCGGTGCGGAAAAAAATCGCCTTTGAGCGCCCTTCGCGAAACGCGCCCACCGCAAACCCCGGTAGCGGCGAGCCTTGCCAGAGCACGCGCACGAAGAGCGTATCGCCGCCGCGGAGCGCTGTCGGGTCGCGCTCGGGCACGAGCTCGAGTCCGAGGCCGAGCGGCTTCGACCAGCGCTTGTCCGCGGTCCAGTTGCTGTCGGGGCGCGCGGGTGTCACGCGCACGAACGTCATCGCGTGCTTCGTATACGATTCGGTCCACTTCCGTCCGTCGCCAAGCGACTTCCATGTCGCGCGAGTGGTCGAGTCGGCGTCGATCTCGCCGAGATATTCCTCGATCAGCTTCGGCGCCAGCACGAGCGTCTTCGGCTTGAGCTCGATTCCCAGCGTCGCCACGCCGGCTGTCTTTGGGCTCCACAGATAGCGGAGCGTGCGCGCGGTGCCGGCGGGCCTCGGTAGCGATCGGGTGAACGACCCCTCGCGCACGATGGCTCGCGCCACCCGCGCGGGATCGATCGAAAAGTCGTCGATGGGGAAGATTTCACCACTCGTGAGGTCGAGTCGCACCGGCGTTCCCACGCGGGCGACCATCGTCGCGGTGATGAGCCAGGTATCGTGCGCGGCGGCCTGTGCGACGACGACTAGAGTAAGCGCGAGGGCGACAAGGACGCCGACGCATCGGCGTACCCCGGACGGTATACGTGATCGGATGTTGGTCATATGATCCATTTTAACCCTTCCTCCCGTGCGGCGCCCGCGTCGCGTAACTTCTGGCCGGCGATTCACGCCCCCACACCCGGAGAGCGATAGTTGCGGTCGATCGCGTGTACGGCCACGATGGTGCTCTTTTTCGGACTCGCGACAACGCTCCGCTGCGGCTGCGACAACGTAGATCCGGGCGGAGGGAATTGTCGTTGCCGGCCCGGTATATCGCGCCCCGAGCCAAGTGAGCGTTCACTCGACCACGAGCACCCCGATTGCACCCTTCTGCCCGTGGCCGAATCCGTGATTCACGAACGGAAACTCGCCGGCGACGTCGGCAACGAGCTCGAAGATCATCCCGCCGCCGGGCGCGACGCTGAAGGTCTGAACGCCGTGCAGTGGTGAGTTGGGCGGTGCGGCCAGATAGACAGTATCGAACTGCTCGCCCACGACGTGGAAGTTGCACGGGTATGAGGGCCCAGCACTCACCACGAAAAAGCGCACCCGATCGCCAAGCTTCACGCGGATCGGAGCCTCCTGGTACTGGTTCGGCCGGCCGTTGAAGCAGACGAGGTCGGGCATCATCGCCAGCATCTTGGCGTAGTCCGATGCCTGAATGCCGTCGGCCGCAGGCGAGAGGTAGTACTCGTTCTGCAGCAGCACGAACTCCTTCGCATGAGGCAGCGGCTCGAGAGGATCGACGATGATCGCACCGAACATTCCGCTCCCGATGTGCATGAGCACGGGCGCCGTTCCGCAGTGGTAGAGGAATGCTCCTGCGTACTTCGGCTTGAAGGTGAACGTGTGCGACTGTCCGGGCGCGACGGAGCGAAACGCCGTCTTGGGATCGAGCTGTGCTGCGTGAAAGTCCATCGAGTGCGGCACCTGCCCCTCGACGGTTAGTGTAAAATCGATCGCGTCGCCGACTCGGCAGTGCACGATAGGTCCGGGGATGTCACCCTCGAACGTCCATCCCGCGACGACGACGGACGGCGAGATGCGAATCGGCGCTTCCTTGGTCTTCCAGTGCAGCGAGAGCTTGCGCGACGACCCGAGAGGCGGAAGCGCTGGATCGAAGCGGTGAAAGGTCGTGCTCGACGCACCTGCGACGGCTGGCGGCGTGGCAGACGATGCGGTGTGCGGCGTGTGCAGCGCGGTATCGCTGCGGCTGTCAGGGTTCTGGTGCACGGGAGAGACTGCGGAAGCCGCACTCGAATCACCCTGGACGGGCGGCTTCGAGGCTGGCGTCGAGCTCTTGTCCTGGGCGCAGCCCTCGAGCGCGGCCCCCGCGAACGGGAGCAGAAGTCCAAGTCGCGATGCGCGAGTAAGAAATTGTCGACGATTCGATGTGGATTCAGCGCCAGGCGCGGAGGGACCGTCGTGCTCGGGGAGCAGCTGTGACAACAGCGGCGGAAATGGTTCGCGCATTGTGCCTGCCTCTTCGTTAGTGTCGAAATCGTAGACTTCTGTCGATCACGTTGAAGGTAAACCGCAGCGCGGCGCTTTCTGCTTCGCACCGACCGGGATGCAGAACGGCCTCCGCCGAGCTGCAGGGGCCGTGCTGTTCATTTCGATCTACAGGGTTGACAGAGCGGGCGACCGGGCTCGAACCGGCGACGTCCAGCTTGGGAAGCGTGGAGAAAACAACAGAGTAGATTCGCAACGTATTGATTGCTAGCCGGATGATGTGGTTGCGCTGGTTCCCGCGCGAACCGCTTGGCGACAAATCTCAGGTGCAACGGTCCCCAACGGTCCCCAGCGAAACGCAACTGCCGAGCGGGACTGCGTCACCAGTCCGTTGTCAACCATGATGTGGCCGGGACTCATGCTTATCAGGCCGATAACATATCGCCCTCAAGTCCGGCAAAATCACGGATTACATAGACAATCCGCGCGATTTGTCCGGCGGGCTTGGGGGCGAGGGCGGCGGGAAAACGGGGGGAATCGACACCACAATCGACACCATGCGGACCTGAGTCGCCAAGGACGTCGTGTCAAAACGTTGGTCTAAGGCGCTAATGAAAGCGATGCCGGTCGTTCGAGTGATCCACTGGATCACGAGTCGAGTGAGGTAGTGAAACGTAGAAGCATGGGCTGTCTGCATTTTGCCAGTTCTTTTCTCGACGCGCGCAATCGCGACCGACTACCCTGCGCGACACTTGGCTGCCTTGCCCATTGCCGTACGCTACGCTCAATCAGATCCCGCCGCTTCTTCGTTCTATCGGTCCAATCAGGACGCAGAACCGAGCGATTGGAGCGCGCGGTTCAATGCCCCACCGCAACCCGTTCGGAAGGCCGGGCGCGTGTCTCCGAACTCATTGCGCGTCAGTCTTGAGGCTTGAGCAACGCCTCGAAGGCTGGGTAACCCCGGAGGGGTGCGAAGTATTCATCGGCGTGCAGCGAAGGGTTAATCCCACAGTCATTTCCTTACGAAAAGG
>JBDTJH010000170.1:0-3446 GCA_039935955.1 Gemmatimonadaceae bacterium
ACTTTACTACAGATCGGGGGCGAAGAGACTTAATTTTTGAGCCAACAAGTCTCTCGGGTGGGTTCGATAATCTACATTCACGTCATGCCCCAGTGCGGGGAAGGCGGACAGTGTGGTGAGGACCTCAGACATTCGACGGGGCTTCAAAAATCCTCTTCGTTCCTTTCTCTTCGAGCCCCGCCCACCCGGCGGGGCTCGTTTTTTTGTGCCCCGCTAACCAGGGATCGCGAGCGGCTTTCCTCGCACGAGCCGCCAGAAAATCCCCGGCGCCGCCGGCCGCCGCCAGATCCAGCTCGCCACCAGCAGCGCCGCCCACCCCGCGTAGACGTACGTGATGTCGTCCCGCCATCCGGCCTCGAGAAATTGCGCGAGCCAGAGCACGAAGAGCATCGCCGCGTCGTACCAGTGGAAGCGCATGTCGAGTAGCACGAGCACGGCCACCGCGCTCTGCACGATCGTGAGCAGAATTTCCTCGCGCTGCGTGCCGTCGAACGGCAGCGCCGACGGCGTGCCACGTGCAATCGAGTAGACGATGGGAATCATCGCCGCGAGCACCGTCCACTGATTGATGTTGCTCGACACCATGTTGATGAGCGCCATCGGCGCCGTCCGCACGCGACTCGCCCACTGGAACGCCGATACCTTCTCCGGAAACTCGCTCAGAAACGGCGCGACCCACTGCACGAGCACGAACTGGCTCACGCCCACCGTGCCCGCGATCGCGAGCATCGATTCCAAAAATGGATGCGCGGTGAAGTAGATGAGCGCGGCGCCGATCGCGAACAGTCCGCCCACCGCGAAAATGCGCTGCCGTCCCGGACGCGTCGCGGCCCAGCGCGAGATGCGTGGCGCGTCCGCCATTTCCTCATCCTCGCGCGGCGGCATGCGCCAGAGCACCACGAGATACACCGTGTAAATCGCGATGAGCACGATCGCATCGATGATGTCGATCGAGCCCTTGTGCCAGATCCAGACGAAGTACAGCAGTGGCGGAACGGTCGTCAGCACCTCGACCGCATGCTCGTTCTCGAGCTGGATCGGCGCGAGAAACGCGCGTGACTTCCGTCCGAAGAACGCGGCGACGAAGAAGATCATCGGCCACGCGAGACCGACCAGCAGCCTGATTGCGCCCGTGAAGTTCGCGATCGCGAGATGCGAGTGGCATCCGCGCGGCGGGCTTGCGACGAAGCAGTGCGCGCCGTCGCCACCGGCCTGCCACGCGATCACTGCCTCCACCGCGAACTCGGGCAGCGTCTGCACCCACGCCAGGAGCGCCAGCGCCAGCCCCTGCGAGATCAGGAACTGCGCCGCCTCCGCCGCCCAGGCCACGAGAAACGCGCTCGCGAGCATGCTCGGGAAGGTCCACAGCGCAGACCACGCCGCCGGCGTTCCGCTGGCGATCAGGAGCAGCTTAGCTTTCACTGAGCACGCCGGGACTGGGTTGCGAGAAGGTTGAAGGAGCCGCAGTCAGGACTCAAGCGCAGTCGAGCATTCTTTCGGAGGATCGACGCAAGACATGACCACCAGGAAATCCAAATCGCGGAGCAGCGGTCCGAGCGCCGACAAGCGCGACGTCGATCGTCCGGCGCGCCCGTTGAAAGTCCGCAAGCACGTCGACGCGGCGACCGTCGCGGAGCCGGTCGATGGTTGGGGGCTCGATCTCGATCCGGCTCCGGAGCACAACGCCGAGTTCGAGCGCGTCGTCCATCGCACGCTCGAGCTCATTGGAGAGGATCCCGAACGCGAGGGCCTGAAAAAGACGCCGCAGCGCGTCGCGAATTCGCTGACGTGGCTCACGCGCGGCTACGACATGG
This sequence comes from Gemmatimonadaceae bacterium, assembly GCA_039935955.1. Classification (GTDB taxonomy): domain Bacteria; phylum Gemmatimonadota; class Gemmatimonadetes; order Gemmatimonadales; family Gemmatimonadaceae; genus FEN-1250. Next base: position 1,815 of record JBDTJH010000170.1, read on the forward strand.
ACGTGCGCGACGTCGTCGGCGACGCGGTGTTCGACGAGAATCACAGCAGCATGGTGATGGTGCGCGACATCGAGCTCTATTCGATGTGCGAGCATCACATGCTCCCGTTCTTCGGGCGCGCGCACATCGCCTACATCCCCGACGGAAAGATCGTCGGGCTGTCGAAGCTTCCTCGCATCGTCGACATGTTTGCACGCCGGTTGCAGGTGCAGGAGCGGCTCACGGAGCAGGTCGCGCAAGCCGTGCAGGATGTGCTCGCACCAAAGGGAGTAGGTGTCGTGATCGAGGCGATGCACCTCTGCATGATGATGCGCGGCGTGCAGAAGCAGAACTCGCAGACCGTCACCTCCGCCGTGCGCGGCATCTTCCGCAACGATGCGCGCACGCGCGAGGAGTTCCTCTCGCTCGCGTACGGCCGCAACTCGCTCTCGCGGTGACGAGCATCGCCGGACCAAAGACGGCGCTCATCACCGGTGGCTCGCGCGGCATCGGACTCTCGGTCGCGCACGCGCTCGTGCGCGCGGGGATCCGCGTGGCGCTGATCGCGCGCGGCGCCGAGGAGCTGGCCACGCGTGCGAAGGAGCTCGGCGGCGATACCATCGTGGTGCCCGCCGACGTCACGCAGTCGGCCGAGGTGGAGCGTGCGATGTCCGCGGTTCAGAAGGCATTCGGCGGCGTGCCCGACATCTTCGTCAACAACGCCGGCATCTACATCCCGAAGCCGCTGCACGTGATCACGACCGAAGAGTTCGAGCGACTCATCACGGTCAATCTCATCGCGCCCTTTTATCTCCTTCGCGCGATGCTCCCGGCGTGGCGCGAGCAGCAGCGCGGACACCTCATCACGATCGGCTCGATCGCCGACCGCACGATCTTCCTCGACAACGGCGCCTACTCGGCGTCCAAGTTCGGGATACGCGCGATGCACGAGGTGCTGCGCGCGGAGACGAAGGGGACGGGAGTGCACACGACGCTGATCTCGCCAGCCGCGGTGGATACGCCGATCTGGGATACGGTCCTGCTGCCATCGGAGAACCGCTTTCCTCCGCGTGACAAGATGTTGACCTCCGATGCGGTTGCCGAGACGGTGGTGTGGGCTGCGACGCGGCCCGCGAACGTCAACATCGACGAGCTCCGCATCTCGGCGGCCTAGGAGCGAGCCGTGTTCCTCGAGCTGGTCGACTCACTCCGCTGCGTGCGCGTGCACGAGGACAGTTGGCTCGTCGCGCGCGCGGATGAGATGGTCGAGCGGCACGTGGTGGAGGGCGAGCTCGGATGCCCGGTGTGCCTCACGCGCTATCCGATCCACCAGGGCGTCGCAGACTTCGCGCTTGGCGTTCTCCCCCCTCGCGAGGCAAGGGGAGAGTCGAACGCCATGAGTCGCTCGCCGGATGAGATCAGCGCGCTGGCCCTCCGCGCCGCCGCGCTGCTTGGGCTCGGTGAGCCCGGCGGCATCGTGGTGCTCGCGGGCGAGTGGAGCGCGGCCGCGCACGAGCTCATCGCGATGACGGAGAACGTGATGGTTCTGGCGCTTGACTGCTCGCCAACGCTCCGCGGCGGCGGCGCCCTCTCCCTCGCGCGCATCGCCGACGCGCTCCCGCTCGCCGCTGGCTCCGTGCGCGGCATCGCCGT
>JBDTJH010000171.1:0-7316 GCA_039935955.1 Gemmatimonadaceae bacterium
CGGGGCCGGCGCCGACGATGCAGATGTCGGTGTCGAGCATCGTGTTTCCGGTGAAGTGCTTGGCGTCGAGCTCCATCTTTCTCCGTCGCAATTATGCCGCGCATGACGACGCCCGATCCCGTGGTCACGGTTATCATCCCCACCCTCGGCCTTCGCAAGCGCGCAGCGATTCAGAGCGCGCTCGATCAGCGCGGGGTGGCGACGTGCGGATGGTGGTCAACGGATCGAAGCGCGATCTCAAGTCGAGCGCGAGCTGCGGGACAATGTGCACATTGCGCTCGTCGTGCGCGATGCTCGCGGGGGGCTCGATCCCAAGCTCAGGGTCTACGATCTCAGGCACACCAACATCTCTGTCCTGCTCGCGGCAGGAGAACAGTTGTTGACGGTGAGCAACAGCGTCGGCCACAAGAGCGCGAAGATGACGCTCGATGTCTACGGCCATGCATTCAAGTCCGATCGGCGTAGCACTGTCGTTCTTGACAAGGTGATGGAGCTTTGAAAGGTGGGGTAACTCTGAGGTACCTCTAGGGCCCATCGTTACCCTTTGCTCGACCCAACCAGATTGAGCTCAGCAGAGGTGCAAGGTTCGATCTCCCATGCACTTGCACGCACTAGGTCGAACTCGGCAGATATTATCTGGCCTAGTCTGTTAATCACCGGGTCGGGGGTTCGAGTCCCTCCTCGGGAGTTTTTGCTACAAAACGACTTAGCTCATCCCTCACGGGGTGGGCTTTGTCGTTTCAAACGCCTGGCACGCCGCCCTCCAACGGCGGTACGAACGTTGAGTAGGCTATCTTTCGTCCCAAATCCGACGACGCCGCGAGACCGATGCGACTCCCCGGTCGTCTCCAGCAAGGGCCTGGCCCAGGGGATGCACTTGTCGTGACCGGGCTCGAACGATCCGCTTCACGAAGATGAGGCACGTATCGCACGCCACCTGTCCAGGCCTCCCGTGTCCGGGGAAGGCGGGGGTGGCGTACTCTCACCACGTTGGCATGTACGCAGACCTGAAAAGCGCCACGATCGAGATCTGGGAGCATCGCGAATTGCTGGAACAGCTCACGCGGCGCGACATCAAGCTCCGCTACAAGCAGGCGGCAATGGGGTTCGCGTGGGCGGTTTTCATGCCCTGCCTCATCGTGGTGTCCGGGCTGATCATCCGTTACGCGATGGCCCAGATCTCGGGGCAGTCGCTCGTGCAGAGCGACATCGCCAACATTGCCGTCAAGGGACTTGGCTGGGCGTTCTTCGTCGGCGCGCTAGGCTTCGCCACGGCGAGCCTGGTCGGCAACTCGAATCTCGTCACGAAAATCTATTTCCCGCGCGAAGTGCTCCCCCTCTCGTCCGTGGGCGCGCAGGCATTCGACAGCTCGATCGGCCTCGTGACTCTCGTCGTCATCCTGCCCTTTCTCGGAGTAAGGCTGCACCCGAGCTTCGCGTGGGTGCCGTTGCTGCTGTTACTGCTCGTGTTGTTCACCACCGGTGTATCGCTCTTTCTCAGCTGTGCCAATCTGTTTTTCCGCGATGTGAAGTACATCGTGCAGGTGGTGCTGATGTTCGGGATTTTCTTCACGCCGATATTCTTCGAGCCCGCGATGCTTGGCGAGCGCGGCGCGCATCTCGCGATGCTCAACCCGCTCACCGGCATCCTCGAGGGGCTGCGTCTTTCCATCGTCGACGGACGCAACCTGCTGTACCCCATTAGCGTGGTCGTGAAGGGCGTCGAGCGGCCCGTGTGGGAGCCGTGGGAGCTCGTCTACTCCGGCGTCTGCGCGGTGGTCGGAATGATCGGGGCGGGGCTGATGTTCCGGCGGCTGCAGCATCTCTTCGCTGAGTACGTATGAGGACAGGATGAGCGACCTCGCGATTCAGATGGATTCCGTCTGGAAGAAATTCCAGCGTGGCGAGCGGCATGACAGCCTGCGCGACCTCGTACCGTCGATTACGCGGCGCATTCTCCACGGCGCTCCGCCGGCGGGCGAGCTCGGAACGGGCGACTTCTGGGCGCTCAGCGACGTGTCGTTCGACGTTCGCCGCGGCGATGCGCTCGGGATCATCGGCCATAACGGAGCAGGGAAGTCGACGCTCCTCAAGATCCTCACAAAGCTGTTGCGCCCTACCCTCGGCACCTACATGACGCAGGGTCGCATCGGCGCGCTCATCGAAGTGACAGCGGGCTTCCACCCCGATCTCACCGGCCGCGAGAATGTCTTCCTCAACGGCGCCATCATCGGCATGCGCCGTGCGGACATCGAGCGACGCTTCGATGCGATCGTCGAATTTTCGGGGATTGGCGACTTCATCGACACGCCGGTGAAACGCTACAGCTCCGGGATGAACGCGCGCCTCGGCTTTTCGATCGCCGCGCATCTCGAGCCGGAGATTCTCATCATCGATGAAGTTCTCTCCGTCGGCGACTACACCTTCCAGGGCAAGTGCATCCGATGGATGCAGGATCTCCTGAAGAGCGGCACGACCGTCATTTTCGTCTCGCACAACATGGACGCGGTCCTCTCGCTCTGTAACTCTGCCATTCTCCTGGATCACGGGAGCATTGCCGCGATGGGTGAGCTCACGAAGGTCGTGGGCGAGTATTACAAGCGCGGCGGTCGCTATCAGCCCCAGCTGCTTGCGTCGCCTCGTGCCTTGACGGTCGATTTCACGAGCTCGCATGGTCGCGACATCCTCGTCGAGCCTGGCGAGCGCGTGACCTTTACACACACCATCACCGCCACGAGCGACAGCGAGCTGACGCCGGGCTTCATGGTAAATCGTGGAGAAAAGACCGTTGTGGATACCACGTACGCGCGGATGCGCGGGCACTCCCTGCCGTTGCGCGCGGGTGGGACTACGACAATCGGCTGGAGCATGGCCTTTAATCTTCCGGCCGGCGTCTACGAGATCGGCTACCACATCGGTGACATCGCGGGCGGCTACCACGAGCACCAGAGCCGCTCGTGCATTGTCACCGTGGGGGACGATCCACGCGTGAAGGGCGACGCTTATGTCGCGCTGGAGCTCGAGGAGGGTGGATCCGAAGTGCTCGTATCGTCGCCGGCGAGCGCACGCTTAGGCGGCTTTCGCTGAGCTCCAGGACCATCGATCACCAACGACCTAGTCACTCAGAATGGACCGAGATGCCGCTCCACCTTGCTCATGATCGTGTCGACGATCGCGTCCCAGGTGCGCGTGCGGGCCCAGCTCTGCCGCCTCGACTTCGCCGCTGCAGTGTTGGCGCTTGGCTGCAGCGCGGCAGCGATCGCGGCGCCCCACTCCTCTGGCGTGTCAACCAGGGAGATGAGGTCCCTTACCTCTCGCAGCGGAAGAATCGGCGTCCCAACCGACGGACGCCCGCCCGCCGTGTATTCGCCGAGCTTCAGGGGATCGATGTACTTCGTGTAATCGTCCACCCGGTACGGCAGCATGCACACATCGAAGTGCTGGGGATATGCCGACAGCTCCACTGAAGTCTTTCCACCGAGAAAATGGACGTTGGGCAGCGCGTCCATTCGCGCGAGCGCATCGGCCAGCCCGGGCTGATCCAAAGCCTTCCCCACGAACACGAACGACCACTGCGGATTTTTTTCAGCGACGTCGAACAGCAAATCCCAGTTGACTGCATCTTGAGAAAGCCGGCGTAGCCGATGCGCGGAGCCGGGATCGTTGCCAGCGCCTTCGGCATCGGTCGCTCGCCCGCGAACGCCTCGTAGTCAACACCGTTGGGTGTGAGCGTGGCCGACGAGCACAGCCTCCCCTTTCTCGCCATGACCGCCGGCGAATGGATGAATACTTCATCCGCGTCGGTCATCAGCTGCTGCTCGTCCGCGCTGATCGGCTGTTCGACGGGCGAGAACGAGTACTCGTCGTTGATGTGGTACATGCTCATGTCGTGCTTCACCAGCGGCAATACCTCGGCGTACCGCGGGCTCCAGATACTCAGCAGCACGCGCGTGCAGCCATTGGCTTCGAGAATCGATCGGGCGTGTTTCAGCCTGTTCTGAAGAAAGAATCTGGCGAGCGCCGGCGGGCGGTACAATTGCGGTAAGTACGCTTCGGCATGATAGCTATGCAACATCGGCAACGCGGCAACCGGGTGTTCGGTTGTCGGACCCAAGCGCAGGCGTCTGGGGATTTCACGCCATTCGTGCGCGGGTCCCGACCAGACCACGTGAAATCGTTTCGCGATCCGGCTCATCACCTGCTGTCTTCCCAGCCACTGATCGTTCCAATCGTGCGAGGCAAGGGCGATGAAGCCCAGCTTCGCTTTCTCGAGGTTCCGCGGACGACTCGCGTGCGTCGAACTGGGTGGACTCGAGAGTGCCGTCATGCTAACCGCGAACCTGGATTTGTGCGAACCCACGTCCTTTCGTATGCAGGCGGGGCGCCACGTTGAGCTCCCGAGTCCAATCCTGCACCAGTTTGCCCTCGGCCGGACGATTCGCGTCGTCGAGCAGTATCGAAAAGGACTTGCCGAGTTTTTCGTGCATGATGGGAAGCATTCCCCCCCGCCCGCCGCGGGTCACGCCGGGAGGCCCGTCGCAGACGACGAGCGAAAAATCGCTTGGCATGCGGTCGAGCGGCGCATCGTACCAGTCAAACTCGTCGAATTCGCGCAGCGGGGACAGGTGCACGGTCACCGCCTTCTGCAGGCCAAAGTGTTCCAGCGCCTTGGTGACGCGAGCATGCCAATCGGCATCGTGCTCGAGTGAGTGCAGCCGGATTCCGCGGCGCGCGGCGACCTCGCCCATGAGCAGCGTCGTAAGCCCGGAGCCACACTCGAGTATCGGCCCCTTCGTCCTCTCGGCGGCGCGGACGACTTCCGACAGGTATCGCGGCTCAGCGCTCCATCGTTCGTTGCCCCACCCGAATATTGCGTCGGTCCAGAGAGTGGAAAACGTGATGGGCGAGTGTGAGCGAGACATTCGCTTCATCACATTCTCGAGCACCGCGTCGCGGTCGTATGCATAGCGGCGCAGCATGCGCGCGCGAAGGGATTGTAGCATCAAGCTTCGCGCCGAGCCGTTGGGGAAATCGATGCCACCGAGTGCTTCCGAACCTGGACGATCATCACGGTTTCTCCTCGCGAGCTGCAGCTGCGCGGTGTGTTGGGGCGACCCACCAATCTTCGCTCCCCGCGGCATCCCTGAATATTGGGCGCGCGTGTGGATTCGCGGTTGAAATAGCAAATACTTTGCGAATTCCGCGCCATTACGTTCGGCCCCTTATCGGAGGGCGAACCTTCGTCACTCCGAACGCTCCTCGTTCGACCGGGCGTGCGCGCCGGCTTCCCTGCCACGTGCTACGGTGTGTGCGGATGGGCCACGCCGTGCTCCGGAACCGTGAACTTCACGGTCGCACTCGTGATCAGCTTATGCGTCGGATCCGCGAGCTCGAAGAGCGCCTTGTGCGGTCCCGCCGGTAGTCCCACGAGGATTACGGTCTCGCCGCTCGCATCGACGAAGTGCCAGGGCGCATCGTCGACGGTTATGTGCACGTGGCCGATGCGCGGTGACACGTGGAGCGCGCCTTTACCGAACTCCGGCACGACTCGGAGATTTTCCGTGCGGTATTGAATGAAAGCGAGCCCTTTCGCGAGCGACTCGGGGATCGGAGGATCAACGATGATCTTCGCGGGGGTTCATTGTCGATGGCGAGCAGCGCGGACGGGCCCCGGATGTCTCTCGCGCTTTGTGCTGACGCACTCGCGCTGACCGCGGCGCAAATGGCGATGAAGATGAGATACGAGATGCCGGTGTGCACAGTGGCTCCATGAAGATGTGGTCGACTCGCTCCATGGCGCACGGTAGCATGTCTCGACGCTGAGCGATAACTACCCGGACGGAGAATCCCAGCGTACCGTCGGCATCGTGGAGCCGTTGCCCCTCGGCCCTCAAAAAGCAGTCCGCCGCGACGCCCCCCTACTCGTAGGCCGACACCGGCGGGCAGCTGCACACGAGATTGCGATCCCCGAACATATTGTCGACGCGCGCCACCGTCGGCCACACCTTCCGCGCGCGCAGCCCGGGCGCGGGGAACGCGGCCTTCTCACGCGAATACGGGCGATCCCAGTCGTCTGCGACAACCTGCGCCAGCGTGTGCGGCGATCGCCGGAGCACGTTCTCGTCGCGCGACGCGACGCCGATCTCGACCTCGCGAATCTCCTCGCGAATCGCGAGCAGTGCATCGACGAAGCGGTCGAGCTCCTCCTTCGACTCACTCTCCGTCGGCTCGACCATGAGCGTGCCCGCCACCGGGAACGACACCGTCGGCGGATGGAAGCCGTAGTCGATCAGCCGCTTCGCGATATCCTCGACATCGACTCCGGCGCTCTGCTTGAACGGACGCGTGTCGAGAATGCACTCGTGCGCGACGAGCCCGTTGGCGCCCGAATACAGCAGCTCGTACTCGCCGCTCAGCCGCTTGGCGATGTAGTTCGCGGAGAGGATCGCGATCTTCGTCGCGTACACGAGTCCCTCCGCGCCCATCAGCTGGATGTAGATCCACGAGATGGGCAAAATGCTCGCGCTCCCCCACGGCGCCGCGCTCACCGTGCCCTCCGCGCGCGCGTGGCCGAGCGGCACGAGCGGATGGTCGGGAAGAAATGGGGCGAGATGTGCGGCGACGCCGATCGGTCCCATCCCCGGGCCGCCGCCGCCGTGCGGGATGCAGAAGGTCTTGTGCAGATTCAGATGGCAGACGTCGGCGCCGAGGTCGCCGGGGCTGCACAGCCCGACCTGCGCGTTCATGTTCGCGCCGTCCATGTACACCTGCCCGCCGTTGGCGTGCACGATGTCGCAGATCTCGCGGATCGATCCCTCGAACACGCCGTGCGTTGATGGATACGTCACCATCAGCGCCGCGAGCTTCGGCGCGTGCTCCTGCGCCTTCGCGCGCAGATCGCCGACATCGATGTTCCCGCGCGCGTCGGAGGCGATGACCACCACGCGCATCCCCGCCATCACCGCGCTCGCGGGATTCGTCCCGTGCGCGCTCGCGGGGATCAAGCACACATCGCGATGAGCCTCGTTCCGCGAGCGATGGTACGCCGCGATGGTGAGCAGCCCCGCGAACTCCCCCTGCGATCCCGCGTTCGGCTGCAGCGACACCGCCGCGAAGCCGGTGATCTCGCACAAGTCGGCCTCGAGCCTGTGAAAGAGCTCGAGATACCCCGTCGTCTGCGACCGCGGCGCGAACGGATGAATGCCCGCCAGTTTCGGCCACGACACCGGCAGCATCTCCGTCGTCGCGTTGAGCTTCATCGTGCACGAGCCCAGTGGAATCATCGCGGCCGTGAGCGAGAGATCCTTCGCTTCCAA
>JBDTJH010000172.1:0-19101 GCA_039935955.1 Gemmatimonadaceae bacterium
CCACCAGACGCTGGCGCCGAGTCCCTGGTCGGTGGTAGCGACCCACGGGTTGCCGAGTGAGTCGGCGGTCCAGGTGAGGCCACCATCCCACGGTGGGCGGAGTGCGACTTTGGGTTTGCCGTGGTAATAGACGACGACGGTGTTGTGGTCGCCGATTTTTTGCGCGTCGACGAGCGTGACGAAGAACGCGTTGCCGTCGCGACGGGTGGCGAGTGCGTGACCGTTCTGCGTGACGCTGTCGACGAGGAGCGGCATCTGGAGATCGATCTGCATCTCGCGGGCGGGGGCGAGCACGGCGTAGGTGATTCCGACGTGGCCGGAGATGGTGCTGTCCGCGGGGGAGATGCGAGTGCGGAGATCATAGAAGGTGACGTCCCACCATGCGCGCTCGGGGGTGATCGAGCCGCGAAGGGTGTCGGCGTGCGTCGGCGGCGCCAGAGTCTGCTGGGGGCGCGGATGCACGGCGGCTTGCGCGCGCACGGAGGCGAGCGCGAGCGGGATCGCGAGGAGAGAGAGGAGTGGGGTGCGCATGATGCGCGTGAATCTACGTGCGGACGCGGGCTCGAAGGAAGGCGCTAGTCCTCCCGCAGCGAGCGCACGGCGTACGCGATGCCGACGCCGATCGTGGCGGCGGCGAGCATCGCGGGAATCGGACGCAGCGTCGCCGCCGTGCTCCAGCTCTGCTTCATCACGTGTCCCTTGTACCTCCCGCGAACGCGTGGATCGCCGGGGCGTGCGCCGAAGAGCGTGTCCGCATCGCGCGCGGGCTCGTCAGTGCGGCTTCCCTCGAACGTCGAGGCGACCTTGATGCGATCGCCGAGCGCGGGGATCACCTTCTCGATGAGCGTGAAGGCTTTCGCACCCGCGCCGACGCGTACGGTGCGATGCTGATGTGACGCGCAATGCAGAATCGCGTTCGCGACGATCTCCGGCGCGTAGACGGGCGGCTGATGTGTGGGCTCCACGTCCATGTAGTTCTTCGCGTGCTCGGGATACGGTGTGTCGATAGCCGAGGGCTCGACGAGCGTGACGGAGACGGGCGCGTTCGCCTTCTCGAGCTCGATGCGCAGGGTGTCCGTGAAGCCCTTGAGCGCGTGCTTGCTCGCGTTGTAGTGACCCTGCAGCGGGATCACGGTCTCGGAGAGCTCGCTGCCGACGTTGATGAGCGCGCCGCCGTTGGTCTTGAGATGTTGCAGCGCGATGAGACTTCCCTGCACCATTCCCCAGTAGTTCGTGTCGAAGAGGCGCCGCGCATCGGCGATGGAGACTTCTTCGAGTAAGCCGTAGATCGAGACGCCGGCGTTGTTGACCCACGTGTCGATGCGGCCGAATTCGCGGATGGCCGTATCTGCGAGCGATTGAACAGCATCGATGTCGGCGACGTCGCCGGCAGCATACGCGGCCTGACCACCGAGCTCGGCGATCTCGCTGGCGACGGTCTCGAGATCCTCTTCCGCGCGCGCGTTCAGCACGACGAGCGCGCCGCGCTTGGCCGCCTGTCTCGCGGTCGCGAGGCCGATACCGCTCGTTGCTCCAGTGATCACGATCACCTGATCACGCACTCGCTTCAGCTGAATCTTCATGGCGCATCTCCGAATGTGCGGCGTGCCGTCGTTGCCTCCTTCTCAATCAAGCAATCGACGTACCACGTGGCGCGAGAATCAGCGCGCCGAGCGGGGGGAGATTCAGCGAGAGCGATTGCGGGTAGCCGTGGAACGACGAGCGATCCGTGTGGAGCTCGCCCTCCTGGCCGAAGCCGCTGCCGCCGAAGCGCTCGGAGTTCGATGACAGCAGCACGTCGTACGTCCCCTCGCTCGGCACGCCCACGCGATAATTCGCGCGTGGCTCCGGCGTCATGTTGAGCACGACGATCGTGTGCGCATCACCCGCGCGCCGAACGTAGCTCAGCACGGAGTTCATTCGGTCCTCCACATCGATCCACGCGAAGCCGTGCGGCTCGAAGTCGTCACGCCAGAATGGGGGATGGCTCTCGTACAGCCCCCCGAGCTCCTGCACGAAGCGCAGAAATGCTCCGTGCGCCGGATCATCAGCGAGATGCCAGTCGAGGCTCACGTCGTGATTCCACTCCGCGTACGGCGCGATCTCCGTGCCCATGAAGAGCAGTTTCTTTCCCGGGCGTGTGTACATGTAGGCGAGCATCAGCCGCAGATTCGCAAGCTTGCGCCACGAGTCGCCCGGCATCTTTTCGAGAAGCGACCTCTTGAGATGCACCACCTCGTCGTGCGACAGCGGCATGATGAAGCGCTCGCTGTACTCGTAGACCATCGCGAAGGTGAGCTGATCCTGGTGGTACGAGCGATAGAGCGGATCCTCGCTGAAGTACGCGAGCGTGTCGTGCATCCACCCCATGTTCCATTTGTAGGTGAATCCCAGGCCACCTTCCTTCGTCGACTTCGTGACGCCCGGCCACGACGTCGACTCCTCCGCGATCGTGTAGCAACCCGGCGCGTCCATGCGCACAGCCTCGTTCATCGCGCGGAGAAACTCGATCGCGTCGAGATTCTCACGCCCGCCCAGGCGATTGCGCAGCCACTCACCCGGCTTGCGGCTGTAGTCGAGATAGAGCATCGATGCAACGGCGTCGACGCGCAGGCCGTCGCAGTGGTATTCGCGTAGCCAGAAGAGCGCGTTCGCGATGAGGAAGTTGCGAACCTCGGTACGCGAATAATTGAAGATGAGCGTCCCCCAGTCGGGGTGCTCGCCGAGTCGTGGATCCTCGTGCTCGTAGAGCGCGGTGCCGTCGAAGCGGCGGAGCGCGAAGTCGTCCTTCGGAAAGTGCGCAGGGACCCAGTCGAGGATCACGCCGATCCGGGCCTGGTGCATCTCGTCGACGAAGTGCTTGAAGTCGTCCGGCGAGCCATAACGCCGCGTCGGCGCGAAGTAGCCGGACAGCTGATAGCCCCACGAGCCCGTGAACGGATGCTCCATCACGGGCATCAGCTCCACGTGCGAGAAGCCGAGCCGCTGGCAATGTTCGATGAGGCGCGGGGCGAGCTCGCGGTAGGTGAGCGGGCGGTTGTGATCCTCCGGCATGCGTGCCCACGAGCCGAGGTGGAGCTCGTAGATGAGCATCGGGAGCTTCGTGCTGTCTCGCGCGGGGCGTCCATCCATCCACTCGGTATCGCTCCACTCGTAGTGCGTGAGATCGACAACGCACGACGCCGTCTCCGGCGGCGCCTCCATCCCGAAGGCGAAGGGATCCGTTTTGATGCGCACGATCCCCTCGCGTGTGCGCAGCTGATATTTGTAGATCGTACCGGGCTCGATGTCGGGGATGAAGAGCTCGAAGACCCCCGACGATCCGAGGCGGCGCATCGGATAGAGCCGACCGTCCCATTGCGCGTTCTGCCCGACGACGCTCGCGCTGCGCGCATTCGGCGCCCACACCGCGAACGAGGTACCGCGCTCGCCGTCGATCTCGCGCGGATGCGCGCCGAGCATGTTCCAGAGCTCGCGATGCGTCCCTTCGTTGAAGAGATGCAGATCCATCGCGCCGATGGTGGGGAGAAAGCGATACGGATCGCCGCGCTCCCACGTCGCGCCTCCGGCGAAGTGAAAGCGGAGCCGATAGCGCAGCGGCATCGTAGCGCCGGAGATGAGCGCGCCGAAAAGACCGCCCGCGAGCCGCTCGAGCTCCACGCGCTTCCCATCCGCGAGCAACGCCTCGGCGCGCACGGCATCGGGATGCATCGCGCGCACGATCACTCCGCTCACGCCGGCGGAGTACGGATGCGCGCCGAGGATGCGATGCGGCTCGTCGTGATCGCCGACGAGGAGACGACCCACTTCGCCCATGTCGATTCCCGCGAGCGCGGCGGGTGCGCGTGTCGGCTCGTTCATAGTGGTGTGTCCAGCTGAAAGCGTAACAGCACGAGCGAGAACGGTGCGACGATCAGCTCGCGGACCGGCTCATCGATGATCGTCGGACGATCGGTGTCGACCGCGAGCTGCCACGTGCCTGCAATCTCGAGATGCGGCAGCGTCCACGACTCCTCGGCCTCGCGATTGTTCACGATGAGGAGCAGCGTGTCGCCCTTGATCGAGCGCCCGCGCTCATCGATCTCGTCAGCGGCCTCGCCGCGGATGAGCATGCCGAGCGAATGGCTGTCGGGATTGTGCCACTCGGCGTCCGTCATCTCCTGGCCGTCGGAGCGTAGCCAGAGCATTTCCTTCGCGCCCGACTCCACCGGTTTGCCGCGGAAGAAGTAGCGGCGGCGCAGCGCCGGATTTGCGCGACGGATGGCGAAGATGCGCCTCGCGAAGTCCAGAATTCCTTGCTCACGCTCGTCGAGCTCCCACTTCATCCACGCGATCTCGTTGTCCTGCGCGTAGACGTTGTTGTTGCCGTCCTGCGAGCGCGCGATCTCATCGCCGTGGGCGATCATCGGGACGCCCTGCGAGAAGGCGAGCGTCGCGAGGAAGTTGCGAATCTCGCGGTCGCGCCGCTTCACGATCTTCGGATCATCCGACGGACCCTCGACGCCCCAGTTGCGACTCAGGTTGTCGTCGGAGCCGTCGCGACTCTCCTCGCCGTTCGCCTGGTTGTGCTTCGATTCGTAGCTCACGAGATCGTTGAGCGTGAAGCCATCGTGCGCGACGACGAAGTTCACGCTCGCGTACGCCTCGCGCGCGCTCCACTGATAGATGTCGCTCGACCCCGAAAGCCGCGAAGCGACCTCGTTCACCATCCCCGCGTCGCCGCGCCAGAAGCTGCGCACGTCGTCGCGATACTTCCCGTTCCACTCGGCCCATCCGATCGGGAAGTTGCCGACCTGATAGCCGCCGGGCCCGAGATCCCACGGCTCGGCGATCAGCTTCACGCGCGAGAGAACGGGATCCTGACGGATGATGTCGAAGAAGGCGCTGAGGCGATTGACCTCGAAGAGCTCGCGTGCGAGCACCGGCGCGAGGTCGAAGCGAAAGCCGTCGACGTGCATCTCGGTGACCCAGTAGCGCAGCGAATCCATGATCATCTGGATCGTGCGCGGGTGCAGCATGTTGAGACTGTTTCCCGTTCCCGTGTAGTCCGTGTAGAAGCGCGGGTTGTCGGGCTGGAGACGATAGTACGCCTTGTTGTCGATCCCCTTGAGCGACAGTGTCGGCCCGAGATGATTTCCCTCGGCCGTGTGATTGTAGACCACGTCGAGGATCACCTCGATGCCCGCGTTGTGCAGCGTCTTCACCATCGACTTGAACTGCACCACCTGGCTTCCGAGTCCGCCGACGGCGTAGCGCACGTCGGGTGCGAAGAAGCCGATCGTGTTGTAGCCCCAGTAGTTCGTGAGCCCCTTCTCGGCGAGGTGACGGTCGACCGCGAAGTGATGCACGGGAAGGAGCTCGAGCGCGGTGACGTTCAGCGCCTTGAGATGATCGATGACCGCGTCCGACGAGAGCGCGAGGTAGGTGCCGCGGATCTCCTCGGGGATGTCCGGGTGCCGGATCGTCATCCCCTTCGTATGCGCCTCGTAGATGATCGTGCGGTTCCACGGGATGCGCGGCGGCGCGTCATTCCCCCACGTGAACGCGTTGTCGATGACGATGCACTTCGGCATGCTGCCCGCGCTGTCCGCGTGGTTCATCTCGAGATCTTCCCTCGCGCTGCCGATCTGATACGCGAAGAGCGCATCGCTCCACTGAATCGCGCCGCTGATCGCCTTCGCGTACGGATCGAGGAGGAGCCGATTCGGATTGAAGCGGTGCCCTTCCTCGGGGGAGTACGGCCCTTCAACGCGATAGCCATACAGCTGCCCCGGCCGCACGCCGGGGAGATAGCAGTGCCAGATCTGGTCGCTGCGCTCGGCGATCGGGATGCGAATGTGCTCCGTCTTGTCGGCGTGCGCATCAAAGAGGCAGAGCGATACCCCCGTGGCGTTCTCGGAGAAGATCGCGAAGTTGACTCCCTCTCCATCCCAGGTGGCGCCGAGTGGATAGGGTTGACCGGGCCAAACACGCATTCAGACGACCTCTTTGTAGTAGAGCGCAGCGGAGAGCGGTGGTAATGCAACCATCGCTCCGCTGATCTCGCTCGGCTCGCGGCTCGGGGAATAGGTGGCGAATCGCGCGCGCCAACCCTCGCCATCCTCCTCGCTCACCGGAATCTCGCGCGCCTCGCCGGCAAGGTTGAAGAGCGCGAGGAGTGACCGCGCGCCAGGCGCGTCGAGTCGCATCGCGATCCAGCGGGCCTTCGCGTCGCTTCGCACGGTGATCTGCGCCGACCCAGGGCGTAGCGGAGGCTCCTCGCGTCTGATGGTGAGTAGCTCGCGATACATCGCGCGCAACTCCGCATGCGCACCCGAGCGTCCGAGCTCGAAGTGCAGCTTCGATATTGCGAACGTCGTCATCGCCTGCGGATCGGGGACGTCGCCGGCCCATCCGAACGACTCGAACTCTTCGAGCCGCCCCTTTCGCACGGCCTCCGCGAGCTCGCGATCGCCATGGCTCACGAAGTACAGAAAGGGCGATGGCTCCGCGTACTCCTCGCCCATGAACAGCAGCGGGACATACGGCGCGAGTAGTAGCAGTGCGGCCGCGAGCTTCCGCGCACTCGGCGAGATGAGTGCGCCGAGGCGTTCGCCGGCCGCACGATTGCCCACCTGGTCGTGATTCTGGATGAAGATCACGAAGTGGTCGGCCGACACATCGTGCGCGGGTGCGCCGTGCTCGCGGTGCCGATGCGATGCGTACTGCCCCTGGAACACGAATTTTCGGGAGAGCGCATCGGCGATGGCCGTGATGTCGCCGTGTTCGGCGAAGCCCTGATAGTAGCCCGCGCGCTCACCGGTGAGCGCGACGTGCACCGCGTGATGAAAATCATCGCTCCACTGCGCGTCCATGCCGTATCCGCCGCGTTCGACGGGGCGCAGAAGGCGCGGATCATTGAGGTCGCTCTCGGCGATGATCTCGACGCGGCGTCCGAGCGCGTCCGCAGTCGCGTGGACCTGCTCGGTGAGCGCCTCGGTGAGATGCACGGCGCGGAAGTCGTAGATGCCGTGCACCGCGTCGAGGCGAAGTGCGTCGATGTGGAACTCGTGCACCCAGTAGCAGGCGTTCTCGATGATGAAGCGGCGTACCTCGTCGCTGCCGGCGCCGTCGTAGTTCACGGCGGGCCCCCACGGCGTGCGGTAGACGTGCGTGAAGTACGGCCCATATTCGGCGAGGTAGTTCCCCTCCGGACCAACGTGGTTATAGACGACGTCGAGCACGACGGCGAGCCCCTCGGCATGCGCGGCATCGACGAGGCGCTTGAGCGCGTCGGAGCCGCCGTAGCTGTTCTGCGGCGCGTAGAGCTGCACGCCGTCGTAGCCCCAATTGCGCTCGCCTGGAAACTGCGCGACGGGCATGAGCTCGATCGCGGTGATGCCGAGATCGCGCAGTTCGGCGAGTCGCGGGATGATCGCGTCGAAGGTGCCTTCGGGAGTGAAGGTGCCGGTGTGGAGCTCGTAGATGACGAAGTCGGGCATCTCCATTCCCTTCCATTCGCGATCCGTCCACGCGAAGGCGGCGGGATCGACTACGCGCGACGCGCCGTGGACGCCGTGAGGCTGCGAGCGCGAGACGGGATCGGGGCGCTCGTCGCCGCCATCGATGCGGAAGGCGTAGTCATCGCCCGCATGCACGCCGTCGATGGTCGCGGTGAAGACGCCCTGCTCGTCGCGCGCGAGCGTGTGCTCTCCCGCAGCGGCGCCCGTGTGCACGCGCACCGTGAGCTGACGCGCATTGGGAGCCCAGACCGCGAAGTGTGTCGCGCCGGCACGTGGAGTCGCGCCGTATGTGAGCGTTAGATGCGTAGCGGGCGAGGTCAGCTGACGCTCGATGCGAGCAGCTTCTCGATTCCCGTCAGCGGAATCCAGGCCCAGGTCGGGCGATTGTTGAGCTCATAGGCGAGCTCGTAGAAGAGCTTCTCGAGCTCGAAGAGGGCGATGAGCGCGGGCGCGCTATTGTCGCCGTAACCGTCGAGAAACGCGGCGCGCACCATCGCCTCCCACTGCGCCGCGCGCTCGCGATCCGCATCGTCGTGCGACGCCGCCGTAGCAGCCGCGTACGCGAACGATCGGAGCATCCCCGCGACATCGCGCGCGGGGCTGTTGAGCGCACGTCGCTCGGCGAGCGGGCGCACGGGCTCGCCCTCGAAATCGATGATCATCCACTCGTGCTCGGTGCGGAGCACCTGGCCCAGGTGGTAATCGCCGTGGTGGCGCGAGAGCACTCCCGCGGCGGCGGGGCCGCCGAGCGAGTCGACGATCTCGCCGAGCTTGGCGAGCGCATCGATGCGGCGTCCGGCGACCGCGATCGCGAGGGGGCGCGAGCGCGCATCGAGCTTGGGCGCGACGCGGTCGAGGAGATCGAAGCCCTGCTCCACCGAGCGGCGCGCGGCGCCGGCCCAGCGCGCGACGTCGGCGGCGGTCGCGTCGCGTGGCGCGAAGGCAGGATCATCGGTGGGCGTCGCGAGCGCGCGATGAAGCTCGGCGGTGGTCCTGCCGAGCTGCTTCGCTTCAGGCGCGAACGGATCGGACTTCACGTCGCCGTCGCTGTGCGTGTACGCGCGCGCACGGCCGAGGGCGTGGGCCCATCCGTCCATCGCGCCGACGACGAGGCGCGAGAGCATCCCCGCGACCGTGCGCTCGCCATCGTGATCGAGCACGAGCACGGCATAGAGCTCGGGGGTGTGGCGGAAGTCGGTGTGCGCGGTGAGGTAGCGCGCGATCTCGACGTCCGGGCTCTCACCCCCCTCGAGGCGCCGGAAGAGCTTGAAGATCGCCGACTCGCCGAAGATGATGGAGCTGTTGCTCTGCTCTCCGCCGATCACGTGCGATGCGCCACTGAGACGCGGCCCGCGCGACGTGACCTTCTCGGAGCGGAGCGATGCGCCATCGCCCTCGAAGTGCTCGCCATCGGAGAGTGCGCGCGCGATGCGTGAGCGGAAGGCGGGGTCGTCGATCGCATCGAAGAGCAGCCCCTTCACCACCGCACCCTCGACGAGCGCGAGCACTGCCGCGGGTGCGTGTGCGCGACTCATCTCGCGCTCGCGCACGGCGAGCGGCAGCTGATAGCTCGCGATTGAGCCATCCTCGAGGGTGACCTCGACGCGCGCGATGGCCCACCGCTGCCCTTCACCCGACACCGGAATCACGTCGAGGATCCGCGCCTCGAACGAGGGCTGGGTCTTTTCTCCGAACCAGCGGCGATCGCGCAGGAAAGCGGCGAGCGTCGCCGAATCGATGGAACGGAGCGCGTGCGGCGCGAGGGCGTTTTCCAGCTCGCCCACCACCGTCAGCGTTAGCGTCTCCCCTCCCCGCGCCGTTCGGGCGCTTCTTCGGCGGTAGTGAGCTTGAACCAGTAGAAGTTGTGCGGCCCGAGCGCGAAGAGGTACGGATTCTCGGCGATGGGCGGGAAGCGGATGTTGCCGATCATCTCCACCGGCACCATCCCGATGAAGCGATGCAGATTGATCCGCGCGGGCTGTACGAAGCGCGAGAGGTTGTTCACGCACAGGATCGTCTCGCCCTCGTACGAGCGCAGATAAGCGAGCACCGAGCGGTTCTCGGGGAGGAGCATCTCGAAGGTGCCGCGACCAAAGGCGCGATGCTGGGTGCGCACTTTCACGATCCGGCGCATCCAGCGGAGCAGCGACGTCTGCGTGCGCTCCTGCGCAGCGACGTTCACACCCTGATAGCCGTACGGCGGATCCACGATCAGCGGGAAGTAGAGCGCCTGCTGGTCTGCATCCGAGAAACCGGCATTCCATCCGCCGTTCCACTGCATCGGCGTGCGGACGCCGTTGCGATCGCCGAGGAAGACGTTGTCGCCCATGCCGATCTCGTCGCCGTAGTAGATGATCGGCGTGCCGGGCATCGTGAGGAGCAGCGCATTCATCAGCTCGATCTGGCGGCGACCATTGTCGAGCAGCGGCGCGAGACGGCGGCGGATGCCGACGTTTATGCGCATCCGCGCCTGGCTCGCATACTCGCGATACATATAGTCGCGCTCCTCATCCGTCACCATCTCGAGCGTGAGCTCATCGTGGTTGCGGAGGAAGATCGCCCACTGGCAATCGGCCGGGATCTCGGGCGTCTGCGCAAGGATCTCGACGATCGGGCTGCGGTCCTCCTTGCGGATCGCCATGTACATGCGCGGCATGAGCGGAAAGTGGAACGCCATGTGGCATTCCTTCCCGTTGCCGAAGTACGGGATGACATCGGAGGGCCACTGGTTGGCCTCGGCGAGCAGGAGCTTGTTCTCGTACTCCGCGTCGAGCGCCGCGCGAATCTTCTTCAGGACCTCGTGTGTCTCGGGAAGATTTTCGCAGTTCGTGCCGTCCCGCTCGATGAGATACGGGATCGCATCGAGGCGCATCCCGTCGACGCCCATATCGAGCCAGAAGCGCATCACACTGATCACCGCGTCGACGACGACCGGGTTGTCGAAGTTGAGATCGGGCTGATGGCTGAAGAAACGATGCCAGTAGAACTGCTCGGCAACCGGATCCCAGCTCCAGTTCGAGACCTCGGTGTCGGTGAAGATGATGCGCGCGTCCTTGTACTTCGTCGGATCGTCGGTCCACACGTACCACTCGCGCTCCGGCGATCCGCGCGGCGAGGTGCGTGCGCGCTGGAACCACGCGTGCTGGTCGGACGTGTGGTTGATGACGAGCTCCGTGATCACGCGGATGTCGCGCGCGTGCGCCTCATCGAGCAGCCGCTGAAAGTCCTCGAGCGTGCCATACTGCGGGTGCACCGACTCGTACTCGGAGATGTCGTAGCCATCGTCGCGCAGCGGCGAGGGGTAGAACGGCAGAATCCAGAGCGTGTTGACGTTGAGCGACTGGATGTAGTCGAGCTTCTGAATCAGTCCCGGAAAATCACCGAAGCCATCGCCGTTGCTGTCGCGGAACGCCTTGACGTGCGTCTGGTAGATAATCGCGTCCTTGTACCAGAGCGGGTCGTTTGCGGAGATGGGTGGCGTGGATCGGTCGGGCATCGCTCGGATGTTGGGGAGTGCGCGAAGTCAGCGCTGAAGCCGGAGGATGTGCCCCGGCTGAAGATTAGGATCGAGTCGCACATAATTACGCGCGCCGCGCCAGCTATAGCGCGCGCCGGTGAGCAGATCCTCGACGACATACGGCGTATCGCCGTCGAGCCCGAGCTCGGCGAGGGGACCGGTGACGACCGTCTCCTGCGCGCGCGCGGGATCGAGATTGGCGATGATGAGCAGGTCGTTCCGCCATCCGGGCGCCGTCTTCGTGAAGAAGAGAACCTGTGGATTTTCGGAGTCGCGGAAGGTGAGATTGTCCATGCGCTGCAGGGCTGAGTTGTCGCGGCGGATGGCGTTGAGGAGCTTGATCTCGGCATTGAGATTCCCGGGCGCAGTCCAGTCGCGCACGCGGATCTGGTACTTCTCGGAGTCGAGATATTCCTCGCTGCCCGGCCGCACGGGGGTGTTCTCGCTCAGCTCGAAGCCGCTGTAGATGCCATAGAGCGGCGACATCGTGGCCGCGAGCAGGAGGCGCACGCGGAAGGCCGGACGGCCGAAGCGCTGTAGATATTCGTGGAGAATGTCCGGCGTGCTCGCGAAGAGATTACCGCGCATGTATTCGAGCGAATGCTCATTGTGCATCTCGGCCCACCAGTCGCGCAGCTCGACCGAACTGTTCTTCCACGTGAAGTATGTGTACGACTGGGAGAAACCGAGCTTCGCGAGCAGCTTCATCGTGCGCGGACGTGTGAACGCCTCGGCGAGAAAGACGACGTGCGGATATTTCGCGTGGATTTCTCCGATCACCCACTCCCAGAACGCAAACGGCTTCGTGTGCGGGTTGTCGACGCGGAAGGTGTGCACGCCGTGCTCGATCCAGAACAGAAGGATGTCGCGACAGGCGTTCCAGAGCCCTTCGCGATCATCGCACCAGAAATTGAGCGGATAGATGTCCTGATACTTCTTCGGCGGATTCTCGGCGTACTTGATCGTGCCGTCGGGGCGCACGAAGAACCACTCGGGGTGCTGCTCGAGCCACGGATGATCGGGTGAGCACTGCAGTGCGTAGTCGAGCGCGATCTCGAGGCCGAGCTCCGTTGCGGTGGCGACGAGGGTGTCGAAGTCTTCGATCGTGCCGAGCTTCGGCTCGACGGCGGTGTGGCCGCCGGCGTCGTTGCCGATGGCCCACGGGCTGCCGGGATCGTTCTGGCCCGCGGCGAGCGAGTTGTTCGGCCCTTTGCGCGCGGAGATGCCGACCGGATGGATCGGTGGGAGATAGACGACATCGAAGCCGAGCTCCGCGATGCGTGGAAGCGCGAACGCAGTGCTCAGGAAGGTGCCGTGGCGATCGGCATCAGTAGTCTGCGAGCGTGGAAAGAGCTCATACCACGAGGCAAACGCCGCGCGCTCTCGATCCACCCACACCTCGAGCTCGCGCACGTAGCAGGTGAGGTCGGGGGGCGCGTAGTTGTCGTCGAGCAAGGAGTGCAGCTGCGCGTCGAGCCCCGCAGCCACGCGCTCGGCGCCGGAGATGCGCGGGTCGCGAATGATGAGCGCCGCGGCGCGAAGCTCGTTGCGCGCGTCGCCAAATCGCGCGCGGCGGGCGGCGGCGTCGATGAGCTCAGCGCCTTCGAGGAGCTCGGAGGAGACGTCGTGTCCCGCGCCGATTTTTTTCTGAAGCTCGCTGCGCCAGGTGCCGAAGCGATCGGTCCACGACTCGACCGTGTACGTCCATCGTCCTGCCCGATCGACGCGGAAACCGCCGATCCATTGGTCGGAGTTCCGATCGTAGAACATCGGGACGAAGTGCCACTCGCCGTCGGCGGGGCCGCTGTACTTGATGCGGGCAGCGATGAGGTCGTGGCCGTCTTTCAGGATGTCGGCCCGAACCTCGAAGCTGTCGCCGACGATTCGTTTGACCGGGTAGCGCCCCGAATCCAGCTCGGGCTCTACGCACTCGATCACCACCGGCGCTAGTGGGCGTGGTGTCGTGACCTTCGTCGAGCGTCGCCGGGTTGTGTTGGAGGCCATTTACGAAGTTCGGGAAAAACGCCGATCGCGGAGCAGACACGCGCGTGGAAAGATATGCGAATCGCGGCCGCGGGCGACCGCGGACTAGCTTTCGCAAGACATAGGCCCTCGATTGGGCAGCCAGTGATCAGGAGCAACTCGATGCAAGGGATTCAGGTCAAGCGGTATGGTGGTCCAGAGGTGCTCGAGTATGGCGAGCTCCCCGATCCGGTACCGGGTGCGGGCGAGGTGCTCGTTCGCGTGAAGGTTGCGGGGGTCAACTTCACGGACGTGTATCAGCGAATGGGGACGTATCCGAATCCGCTCCCCTTCATCCCCGGCGTCGAGGGTGTGGGGATCGTCGAGCAACTCGGCGGCGGCGTGACCGATGTGAAGGTGGGCGACCGCGTGGGCTGGGTGATGATCAGGGGCGGGTACGCCGAGCTGGTGGCGCTGCCGGCGCAGCGGCTCGTGCCGATTCCGGATGGTGTCGACGATCGGACGGCGGCAGCGCTCCTGCTGCAGGGAATGACTGCGCACTATCTGCTCACCGATTGCTATCGTGTGCAGAAGGGTGAGTGGATTCTGATTCATGCGGCCGCGGGTGGTGTGGGTCTGTTGACGACCCAGATCGCGCACAAGATCGGCGCGCGCATCATCGGGACGACGTCGACTGAGGAGAAAGCACAACTCGCGCGCGCGGCGGGCGCGGATGAGATCGTGCTCTACACGAAGGAGGATTTTCACGAGGCTGCGCGGCGGATCACCGACGGCGTTGGCGTGAGCGCGGTGTACGACTCGGTGGGGAAGACGACGTTTATGAAGAGCCTCGACTCGCTCAAGCCGCGCGGCTACATGGTGCTCTTCGGAGCCTCGAGCGGGCCGGCGCCGAGTATCGATCCGATGATTTTGAATCAGAAGGGATCGTTGTTTCTGACGCGACCGACTTTAGCGAATTACGTGTCGACGCGTGAGGAGCTGCTCCGACGCGCTGGCGACGTGTTCGGATGGGCGGCGAAGGGTGAGCTCGAGGTGCGCGCGGAGCACGACTATCCGCTCGCCGATGCTCGAAAGGCGCACGAGGACATGGAGGGGCGGAAGACGACGGGGAAGGTGTTGCTCACTGTGTCTTCCTGATCTTGGTCGCCCCAGATCTCTCTCGCCCGCTGTTTGCACTCCCGCTGCTGTTCGGTGCGGGAGTGCTGACGAGCCTGACGCCGTGCGTCTATCCGATGATCCCGATCACCGTCGCGCTGGTGGGCGGCGAGAGCACCGGCGCGCGGTCGCGGTGGCGCCCGTTCGTGCTGACGCTGTGCTACGCGATCGGACTGGCACTCGTGTACGCGCTGCTCGGCGTGCTCGCGGGGCTATCGGGAACGCTCTTCGGAACCGTGAGTACGAATCCATGGCTCCTGTTCGCGATGGGGAATCTGCTGTTGCTGTTCGCACTCGTGATGCTGGACGCGCTGCCGCTGCCGATTCCGGCGTGGGTCATGCGTAAAGCATCGGATGCGGGAAGCGGTGGAGGGCTCGGCGGCGCGTTCGGGATGGGTGCGGCGTCGGGCGTCGTTGCGGCGCCGTGCGGGGCGCCGGTGATGGCCGCCGTGCTCACCTGGGTTGGCACGACGCACAGCGCGACGCTCGGCTTCATCTATCTGTTCGTGTTCTCGCTCGGAATGACGACGTTGCTGATCGTGGTCGGAACCTTCTCGGGTGCGCTCGCGCGACTGCCGAAGGCGGGCCAGTGGATGGTGTGGGTGAAGCGACTGTTCGCGCTGCTGATGATTGGAGCGGCCGAGTATTACTTCGTGACAATGGGACAGGTGCTGCTGTGAAATCTCGATCTGCGTGGGCGTTCGTGGTTGCAATTGGCATGACGACGTTGATGTTCGCACGCGCGCTGCCGGCCCAGGATCCACTGGGGCTCGCTGTGGGCACGAAGGCGCCTGGCGCGAGCGTGCAGACGCTCGACGGGAAGCGTGTGGATCTCGCGAGCTATTTGGGGAAGGGGCCGGTGGTGCTCGAGTTCTGGGCGCTGTGGTGTGGCAACTGCAAGGAGCTCGAGCCGCAGATCCAGACGCTGGTGAAGAAGTATCAGGGGAAGGTGACGTTCGTCTCGGTGGCGGTTTCCGTAAACGAGTCGCCGGAGCGAGTGCAGAAGTACATCACGAAGTACGGCTTCACGCACCAGGTGCTGTTCGATGCGGAGGGCGCGGCGACCGATGCGTACGCCGTGCCCGCGACATCGTACGTGGTGGTGGTGGATCGCGTGGGGAAAATCGTGTACACCGGATTGGGCGGCGATCAGAATCTCGAAGCGGCGGTTGTGAAGGGATTGTAGACGCGGACAACGCGACTCACTTCCATCCCGCCTGGTCATCATTCGGCATGAAGTTGATGCGCTGTCGCTCGATGAGCCGATCGCCGATCACTTGCCCCTCGATCAGCTCGTAGCCGATCAAAGCAAAGATTCGTTCTCGGACGAACATGCCGCGCGCATTTCCATACCAATCGTCGTACCAGCCGGTGGGGACAGACAGACTCTTGTCGTCTTCCGGCGTGCTGCGCGTGATTCTCAGCGCACCGACCTTCGCGAAGCCACGCGCTGACGTACGTAGAAATACGACTTCCGTCGATCCGCGAACCCAGTGAGTCGAATCCGATCTGTCATAGCCTCTGCCTGGCACTGCGAGAAACCGTCGCTTGGCATCGGTTCCATCGTAAAAGAACTCGTCTCGTTCGCCCTCCTCCTCTGATGGATTCGTGAGCGCGAAGTGACCCTTCAACGACAGCCGGGACGAGAGTCCGATACCGACAAAATGCAACGTGTTCACTCCTGCCGAACCGACGACGACCGCCTCGTAATCCCTTGAAGCGATCCGCTCCACGTAATACGGCAGAGCGATGCGACGTACCGCGCCGCTGTCGACAGGCACCGCGAAAAGCGTTGTCGAAGTAGAATCGCTTCGGTAGTACGGACCGCCGATCGCATACAGGAGCCAGCGCCCGATGAAGCGACTTTCAACATTGGATCCTGCCTGCAATGGCAACGCTCGATGCGAGGACGAGGGCGCGTCTCGGGTGCCGTCGCCGAAGTCTTCCAATCGAAGATTGAACAGCGCCGCAGGCTCCCGGGTCTCACCGGCAGCGGAAGTGGCCGGTCCGACCCACGCGTCGCCGCTCGCGAATACATGCAGCGTTCCCCTCACATCCTCATGGAGCGACAGTTGGTTGAACGGACCGCCGACGATTCGAATCGCCCGCGGCGTCGAGTCGGAGAGGGGAACTCGAAATAGAGCCATTGGCCCGTCGCTCGATCGCAGAAGGTTGGGATGATCTCCCTCCTGCATCCAGACGTATTCTGCGGTAGCCGAAAGATGGTATCCCTCGTCGCGTGGTCCGACGATCACTCGCGCCTTGCACGTGAGCTCCACCGGCCTCAAATCACACGTTGTGATCGAGTTCAGAAAGGGCTTGCTACCGATCAGCGAATCATTCGGAAATCGAAAAATCCGCTGAGGGCTGACGAGAGATTGGAAATCGAACGGCTTGGAGTCGGGAGACCATTTGCGCATGGCCGGCAGCGAAGCCAAGGGCTGTTCGCCCGACAGGTTGACCGGAAATGACGCGAACAAAATGAGCTTGTCCCCGGCGAGGCGCGCCACACACTTGGTATAGGCGCAGTCGACGCGAAGCTGATGCGTTCCATCGCGGCGCAGCACGCCGTCATCGCTTATGCGGAATCGATGGATCTCCAGTCCGCCGCCGGCGATACCGTAGCCGAGAACTACGATCTGGTTTCCTCGCACTACGAACTTGTCGTAGCGCATCGACGCGGGACTCGAACCTGGGTCGAACGCCGTCATGAACCCGACTAGTCGCAGCGCCTGATGTTGCTTGTCTTCGGTGCCCAGGTCGAATGAGAACAGGCGACCACGACGAAGGATCACGAGAAAGCGGCCGACCAATCGCACGTCGTCCCCGGCGTCGACGCCCGCCTGCTCGGGATTGTCAGAATTCTTCGAGGCTCCGGATGACCCACCTGTTGTGCCCACAGACTGGTGGAGCACCAGAGAGTTGTGACACAGGGACAGTTCGACGTCGACGGTATCTCCAGGAAGCGCCTTGAAGTGTCCAGCGCGGTAGGTGTAGCTCTGCCCCCGTGCTGTCAGCGTTACCCGGCGAGATTTCGAGATCTTCTCGGCCCCGACGGTGAGAGTCGCCTCGCCCTTCGCTCCGGTTGTGGCTCCTGCGCGTGAATCGTCAACATTGAGTTGCGCGCCGGAAACGGGGACTCCACTTGTGTCGGTGACGATCGCCCGGATGATCAATGACGCGGACGAAGGCGATGTCGATCCACCGGTCCATTGATGCGTCACTCTGAACGTTGATCCGCAGAGCGCACCCCAACCGGAGTCCTCTCGCGCTTGCGCGTCGGCGGCAAGTGATACCACCCGCTCGAGATAGGACTGAAGCTCGGCTTCAGATCCGAGCGAATGGAGCGAAGGCGCCGCGCCAATCGCAGGCACCGCGAGTGCTTGCGCATACGCGCCGCCAGTTGCGAACGCGGCGGCAAAACCAAACAAACAAACTCGAATCCGCATCACCGCCTCCCAGCGTCAATGAACTTCCCCCGATTTCGTAGACAGCAAGGTTAACTGACTCGAACCATCTGGGATTCGTATTCGACCGGTGTGCGGTAGCCAAGCTTGAGTGCCGCCGGCGCCGGTTGTACCAGATCTCAATAAACTCCACGAGCTCGCGACGCGCGGTCTCGCGCGTGGGAAAGGGGCGATCACCGAGGAGTTCCTTCGTGAGGGTGCCGAAGAAGCTCTCGACGACCGCACTGTCCCAGCAATCGCTCGCGCGACTCATGCTCGGCATGCCGTCGGCGCTGCGTAAGTGGTCGTGAGAGGCGTGGCTCGCGTACTGCCCTCCGCGGTCGGAGTGATGCATCACGCCGCGCGCGCGGCGATGCAGGAGGGCCATGCGCAGGGCGCTCAGGGTGAGCTCCTGCGTGAGGCGGGTCCGCAGCGCCCACCCCACGACGCGGCGCAAGGCGAGGTCCAAGAGCACTGCGAGATAGAGCCAGCCTTCCCCCGTCGGGATAATGTGATGTCGGCGACCCATGTCTGGTTCACGGCGTAGTGCGCGACCGCGAACTGGCGCTGGACGAGGTTCGGCACGACCGGGTACTGGTGCGTGGAGTCCGTAGTCACGCGAAAGCGCCGACGCGGAGTCGCGCGGACCCCCGCCTCGCGCATGAGCCGCGCGACCCGATGCTTGCCTGCGCAGAAGCCAAGCGCCTGGAGCTCCATCCGCACGCGCGGGCTGCCGAAGCGGTGCTTCACCTGATCGTGGATCTCTCGAATCTTGGCCGTGAGGACCCGATCGGTCTTCACGCGCTCGCAGAGCGGTCGCGCACGCCACGCGTAGTACCCGGCCCTCGACACCTCCAACACCCGGCACATCGTGGTGATGCGCCAAATGCGGGTGTGCTTCTGGATGAAGACGAATCTCATCGCCGCTCCTTGGCGAAGAGGGCCGTCGCTTTTTTTTGGTTCTTCGCGGAATTTAGGGAATTTGGGGTGACAGTGCTCGCTTTCGGGTGCATGCTAGCGGCAGCGGAGGAAGCCGATGGCATACGAGGAGATCACGGCGTTGCTGGGTGGCTGGGACGGGTTTGAGCTGATCGGAGTGGAGCGCACGGCAGCGACCGAAACCCATCCGATCCCGGAGATCGTTCTGAAGCTACGGCCGGTTCGTGGGGCGCCGAAGCGCTGCAGTGGATGCGGGGAGATTGTCGAGGCAATGCACGATGTGTCGGAGCGGCGGGTGCGTGATTTGCCGATCATGGAGGCGGAGACCTGGCTGGTCTTCCCGCGCGCCCGGCTCGAATGCCCGCGCTGCGGACCGACGGTGGAAGCGGTGCCGTGGCTGGATCGGTATCAGCGCATGACGACCAAGCTGGCGGAGGCGATTGCTCGCCTGGCACAGGTGCTCCCCATCAAGCATGTCGCGACATGGTTCGGCGTCGGCTGGGAGACGGTGAAACAGATCGACAAGCGATCGCTGGTGGCGCGGCTCGGGCCGGTCGAT
>JBDTJH010000173.1:0-6298 GCA_039935955.1 Gemmatimonadaceae bacterium
ACGAGCTGGGACGACTTTCAACGCGATGGCGATGGCTGACAGCACGGCTGGCCATTCGCGCCGCCACGCCGGGTACACCAACTGATGTTCAAGAAAGTCCTGATCGCCAATCGCGGCGAGATCGCGCTTCGGATCATACGCGCCTGCCGCGAGCTCGACATTCAGACCGTCGCTGTCTATTCGGAGGCCGATCGCGAGTCGCTGCACGTCCGCTTCGCCGACGATGACGTCTGCATCGGCCCGGCGCCGGCGCGTGAGTCGTATCTCAAGATTCCGCGCCTGATCGCCGCCGCCGAGATTACCGGCGCCGATGCGATTCACCCCGGCTACGGCTTCCTCGCCGAGAATGCGGAATTCGCCGAGACATGCGCGGCGTCCAACATCACGTTCATCGGGCCCACCGCCGCGCAGATTCGGCTCATGGGAGACAAGGCCACCGCGCGCAAGACGATGGCCGGCGTCGGCGTGCCGATCATCCCTGGTACTCCAGGCCCCGTCGAGGATGTCGACGAGGCGCTCGGCTTTGCGCGCGACATCGGCTTCCCCGTCATCATCAAGGCGGCGGCCGGCGGTGGCGGGAAAGGGATGCGCGTCGCCAACGACCCCGAGGATTTCGCGCGCGCCTTCCAGCTCGCGCGCTCGGAGGCGCTCTCGGCGTTCGGGAGCGATGAGGTGTACGTCGAGAAGTATCTCGCGCGGCCTCGCCACATCGAGTTCCAGATCCTCGGCGACTCGCACGGCAACATCATCCATCTCGGCGAGCGCGATTGCTCGGTGCAGCGGCGGCACCAGAAGCTCATCGAAGAATCGCCGAGCCCCGCGATGACCCCGGATTTGCGCCAGCGCATGGGTGACGACGCCGTGCGCGGTGCGAAGGCCATCGAGTATGTGGGCGCCGGGACGATCGAGATGCTCCTCGACACCGACGGGTCGTACTACTTCATGGAGATGAACACGCGCATTCAGGTCGAGCATCCCGTGACGGAGATGATCACAGGCGTCGATCTCGTGAAGGAGCAGATCCGCGTCGCGGCGGGCGAGAAGCTGAGCGTGACATCGATGCCGCCGTTGCGCGGCCACGTCATCGAGGTGCGCGTGAATGCCGAGGATCCCGCGCGGAACTTCCAGCCGTCGCCGGGGCGCATCGATGTCTTCAATCCGCCCGGCGGTCCCGGCGTGCGGGTCGATACGCACATTTATACTGGCTACACGGTCCCCCCGTATTACGATTCGCTCCTGGCGAAGCTGATCTGCCAGGGGAGCACCCGCATGGAAGCGATCAAGCGGATGCAGATCGCCCTCGATTTCTTCATCGTCGAAGGCGTCACGACGACCGTTCCCTTTCTCGGCCGCGTGATGCAGAATCCGCGGTTCCAGGCCGGCGAGGTCGACACGAAATTTCTGGAGCGCGAGAGCGATCTGCTGCGGGAGCCGTAATGCGCATTGATGTAGTCTTTGGTCCCACCACCGCCATGCCCGCGCTGATCGCCGGGCGCGTCGTCGCCGTCATCGACGTGCTGCGCGCGTCGACGAGCATCGCGTTCGCGCTCGGCAACGGCGCGCGCAACATCGTGCCGCTCGAGAGCGCGGACGAGGTCATCACGCGCGCGAAGCAGTTCGACAAGGGCGAGGTGCGCCTCGCCGGCGAGCGGAAAATGCTGATGGTCCCCGGCTTCGATCTCGGGAACTCGCCGGCCGAGTTCACGCGCGAGGCGGTCGAGGGGAAGACCGTGCTGCTGACCACTACGAACGGCACCGCCGCCATGGTCGGGCTGCAGACGGCGCGCGATGTCGTCGTCGCGTCGTACGTGAATCTCGAGGCGGTGTCGGTGCTCATGCGCACCGCCGCGCGCGCGGGAACCGACATCACGATCATCTGCGCGGGGCGCGATAAGCTCTTTTCGCTCGAGGATGCCGCGTGCGCGGGGCGCTACGTGCGCGCGATCGCGAAGCGGCTCTCGAAGATCGAAATCGGCGACGGCGCCTTCGCGTCGACGGTCATCGATCGCAAGTATGGAGATCGGCTCGATCAGCTGTTCGCGGATTCCGAGGCCGGGCAGGCGCTCGCGGATGCAGGCTTCGCGAAGGACCTCGAGGATTGCGCGAAGATCGACTCGTATCCCGTAATCCCGATCTTCCAGGATCGGCAGATCACGCTGCTCGGCCCAGACCGGGAGCGCTAGCAGCTCATGGAAGGGCGCCTCAAGCGGGAGCTCACCGGCGTCGTGCTGCTGATCTTCGCGCTCTTCCTCGCCGCCACGATTCTGGTCGGCGCGGGCGAGTCGGTGACGAGCTCCTGTCTCGAAGCGCGCGGGCTGATGGGTCCCGTCGGCTCATGCCTCCGCTATGGGCTGTTTACGCTGCTGGGCGTACCCGCGACGCTCCTGCTCCCACTCGTGCCCGCGGTGCACGCGCTCCGCCTCTTCGATCGGATGCGCTCGGACACCGACCGCTCGTGGATGCTCTTTCTCGCGGGGCTGGTCGTGCTCCTGCCCATCGCGTGCGGGCTTGGCGTCGAGCACGGCGAGCGCATTCTGTCCGTCGCCGACGGCGTGTGGGGATCGTTCGTCGCCTATTATCTGTATGCGTTCTTCGGGCCGGTCGGCGCGTGGCTGGTCGTCTCGATGCTGCTGTGCGGACTCACGGTGCTCACGCTGGCGTGGAATCCGATCCGCGTACTGATCGGCGTGCGCGTGCAGCGGCCGGAAGTGTTCGAGCCGGTGGCGGCGGAGGTAGTCGCGAAGGGGCGCAAGAAGCGGAAGGAGATCGATCCGCTGGTCGTTCCCGCTGCGCTGCTGGAGCCGCCGCCGGAAGAGATGCCGCAGGTCGACCCGACGCTGATGCAGGAGACCGCCGGCGACATGGGCGACGACGGCGCGCGAGGGAAGAAGCGAAAGAAGAGTCGCGCGGATCTAAGTCTCGAGCAGGACGAGCGCATCGCCGCGGCCATCGACGCCACCGACGAAGGGTTGATCGGCGACGACGAGCTTCCCCCGCCCGAGCTCCTTACGCCCGCTGCACCGCGCAATCCGGAGTTCGGCAAGAAGGAGCTCGACGCGATGGGCGTAAAGCTCACCGACGCGCTCCGCACCTTCCGCGTCGAAGCCGAGATCGTCGGGCGCACGACGGGACCCGTAGTGACGCAGTTCGAGGTCGAACCCGCGCCCGGAGTGAAGGTGCGGCAGATCGCGAATCTCTCGAACGATCTCGCCCTCGCGATGCGCGCGGCGAGCATCCGCATCGTGGCGCCGATTCCGGGACGCGGCGCCGTCGGCGTCGAGGTTCCGAATCCGACGTCGGAGATCGTCGCCTTCCGCGAGCTGCTCGAAAGTCCTGAGTTCAAGAACGCGCGCGCCGCGCTTCCCATCGCGCTCGGCAAGGATCTCGAGGGGCAGCCGGTGATCGCCGATCTCGCGAAGATGCCGCACCTGCTCATCGCCGGCGCGACGGGCTCGGGAAAATCGGTGTGCGTGAACACGGTCATCACGAGCCTCGTCTACAAGCACACGCCGAAGACGCTGCGCTTCCTGATGGTCGACCCGAAGATGGTCGAGCTCTCAGTGTACAACACGCTCCCGCATCTGCGCCACAAGGTGATCACCGACAGCCGCGATGCGGCCTCGGTGCTCAAGTGGGCCGAGATGGAGATGCAGGAGCGCTACGAACTCCTCGCCGCGAACGGCTGCCGCAACATCCAGGACTTCAATCGACGCCTCAAAAACGGCGACAAGCTGAAGGTGGCGACGCGCAAGGACGTCGCCTTCGAGAACACGGAGTACACGGGAAAGCATCTCCCGTACATCGTCGTCGTGATCGACGAGCTGGCGGATCTGATGATGACGGTGCAGGGCGAGGTCGAGCCACCACTCGCGCGTCTGGCGCAGAAAGCGCGTGCGATCGGCATTCATCTCCTGCTTGCGACGCAGCGGCCGAGCGTCAACGTCATCACCGGATTGATCAAGGCGAACTTCCCGAGCCGCATCGCCTTTCGCGTCGCATCGCAGGTAGACTCCCGCACGATCATCGATGGCATGGGCGCGGAGTCGCTGCTCGGCAATGGCGACATGCTCTTCATTCCGCCGGGGAAGTCCGAGGCCGCACGTCTTCAGGGCGCGTACATTTCCTCGGAGGACACCGAGGCGTTGATGGGGTGGTACGAGGGGAAGAAGGCCGAACGGAAGCGCGTCCTCGAGTCCGAAGGGCTCATTATCGAGGAGCCGGTGTCTCACGAGTCGGACATCCTCGAGGAGATGCGAAAGCGCGAGGCGGTCGCGACGACGGACGCGAGCGACGCGGAAATTGCAGGTGAGCGCGACAAGCTCTTCCGCGAGGCGGCCGAGGTGGTGGTGCAGAACCAGCTGGGCTCGACGTCGCTGCTGCAGCGAAGGCTCAAGGTCGGCTACGGCCGAGCGGCGCGCATTATCGACCAGCTGCAGGAGGCCGGCATCCTGGGCCCCGCCGATGGATCCAAGGCGCGCGAGGTACTCGTAGGGTTGGATGACATCGATCGAATCTGCGGTCCGGCGAACTAATCGCTCAAGCATCAACGATTTGCACTACGGACACAAACGTAAAAAGCACGGACGCGAACGGAAACGGCAAATGTTCTTGTCCGTTTAATCCGTGCCGTTTTCCGTTTCTTGTCGCTTTTCACGGCCGTCGCTGTTGTTCCTGATCTCGACTTTCAAATCAACTTCCGCGGCGCGTCTGCAAGCGCGGCCAAGCGGATTGCCACTTATGGGGGAATCGTGACGGCTCGAAAGAATGGCTGGATTGTTGGAATGGCAGCGTTGTGCGCCGGCGTGATCTCGGCATGCTCGCACGGCATGAAGCCCGCCGCCGACCTGGCTCCGGCGCCCGCGATGAATTCTGCGATGGCTGCGGGGCCTGCGAATCCGGTGCTCGTGGCACCGTCAGCGGCCGTGCTGAAGCCGTTCAAGCGCACGTACGTCGCGCGCATCTTCTCGCAGGGGCAGGCGCACCGACTTGGCTGGCGCACACTCGAGCTCAGCGAAACGACGTATGATGGGAAGCCGGCGTGGCTCCTCGCAGAGTCGCGTCTGATCAACACGCTCCAGCTGGCAGAATCGCTCTACGTGGCGAAGGGGTCTCTCGAGCCCGTGCACCGTGTCGTCCATACGGCCGACGAAAACATCACGACGCACTACACCCGCGACAGCATCATCACCAGCTTCGAAGGCGACAGCGGCGGCAACGTTCGCGTTGCGGTGAAGAACGAACGCGATCTCATCGGCAACATCTACTGGATCGAGCCGCTGCTCGCGTCGCTGCCGCTCGCGCTCGGATACAAGGGAAGCGCGACGACGGAGTTCGTTGGACCACACGACCAGGCGCACGTCGAGCTCAAGCTCTGGGTGACGGGACAGGACTCGATCCTCGTTCCCAACGGATCCTTCGAAGCCTGGACCTTGACGCTTCAGGTTGGCGATACACAGGAGCATCTGTGGGTTCGAAAGAGCGACAAGGTGCTGCTCAAGATGGACACGCCGGTTTCTGGAATCGCGGCCGCCAAGGTGGAGTTGCTGCTCGGCGAAGGGCAGGCACCGCAGCCGTGACGCCCTGAGTTTGGCACCCGGCCGCCATTGCGCGGCTGGGATGCGGGTTGAATTGCTTCGATGCGGGCGTCCACGGGGGCGCCCGCATCTTTGCGTTCATGACGGCGGCGTCGCAGGCGCTCGGAGAGCAAGGCGAGCGGATCGCAGCCATCTGGCTAGCGCAGAAAGGGTGGCGAATACTGGATCGCCGCTTCCGGAACGGGCACAGGGACCTCGACCTCGTAGCGGAGCGAAGCGGGGTTGTGGCCTTCATCGAGGTCAAAACTCGACGAGGCGAGGCCTTTGGCCATCCGGTAGAAGCAGTGACCTGGCGCAAGCAACGTGAGCTCTGCCGTTCGGCCGCGGTGTGGATCGCGCGGTACGGGGGCGAGGAACAGGCGTTTCGATTTGACGTTGTCGGGGTGTTGATAGCTGGCGATCGGGTTCGGATCAGTCACGTCGAGAACGCATTTACGGCCCGATCCGCCGGTTGACAGTGGGGAGGGGGTTTCGTAGTTTGTTCGGGCAGTGGTATTAGGGAGCCCCGACGGTAGATTTTCTATCGCCAGGCCAGATTCGGCAGTCTCACGATTTCACGGGTTGGGTGACCGCATGGCTGTCTCCACAGGACAGGAAGAAAAGAAGAAAGCGCTGAATCTGGCGATCGCGCAGATCGAGAAGAGCTGTGGCAAGGGTTCCATCATGAAGATGGGCGCCGATGCCGCGAAGGTCCGTATCGATGT
>JBDTJH010000174.1:0-24922 GCA_039935955.1 Gemmatimonadaceae bacterium
TTCATGGCGGGGATCTTCAGCGACTCGCTGCAAGGCGGCGCAATCGCGATCGACCCGAAGACGGGTGGCGTGCTCGCGATGTACTCGGCGCCGAGCTACGACCCGAATCGCTTTGTGGGCGGAATTCCACCGGAGCTCTGGAAGTCTCTCAACGCCGACCCGCGCCGCCCGCTGTTCAACAAGGTGACGCAGGGAACGTATCCGCCGGGATCGACGTGGAAGCTCGCGACGGCGGCCGTTGCGCTGCAGCGCGGGCTCGTGAAGCTCGACGACCGCATGCCCGTCGCGTGCACCGGCGGCTTTCAGTTCGGCAACCGCTACTTCCACTGCTGGGAGCCGAAGGGTCATGGCAGTCTCACGCTCGCCGAAGCGATCGAGAAATCGTGCGACGTGTATTTCTATCAGCTCGGACTGAAGATCGGATTGTCGAATCTCGTCGCCGGCGGCCTCAAGCTTGGTGCCCGCGAGAAGACGGCGATCGATCTGCCGGCCGAGGCGAGACCGATTTTCCCGTACGGCGATGTCGTCGACTACTACAATCGGAAGTACGGAAAGAACGGGTGGAGTCAGGCCGTCGTGCTCAATCTGTCGATTGGACAAGGCGAGAACTCGCAGACGATCGTGAACATGGCGCGCTTCTATACCGCGCTCGCGACAGATGGAAGCGCCGCGACTCCGGAGGTCGTTCGCGACAAACCCGTTCGCACGCAGATACTCCAGCTGACACCGGAGCAACTCTCGGGACTGCGCGCGGCGCTGGCGGGCGTGGTCACGAATGGAACGGCAGGGAGCGCCCGCATCGAGGGTGTCGTGCTCGCGGGAAAGACCGGAACGGCGCAGAACTCTATTGACCCTCTGCACAATCACGCCTGGTTTGTCGGCTACGCGCCGGCGGGCGATCCCAAGATCGTCGTTGCACTCTTTCTCGAGTTCGGGGGGCATGGTACGCGCGCCGCCCGCATTGCCTCGAAGATCATTCAATCGTATTTGCACGTGGAACCGACCACCCTCATCAACACCGACGGCTGATGCGCCGCGTCGTCGCTGACTATCCGCTCATCCTCGTCGCGCTGCTGCTCTCGGGCTACGGCGTCGCGATGGTCTACTCTGCCGGCCAGACCGACATCCCGACCGCTGCAACGCACGCATGGACGGCGCAGATCCGCTGGGTGATACTGTCGGTCGCGCTCGCGTACGCTGTGAGTCGCGCCTCGGTTCGATTCTTCGAATGGGCCGCGCTGCCGGTCTACATCGCCACCTGCGTGCTGCTGCTGTTTCTGCTCAAATTCGGCGGCGGTGCGGGCGATGCGGCGAGCTCCAAGAGTTGGCTCGTGATCGGCGGACATCGACTCGGGCAGCCGGCCGAGCTTGCGAAGGTGGCCGTGATACTCATGCTTGCGCGCGAGCTCGGCGCGCGACGAGAGGCGCCGCGCTCGTTGCTCGAGCTGTGGAAGCCGGCCGTCGTCGTTGGCATTCCGTGGCTGCTCATCATGCTGCAGCCGGACCTCGGCAGCGGGATGGTGTTCATCGGAATCTTCTTCGCGATGCTCTTCTGGAGCGGTGTGCCGCTCCCGCTGCTCATCCTGATCGCGTCGCCGGCGGTCAGCCTCGTGCTCGCGTTCAACACGAGTCTCTGGGGCGCGTGGTTCCTCGCGCTGCTCGCGCTCGTACTCTGGTATCGCCCGTACATGTGGGAGGGCGTAACGCTGATGCTCGCGAACGTCTTCATAGGCGTGCTGGCGCCGATCCTCTGGGAACGACTCGCGCCGTATCAACGGCATCGTCTGCAGGTCTTTCTCGATCCCTCGATCGATCCGCGCAACTCCGGATGGCATGTCATCCAGTCCCAGGTCGCGATCGGCTCGGGCGGCTGGATTGGGAAGGGATTCCTCGGCGGCACGCAGAAACGACTTGCCTTCCTTCCCGAACAGCACACTGACTTCATCTTCGCGGTCGTCGGCGAGGAGCTCGGCTTGCTCGGCGTCACCGTCGCGCTGTCGCTCTTTCTGTTTCTGATACTGCGCGCCGTGCGCACGGCGTCGAACGCGAATGACTCGTTCGGGAGTCTCGTCGCCTTCGGCCTCGCGGCGAGTTGGCTCGTGCACGTAACGGTGAACGTCGGTATGACGTTGAACCTCATGCCGATCACGGGCATTCCGCTCCCGTTCTTCAGCTACGGCGGATCGTTCATGCTCGCGTGCTGGCTGTCGATCGGACTCATGATGCGCATCTCGAGCGAAGGGCGCGGCGGGCGCGTGGGAGCGCTCGCGATCTAGTCCTTTCGTAGGGGCGATGTGACCTAACTGCTCAGCTTGCCCGAAGCTGACCAGGCGGCCAGATTTCCCGAATGGCATGGTTTCGTAAAGAGCGGAAGCCCAGGCAGCCGCGACGCGAAAAACTTGAGATTCCGCCTGATGCCTGGGAGAAGTGCGAGGCGTGCGGGCACACGGATCTCCGAGAGAAGTTCATCCGCAATCTCAACGTCTGTCCGAACTGCGACTTTCACCGTCGCATTCGTGCCGTGGATTACGTCAATCTGTTGCTCGACGACAACAGCTATGACGAGCTCGATGTGGACATTCGATCAGTCGACCCGCTCTCCTTTCCGGAGTATCCGGCGCGTCTCAAGAAGGCGCTTGCCAATGCCGGCGACTACGACGCGCTGATGTCCGTCTCCGGAAATCTCGGGGGAATGCCGATCAACCTCGGCGTCATGGACTTCGCCTTCATGGGCGGCTCGATGGGCTCTGTCGTCGGTGCCAAGATCGCCCGTCTAGGCCAGCGCTCGCTGGAGCGCAAATATCCGCTGGTGCTCATCTCGGCGTCCGGGGGCGCGCGCATGCAGGAGGGGGTGCTCTCGCTCATGCAGATGGCGAAGACATCGGCGTTGCTCGCACAGCTGGCGGAGCGACGCATTCCCTACGTCTCGATACTCACGAATCCCACGACCGGCGGCGTGAGCGCGAGCTTCGCGATGCTTGGCGATGCGATCGTGGCGGAGCCGGGGGCCGTCATCGGGTTCGCCGGGCCGCGCGTGATCAAGCAGACGATCGGGCAGGATCTCCCCGAAGGATTCCAGACGGCGGAGTTTCTGCTCGACCACGGGATGCTCGACGTCGTCTCGCACAGGCGCGATCTGAAGAGCTCCGTTGGCGGACTGCTGCGACACATGAGCGGGCAGCCTGCCGCGACGAGCTGGGTATCGCCCTGACCGAGGCTCGACTTCCGCGGCGGCCCTCGGTACGTGTCGTCGGATAGTGCTAGTTTGACGCAAATGAACGAGTCATCCGAAACGTCCCGCTACGCAACCGCGCTGGACTATCTCTTCGCGCGCGTGTCGGGTGGATGGAAGATGGGGCTCGAGCGCACCATCGAGCTGCTGTCGCTGATCGGCGATCCGCACACGCGCGTTCCTGCATTCCATGTGGCGGGAACGAACGGGAAGGGAAGCGTCATCAGCACGCTCGAGGCGCTGCTGCGCGGACTCGGGCTTCGTGTCGGCAAGTACACGTCGCCGCATCTCATCGATTTTCGCGAGCGCATCGCGGTAAACGGCGTGCCGATGAGCGAGGACGATGTCGTGAGCTTCATCGAGCGGTGGACACCGGACGTCGAACGTCTCGGTGCGACGTTCTTCGAGGCGACGACGGCGATGGCCTTCGATCACTTCGTACGCGAGAAGGTGGATGTGGCGGTGATCGAGGTAGGACTCGGCGGACGGCTCGATAGCACGAACGTGATCATGCCCGTCGCCTCGGGCGTCTCGTCCATCGGCATCGACCACGTGCAGTATCTCGGCGATACTCTCGAGCTGATCGCGCGTGAGAAGGCGGGGATCTTCAAGCGAGGCGTGCCGGCGATCATCGGCGAGAGCGATCCGAAGCTGCGTGCGTATCTCGTCGAGCTCGCGTACGAAGCCGGCGCCGCACCCGTGCGTCCCGTGGCGGACGAGTGGACGGTGTCGGGGATCTCGGTATCGCTCGCGGGAACGAGCTTCCTGTTGCGCACGGAGCGCGGCGAGCAGCGGCTCCGGACACCGCTCATCGGCCGGCACCAGGCGATGAACGCGGCGACGGCGCTCTCGATGATCGAGTGCGCGGGTCCGCCGTACGCCGCTGCCGCGCTGCATCCGCAAGCGGCGCTCGACCGCGTGCGCATCGCGGGGCGCTTCCAGAGCTTCGGCTCGATCATCTTCGACGTTGCGCACAACCCGGCCGGCTGTGCAGTGCTCTGTGAGACACTCGAGGCCGTGCAGCCCGCGCGTCCGCTTACGTGTTTGATGACGGCGCTTCGCGACAAGGACTGGAAGGCGATGATGATCACGCTCGCCCCCTTCGTCGACCGATTCGTGCTGGCGTCGCCCCCGAGCGTGCCGGCGGACCGCGCCTGGCCGTTGGAGGAGGCGCGTGAGTTCGCAGTCGAGCACGGGTGGAAGGCGAGGGCGGAGGCGGACTTCGACCGCGCACTCACCGACGCGCGCACGGGTGAGGGAACGACGCTGATCACGGGCTCTTTTCACACTGTCGGCGACGCCATGGCGCGCTTGCAGGTGTCTCCGCTCGATGCGTAGATTCCTTTGATGTCCCCCGCCGCGCTACCAGGTTTTCGCGACTTCTATCCGACGGAGCTCGCGGAGCGGTCATATATCTTCCGGGGTTGGCGCGACGTCGCGCGCCGCTATGGCTTCGTCGAATACGACGGTCCACCGCTCGAACCGCTCGATCTCTACACGAAGAAGAGCGGCGCCGAGATCGTCGATCAGCTTTACAACTTCACCGACAAGGGCGGCCGCGAGATCGCGCTGCGTCCGGAGATGACGCCAACGCTGGCGCGCATGGTGGCGGCGCGCGCGAACGCGATGCGCAAGCCGGTGCGCTGGTTCTCGATCCCGCAGCTCTTTCGCTACGAGCGCGCGCAGCGCGGCAGACTCCGCGAGCACTTCCAGCTGAACATGGACATCATCGGCGAGGCGGATGTGAGCGCCGACGCCGAGTTGCTTGCGTCCGCGATCGACGTGATGCGCGTGTTCGGGCTGACGAGCGACGATGTGGTCGCCCGCGTATCGGACCGGCGGCTGCTCAATGCGCTGCTAGGCGGTATCGGGATCACGGAAGCGCAGCTGCCGGCGGCGTACGCGGCGCTCGACAAGCTCGATCGCGATCCGCGAGACGTGCTGGAGCAGCGGCTCTCGACCGCCGGCATCAGCGCTCACGCTGCTTCGGAGCTCTTCGCGCTTGCAGGCGCGACAGCGGACGAAGCGGCGTTCACGCAACTCGTGCAGGCGGCTGGTGCCAGCGAAGAGTGGGACGCGCTGCGACGCTACCTCGACCATCTCGACTCGCTGGGCGTGCGCGACTGGGTCCGGCTTGATCTCTCCATCGTACGCGGGCTCGCGTACTACACCGGGATCGTCTTCGAGCTGTTCGACGCGAAGGGCGAGCTGCGCGCAATCTGCGGCGGCGGGCGCTATGACACGCTGCTCGCATCGCTCGGCGGCGTCAGCCTTCCGGCGCTCGGCTTCGGGCTGGGCGACGTCGTGCTCGGCGAGCTGCTGCGCGTGCGCGGGAAGATGCCGGCGGCGGAGCC
Source organism: Gemmatimonadaceae bacterium (assembly GCA_039935955.1). Taxonomy (GTDB): domain Bacteria; phylum Gemmatimonadota; class Gemmatimonadetes; order Gemmatimonadales; family Gemmatimonadaceae; genus FEN-1250. Next base: position 5,587 of record JBDTJH010000174.1, read on the forward strand.
GACCGTCGATGTCTGGGTGGCGTACGGTGAGTCGGGTGGCGTCGAGGATGCGATGGGCGTTGCGGCGAAGCTTCGCGCGCGCGGGCGCAGCGTCGAGTACGCGCTGGGCAATCAGAAGCTCGCGCGGCAGCTCAAGGCAGCATACGCGGCGGGCGCGCTGCACACGGTGGTCGTCGCGACTCCGGAGCTGGGATCCGGCGAAGCGATGGTGCGGCGCATGGATGAGAAGACCGAGCGGAAGGTGCTGCTCGACGCGTGGCTCGAGGAAGGATGAGCGGGTTCATTACACACGGAAGCAATGGCTGACGACACGAAGCTGACGACACGAAAGGCTGATTTCAGCGCATGGTACAACGAGGTGGTGTTGCGCGCGGAGCTCGCCGACTACTCGCCGGTGCGCGGTTGCATGGTCATCCGGCCCGATGGCTACGGCATCTGGGAGCGCATGCAGCGCGCGCTCGACGAGATGTTCAAGGCGACGGGACATCGCAATGCGTACTTCCCGCTGCTCATACCGCAGAGCTTCCTCAGCAAGGAGGCCGAGCATGTCGAAGGGTTCGCACCCGAGCTCGCGGTCGTCACGCACGGTGGTGGCAAGGAGCTCGAGGAGCCGCTGGTCATCCGTCCGACGTCCGAGACGATCATCTACGCGATGTTCGCCAAGTGGGTGCAGAGCTATCGCGACCTCCCGCTGCTCATCAACCAGTGGGCGAACGTCGTACGCTGGGAGATGCGGACGCGGCTCTTTCTGCGCACGCTCGAGTTCCTCTGGCAGGAGGGGCACACGGCGCATGCGACGCACGATGAGGCCGAGGAGGAAACGCGACGGATGGTGGGCATCTACCGCGATTTCATGGAAGGCTACATGGCGATGCCCGTGATCACCGGGCAGAAGACGAACTCGGAGCGCTTCGCCGGAGCGCTGCGCACGTACTCGTGCGAGGCCATGATGCAGGACAACAAGGCGCTCCAGGCGGGCACCTCGCACAATCTCGGGCAGAACTTCTCGAAGGTGTTCGAGCTCAAGTATCAGACGGAGACGGGCGGTGAGGAGTTCGCGTGGAACACGAGCTGGGGCGTGTCGACGCGTCTCATCGGCGGTCTCGTGATGACGCACGGCGACGACAAGGGGATTCGCGTGCCGCCGCTGCTCGCGCCCACGGAGCTCGTGATCGTTCCGATCTGGCGCACGGACGAGGACAAGGCGCGCGTGCTCGAGGCCGCACGCAAGCTGCAGACGTCGCTCACCGCGTGGGAGCGCCGCGAGCCGAACCGGCTTCGCGTGCATCTCGACGCGCGCGACAACATGAAACCCGGCGCGAAGTACTATGAGTGGGAGCTGCGCGGTGTGCCGCTCAGACTCGAGCTCGGTCCGCGCGATGTGGATGCGAATCAGTGCGTGCTCGTGCGACGAGATACCGGTACCAAGGAAACCGTGTCTCTCGACACGGTGGGCGAGGACGCCGAGGTGCTGCTCGAGAAGATGCAGGACGAGATGCTCGTCGCCGCACGCGATCGGCGCGAGGCGAACAGCATCCGCGGCGAGATCACCTGGGCGCGTTTCGTCGAAGTGATGGAAGGCGACGGCGCGTTCGTCTACGCCGGGTGGTGTGGCAGCGAAGAGTGTGAGCGACAGATCAAGGAAGAGACGAAGGCCACGATCCGCGTGCTTCCGGATGAGGAGTTCCGCTCCTCGGAGCCCGCGACCACGTGCCTCAAGTGCGGCAAACCGTCCACCGTCGAGGCACTGTGGGCCAAGGCATACTGACACCGTCGGGATTCTCCCGCACCGCGGGCGGCGAGCTCGTGTGCGAGGGCGTCTCGCTCGAAGCGATCGCCGACGCTGTCGGAACCCCGGCGTACGTCTACAGCACGCGTGCGATCCGCGATCAGTACGACGCGCTGGACCATGCGCTGTCGCCGGTGCGGCATCGACTGCACTACAGCATGAAGGCGAACGCCAATCTTGCCGTGCTGCGCCTCCTGCAGGAGCGTGGCGCCGGCGTCGACATAGTCTCCGGCGGGGAGCTGTTCCGAGCGCGGCAGGCGGGAGTTAGCGCGGACGCTATCGTGTTCAGCGGAGTCGGGAAGTCACCGCAGGAACTGCGTGAGGCGCTCGCCGAGGGCATTCTCATGTTCAACGTCGAGTCGTTCTTCGAGCTCGAGCAGCTGAACGAGATCGCGGGCGATATGGGGTTGCGGGCGCCGATCGCGTTGCGCGTGAACCCGGAGGTGAAGGTCGATACGCCGCATCACTATACACGCACGGGTGAGCGCGGCAACAAGTTCGGCATCCCGTTCGACGAGGCACTCGACGCCGCGCGCCGCGCGCTCGCGATGCCGAATATCGCGCTGCGCGGGCTCGACATGCATATCGGATCGCAGGTCTTCCAGCTCGAGCCGTATCGCGACGGGCTCGTGCGCCTGCTCGAGCTCTACGAGCAGACGAAGGCGATGGGAGCCACCGAGATTCGGTACCTCGACATCGGCGGCGGCTTCGCGGTCACCTACGACGATGAGCAGCCGATGGACCTCGATGCCCTTGCGGGCGCGCTCCTGCCCATGGTTCGGAAGTCCGGGCTGTCGCTCATCGTCGAGCCGGGGCGCTACATCGTCGGCAACGCGGGCGTGCTGCTCGCGCGCGTCATGTATCGTAAGAAGGCGGGCGGCAAGGAATACATCATCACCGACGCGGGAATGAACGATCTCGTACGCCCCTCGCACTATGACGCGTACCATGCCATAGAGGCCGTGCAGGCGCGCGACACACGCTCCGTCGTCGATGTCGTTGGTCCTGTGTGCGAGAGCGGCGACTTCTTCGCGCTCGATCGCGAGGTCGACGATGTCGACGCCGGCGATCTCGTCGTCGTCCGCACGACGGGCGCGTACGGTTACGTGATGTCCTTCAACTACAACGCGCGCCCCCGCGTGGCCGAGGTGCTGGTGGACGGTGACAAGTTCGCGGTCGTGACCCGGCGTGAGAATTACGAGGATCTCGTTCGCCTCGAGCCCCAACATCTCGACTGGAGAACTGACTGATGCGAGTTGGAGTCCTTTCGGATTCTCACGACCGGGTGCCGGCGATCGCCGAGTTCGCGAGGCTCTTTCGCGAAGCCGGAGTCGCGATCGTGCTGCACGCCGGCGATCACTGCTCGCCATTCTCGCTCTCGCCGCTGCTCGCGGCCGACCTTCCGTTTGCCGGTGTCTTCGGACGCAACGATGGCGACCATCAGGGGTTGCTCGCCGAGGCGTCGAAGGGGATGGGGACGGAGCTCTACGACTCGCCTCACTCGGTGGACGTCGCCGGAGTGCGGCTGCTGCTCATCCACGACCTGAGCGACGTGGCCGAGCGATCGGTGGATGCTCACGCCGTAGTGATCCACGGGTGCTCGCACATCAGGCAGTCGCGCACCTCGGGATCGACGCTGCTGCTCAACCCCGGCGAGGCGTGCGGGTGGTTGTTCGGCGTGCCGACGGCCGCGATACTCGATCTGGAAACGCTGAAGGTCGATTTTCTCACGCTCGACGAGGCCGAGTGGAAGCGATAGGCGCAGGGCAGGCGAGCAGGATTCTGATTCTCGATTTCGGATCACAGTTCACGCAGCTGATTGCGCGCAGAGTGCGCGAAGCCGGTGTCTACTCGGAGATCCATCCGCCTACTCGCTCGGCCGAGTGGATCAGGGAATGGAATCCAACCGGGATCATCCTGAGCGGTGGACCGAGCTCGGTATACGACGAGGGCGCGCCGACGGTCCCGAAGATCGTCCTCGACTTCGCGCCAACGCTCGGCGTCTGCTACGGGATGAACCTCATCGTCCATCTCATGGGCGGCGAGATCGCGCCAGCGGATCGCCGTGAGTATGGTCGCGCGGAGCTCATCATCGACGACAGTGATACGCTCTTCGATGGCTTCACGAAGGGGGAGAGGACGCCCGTGTGGATGAGCCATGGCGATCAGGTGAAGAAGGTCCCCGACGGCTTCGAGGTGCTGGCGCACAGCGCGAACTCGCACATCGGCGCATTCAGGGCGCGCAACAGGCCTATCTATGGCGTCCAATTTCATCCCGAGGTCGTGCATACGCCGCGGGGCGGTGAGCTGATCGAAAACTTTCTCTTCGGGGTCTGCAAGGCCGTTCCGTCGTGGACGACGGGCGCATACATCGAGGAAGAGGTCGCGAAGATCAGGGAGATGGTTGGCGATGCGAAGGTCATCTGCGGGCTGTCAGGCGGCGTGGACTCAGCGGTGGCGGCGGCACTCGTACATCGCGCGATCGGATCACAGCTGACGTGCATCTTCGTCGACCACGGGCTGTTGCGGCTTCACGAGCGCGAGCAGGTCGAGAAGACCTTTCGTGCGCATCTCGGCATGGAGCTCATTACGATCGACGCGTCGGAGCGCTTTCTCAAGGCGCTCGAGGGCATCGAAGACCCCGAGGAGAAGCGGCGCCGCATCGGCCACACCTTCATTGACGTCTTCGAGGATGCAGCAGCCGACGCAGGGCACGAGGCGAGGTTTCTCGTGCAGGGAACGCTCTACCCGGACGTGATCGAGTCCGCGGCCCCGCACGGCGGGCCGTCGGTGACGATCAAGACGCACCACAATGTCGGTGGTCTCAAGCCCGATATGAAGTTCGCGCTCATCGAGCCGCTGCGGGAGCTGTTCAAGGATGAGGTGCGCAAGGTCGGCCGCGAGCTCGGGCTCCCCGAGCTCATCGTCGGGCGGCATCCATTTCCGGGCCCCGGGCTCGCCATCCGCATCCTCGGCGACATCACGCGCGAGAAAATCGATGTGCTCCAGCGCGCCGACGCAATCTATCTCGAGGGGATTCGCGAGGCCGGTTTGTACGACGACATCTGGCAGGCATTCGCCGTGCTGCTCCCCGTACGGAGCGTCGGCGTGATGGGCGACTACCGCACGTACGAGAACGTCGTCGCCCTCCGGGCGGTCACGAGCCTCGACGGGATGACCGCGGACTGGTTTCCGTTCCCACCCGAAGTGCTCGGCCGCATCTCGAACCGCATCATCAACGAGGTGCGCGGCGTGAATCGAGTCGTGTACGACGTGAGCTCGAAGCCGCCGGCGACGATCGAGTGGGAATGAGCGAGGCCATTGCGGCTATCGCCATCACCCGACACGCTTCAGTCTCGAAATGAGGAGACCCACATGATCGGTATCGAGTTTTCAGCGCCGAATGTCGTCACTTTGACGCCCGCGGGCGCATTAAGCGCAGAAGACTTCGCGCGGCTGACATCGACCATCGATCAATACATCAACGAGAACGAACGAGCTCCCAACCTCGTCATCCATGTGGGAAAGCTGCCGCACTGGGACAGCTTCCTTTCGTTTCGGAAGCACCTTCGTTTCGTTCGCAATCACGAGCCTCTCGTGAAGAAGGTCGCGATCGTCGGGGACAATTTTGCGGTCAGAACCCTGCCGCTTCTGATGGACCTGTTCGTGTCGGCGAAGGTCAGGCCGTTTTCCGAAGCCCGATTTGCGGAAGCTCAGCAGTGGGCGGGGACCGTTGAGGATCACCCGGGGGAATTCGAGCTGCTCGAGGGATTTCCGAAAGACGTCATCGCGATCAGAGCGCGGGGAATCATCACCGGGCAGGATTATCGCGAGATGCTGGTCCCGCTGGTCGAGGAACGATTGAAGTCTCTTGGTCGGCTGAAGCTTCTCTTCGTGCTCGATGAAACCTTCGATTCGTATTCCGCAGCTGCGGCATGGGATGATGCGCGCTTTGGGCTCAGCCACTTGCGCGACTTCGGAAAGATTGCAGTCGTGACCGACATTGGCTGGATCCGACATGGAGCAGGAATCTTCGCGCCGCTGATGAAGGCCGATTTGCGCATCTTCGATGTTGCCGAGCTCGAGGAAGCCAAGTCCTGGATCCTGCGCTCATAGACGATGAACCGGAGCGCGGCGTGCATCGAGTCGTGTACGACGAGAGCCGAAGTCGCCGGCGACGATCGAATGGGAGCGATCAGCCGCCCTTCTTCGCTTTGACGCTGCCGCGCGCTGGCCGACGCACCGCTCGCACCTTCCCGGTCTTTCCGCCACCCGCGAAGAACTGATCGCCACCGTCCGACTCGAGCCCCGATACCGCCGTTCCAGCGGGCATCTCGAGCTGCTCCAGAACCTCTCCCGTTTGCGGATCGATGCGCCGCACATCGCTCTCGTCACCTTCCCAGGTGCCGTGCCACAGCTCGCCGTCGACCCATGTCACACCGGTCACGAAACGGTTCGAGTCGATAGTGCGAAGAACTTTCCCACTCTCGGGATCGATCTGATGGATCTTCCGTTCGCGATGCTGCCCCACCCAGAGCGTCCCTTCGCCCCACGCGAGCCCGGAGTCGCCACCACCGCCGGGCGCCGGGATCGTAGCGAGCACGCGGCCCGTAGCCGCGTCGATCTTCTGAATGCGGCTCTCCGCGATCTGCCAGAGATGCGTGCCGTCGAAAGCCGAGCCCGCGTGCGCAGGAATGTCGAGTGATCGCACGATTGCGCCGCTCGCGGGATCCAGTGCGTTCAGCTTGTCGCCGGAAGCGAACCAAGCACGCTCCCCGTCGTAGGTGACGCCGCCAACCTGATCGACGCCGGGGAACGGTCCATACTCTCGCACGATTTCAGCCGCTGAAGTTTTCATACTCGCATGCTAGTTGGTCGGAGGCGCGGAGGGGAGTAACAAAGGCGTCGCGAATCCGGGCATAGGCGTGGCGGTCCAGCGCCGTGCGCGTCCCCGACCGAACCACTGCGCCTTCCCCGCGTCGGCGAGCGCATCGAGCGCGCGCTGCACGGAGCGCTGACTGGTGTCGAGGGCAAGCGCCAGCGCGGAGCTCGACCACGCCTCGCCGTCAGTGATGAAGGCAAGCACACTCGCGTGCTCCTCCTCAACCGGTGGCGCGAGCACGCACACAAGGCGCGAGCTCATCGGCGCAAGGACAAAACCTCGTTTCGTCGCGTTCACGGCGGCGATTGGCTTCAGTATTCCTCGGAGGCGCCCGATCTCGACCCGCAGTCTCACGCGATGCGATTCGTCGACGTGCTTGGCTCCGAACGCCCGTACAAGGAGCACGTTTCGCGACGCGTCACTCGGCCATGCCTCGCCCAGCGCGCGCGCGAGCGCGAACAGGACCGGGCGCGTGGAGAGCGTCACCGTAGTACGCGCGTCGCGAACGACGTAGCGACACGCGTCGATGATGAGTGCACTCGACGCATGCAGCGCTTCGACCTCCTCGAGCAGCAACAAACGCTCTTCGCCATTCGCAATGAGGCGCGCTGCAGGAGTGGCCAGCACCTCCGCCGCATGCGTGACTTCCGCCGAGAGCGCGGGTATGCCCGCCTCCCGCGCTGCGCGTTCTGCCCTCGCGAGCGCATCGCGCGCCTCCCGCGTTCGGAGCCGCCGCATGGCGATCCCGGCGACCACTATCTCGCAGGCGGCCCTCGACGCTGGCGGCAGCGCGGTGGCGTCGAGCTCCCCGAGCGTGCGACTCGCCGCATCGAGCCGGCCGATGAGCAGCATTCGTCGGGCCTCGAGATAGCGCGCATAGGCCGCGTTCACCGTGTCGCCGTGCGCCTCGAGCGTCTCGCGCGCATCGTCCAGCGCCTTCGCGGGCCACCCCAACTCGCGCGACACGAGCGCGATCTCGGCCTCAGCCACCACGCACCTCGCCCGCGCGACCGCCTCCCTCAGGCCGAACGCGCGCGCGGCTCTTCGTACCAGCGCCTTCGCTCGCACCAGATCGCCCAGCTGCGCCATCGCGATGCCACGTAGCGCGAGCGCCGGCGCGTCCTCGCGGAGCGCGACGCGATTCAGTGCGCCGAGTGGGTCGCCGGCCGCGAGCGCTCGCGCGGCGGCGGTGATTATCGAGTCCAATTAAATCGCGCCACGGTTGTCACTCACACCTCCACGTCGCCCGGCCACAATCTACCTCACGACCATGGACACGCGGGAATAATCACTCAACGGAGAGATGCGCGATGACGTCACATATGACCGGTTCACGCGAGGAATGGCTGGCCGCACGACTCGATCTCCTGGAGGCGGAGAAGGATCTCACGAGACGCGGCGACGAGGTGGCGCGAAGCCGGCGAAAGCTCCCGTGGGTGCGTGTGGACACGGCGTACCGATTCGAGACTGAGGCAGGCAATGTCTCCCTGGCGGAACTCTTCAAGGGCAACTCGCAGCTGCTTGTCTACCACTTCATGTTCGGGCCCGAGTACACGGCGGGTTGTCCATCGTGCTCTTCGATCGCCGACGGCTTCAACGGAATCTTCGTGCACCTGGAGAATCACGACGTCGCGTTCACGGCAGTCTCGCTGGCGCCGCTCGAGACGCTGAAAGAATACGAACGCCGGATGGGATGGACATTTCCTTGGGCCTCCTCGGTCAGGAGTGATTTCAACTTCGACTACAACGTGTCGTTCACCACGGAGCAGCAGCGCGCGGGCACGATCGAATACAACTATCGTCGCGGTGGCCATGCGATGGATGACACGACGATCGTTACTGGGCCGGTTGCGGAGTTCGCGGAGATGTCGGGAACGAACCCGGCGGCTTTCACGAGGCAGCGGCCGGGGATGAGTGCCTTCGCGCTCGAGAATGGCGTCGTGTACCACACATACTCGACCTACGGACGAGGTGTCGATGGCATCTGGGGGATGTATCCGTGGCTGGACCGCGCACCCAAGGGGCGAAACGAGCAAGGCGCCTGGTGGAAGCGACACGACGAGTACCCGGGCGCATTGAGCAGAGTATGATGACGATGCCGATGGCGTCGCCGGGAGCAGCCGGCGTCGCCATGTGGATCGCCATGTGGGGAGCAATGATGGCAGCGATGATGCTGCCGTCGTTGCTCCCGATGTTGTGGCGGTTTCGAAACGCCGTGCGCTGCACGGGTAAGGTGCGACGAGAGGAGCTGGCAGCGCTGGTCGCATGCGGCTACTTCGTAGTGTGGACCGCCTACGGAATGACGCTGTATCTGGCCGGCATCGCGATCGGAGCGCTGGAGGTGCAGTTACCGGCATTGCGCCGCGCCGCGCCGATCGCGATAGGCTGCCTCGTCATCCTGGTCGGCCTTCATCAGCTCTCCGCGTGGAAGACGCATCATCTCGCCTGCTGCAGAGCGGGCTTGGTTACTCGCGGCTCGACGGCGAGCGCCAGCGGAGCCCTGCTGCACGGCGTGCGACTCGGGATTCACTGCGTTTGTGACTGCGGGCCGGTGATGGCGCTCCTGCTCGTTTTTGGCGCCAGCGATCTACGCGCGATGGCGTTGGTGACTGCGGCGATCACCGCCGAGCGTCTCGCGCCGGCCGAATCGCTTGCGGGTCGCCGACGCGCACCTGGGCGACAATGCGCGATCTCCTCACGAATGTCCTAAATGGTCCGTTGCGGGAACGAAACGAGGTCGCGATTGTGAAGGGGTGAGTAGTCTGCTTCCAACCCTGAATGTGGAGGGCACATGCGATCCTTCGTTGTTGGACTTGCAGTCCTGGGCTCCCTGGCGGCATGCGATTCGACGACCGCCAACAGCAACTCGAGTCAGCTCCAGCTCGCGCAGCATCAGGCGCAGTGGGAGCATCGGAGCTTCCATTCGTACACGTACGACTATCTCAACCGCGCGCTGCTCGGGAACGCCAACGTCCACGTTACGGTAACCGCCGATACCGTCTCCAGTGTGATAAACGTGGACACCGGCGTACCTCCGGAGATCCCCGTCAGCGTTCCGACCATCGATGGTCTCTTTCTTTACGCGCACACCGTTCTCGGCGAGAAGGGCGCGACCGTGATTCTCGAGTTCGACTCGCAGCTCGGCTATCCGACACGGGTCTCAGCCTTCAGCAACAATCCCGGCGGCGGATACGATGCCACGGTCTCGAATCTGCAACCAACGTCGTAAGCATCGAAGTTAAAGAGCGCACGCTCCGAGATCTCGTCGTGTGCGCTCTTGCCCTTTGCCTTCGTCAGGAAGCGCCGGCTGTCCTCACGCCGCTGAACATCGTCCAGCCGCCTGGTCGCCGGATCAGCACGAGTTCGTAGTACGCGAGAGAGAGCGCGGCAGTCGCGATCACGCTGATCATTCCGGGTCGCCCCGACGAGACGTCTTCCCATGCAGAGACCGCGAGCGCGGCCGAGGCGGCAAGGCTCAGGATGTTCATCAGCGGATAGAGTGGCGTGCGAAACATCCCTGGGGCTCCGGTCAAGCCGCGCTGTCGTCCTGCGATCACCGCGAGATTCAGCAATACCCAAGTCACGATCTGAAAGCCCGATGCGAGAATGATCAGAAGCGGCAGACTGATGAAGCAGCACGCCGCCGCTGCGAACGCAAGCGAGAGCGTCGCGATCCACGGCGATCCGAAGCGGCTGTGTACCGTCGAAAACAGTCGGTTGAGCGAGCCCGGCCAAATGCGATCCCGCCCCGAGCTGTAGATGAATCGTCCATAGCAGCTGAGCACGGAGACGCAGGCGTTGAAGAGCGCCGCGATTACGCCGATCGTCACGATCGTCACGAACATCGGAGACGCACGCTCGGCCAGAAACGCGTTGAACGGCGATTCGCTCGTGAGCACGGTCGACAGATGATCCGTGCCGACCACGACTCCGAGCACCGGCAGTAGCTCGCAAAAGACGGTGATCGCGACGATGACGATCACGAGCCGACCGATGCTCTTCGGCTCGTGCATCTCTTCGCTGAAATACACTGCCTGTCCGGCGCCGCTCGTCGCCCACGATGCGGCAGCGATCGCGAGGGCGAGCGCACTGAGCGAGAGTGGAACAGCACTCCCGCTCGCAAACCCCAGCGGATGGGCGACGATCTGCGGAATTCTCTGTGTCGCATGGCCGAAGCCGAGAACCGTAAGCAGCCCGAGCGCGAACAGCTCCACCATCAGGAAGGTGCCGGTGAACATCGCCCCGGTGCGAATGTTCAGGATTGCGAGCGAAGCGGCGAGCGCCAATGCGGCGACCGCGGTGCCGCCATAGGGTAGCGCCGGCCACAGCGCGCGCATGTACAGCGCTACACCGGTGCTGCAGATCGCGAGAAAGATGAGCGAGCCTACGAGCGTGATGCCGAACTGCATGAAGCCGGCGCGTGGCCCCAGCGAATTTCCGATGATGGCGTAGTCGCCCCCCGCGAGCGGAAACGCGGACCCCAGCTCCGCCTGCGAGAATGTGAAGATCAAGGTGAGCACACCGCCCAGCAGAAAGGCGAGCGGCGCTCCAGTGCCCGCGGTGTGTAGCACGTCGGCGCCGGCCACCAGCACGGACGCGCCCGGCGACAACACCGACAGCGTAAGGAACACGACTCCGAAGGAACCCAGCACACGCTGCAGCGGCTTTACCTCGAAGTCCGACAAGTCATTCTCCATGGCGCGGGGAAGCACACAAGAGGGCGCGCGCGGGGTGCGTTGTCAATCGCCTTCACGCTCCACGGGCGAGCGGCACAAGGAAAAGAGAATGGCCACAGTGCCGTTGAGGTCGATCACGCCGTCTTGGTTGCGGGCGCGCAATGCGCGATTGTTCCGTCGCGAATCGAATAGCGGAGGAGTCATGCGATCGCACATCGTCGGTGTCACACTCGTAGCAGCACTCGTAACAGCACTCGTGGCCTGCGAGGGCACGCGCGCCGTCACCGTCGCCGACAAAGCCCACCTCTCTGAGCACGAGGCGCAGTGGGCCGCGCGCACCTTTCACTCCTACGTCTACGACTACTCGGAAACGCAGCTGTCCACGAGCTACAACGTGCACATCACGGTCGTGAACGATACGGTGACGACCGTGATCGATACGCAGACCGGGCAGCCACCTGTTGTTCCACGCACCTGGCCCTCAATGGACGCGCTGTTCAACGAGGCCGATTTTGCGGTGCAGAATGGCAACTACTCCGTCTCGCTGGAATACAACGATCAGTACGGATATCTCACGCTTTTGAGTTTGACCTCGAACAACCCGGGCGGCGACTTTCTCGCGCGCGCGTCGAGTCTGCAGCCGTCTCCGTAGCTAGTCAACGACCGGCCGCGCATCGAAGAAGACCCCGAATACGATCGCGCCGAGGAGACTCAGCGCGGCGGCCAGCGCGAAGGCGGCCGCGTACGTCCCGGTAACGTCAACCAGCCAGCCCGTCACGGCCACCCCAACGATGCCGGGGATGGTGCCGATGCTGTTGCTCAGGCCCACCAGCAGCGCGCTGCGCCGCGGCGCCACGTCGAGGATGCCGGGCGAGTAGCCGCACCACGTGAATCCGAGCGCAGCGGTCGCCGCGCAGAGCAGCACCAGCGCCGACGCTGGTGAGTGCGAGAGGCGAGTCAACAGCAGAAAGGCCGCGCACAGCACGAGTCCCGAGCACTGCATCCACCGCCGCACGATCGTCGTGCGCACACCGCGCGCGATCATGACGTCCGACAGCGAGGCTGCAGCGTTCATCGTCACGAACATCGCGAGCCACGGCGCGGCCGAGAAAAGTCCGGCGTTCGCGATGCTGAGCCTCTGCACATCGTGGAAGTAGCTCGGCAGCCACGACAGCAATACGTAGAGATCCCACATTCCCGCGAACTGTCCGATCACGATCGCGATCACCGAGGCGCGGAGCATCCAGGCGCGAGACACGTTGCCGCTCGGCTGTGTCTCCCGGCGAAGGGAGACGAGAAGCGCGCGCTCCCCGACTTCCAGCCGCGTATCCGCTGCGGGATCGTTCTCCACCTCGCGGAACCAGTACCACGTCCAGAGAAGTCCGAAGCTCCCGAACGCGTAGAATGCGGCCGGCCACCCATACCGCGCGACGAGCCACGCGGACCCAAGCAGCCCCAACACCGTTCCCACCGGAACTCCGCTCAGCAGCCGGGCGATCGCGCGCGCTCGCTCGGATGGCGGCACCCATCGCCCGAAGAGCTCGTACGCCGCCGGAAACATCCCGGCCTCGCCAATTCCCATTCCGACGCGCGCCGCGATGAGCAGCGCGAGCGATGTGTTTGCCGCGAACGGCGTGACGAGCGTGAAGATCGACCATGCGAGCACCGAATACCCAAGCACGCGCTTTCCGCCGTATCGCGTCGAGAGAATACCCGCGATGTACATGAACAGCAGATATCCGACGAAGAATGCCGAGAGGACGAAGCCCTTTTGCGTTTGCGACCAGCCGAAATGCTCCTTCATCGCGACGGCGGCCACGGAGATGCTCACGCGGTCCGTGTAGGCGATGACGCAGGCGAGCATCGCGAGCAGGACGACCGCACGCCGCCTCGGCCACACGTGGTGCGAGGCGGCGCTGTCCGAGTGTGTATCAGACATGGTCTTCAATGCAGGCAGCCGACGCTGAAATTACTTGCGCTTTGCGAGGCACCTTCCCATCCTCACGGGGATCACTCGCCGTGAATGGGAATGAGAACGGCTCAATGATGCCAATGCCAAACGGAGACTGCAAATGACTTCGACGCGCGTGCTGGTCGGCACGCGGAAGGGCGCGTTCGTGCTCACGTCCGACGGGAAGAGGAAAGACTGGAAGGTTGACGGGCCACACTTCGCCGGTTGGGAGATCTATCACGTGGCGGGTTCGCCGGTGGACCCGAACCGCTTGTACGCGTCGCAGTCGAGCGGGTGGTTCGGGCAGATCATCCAGCGCTCGGATGACGGCGGCAAGAACTGGGGGCCTGTCGGCAACAAGTTCGAGTACGACGGCATTCCAGGAACGCACCAGTGGTACGACGGCACGCCGCATCCGTGGGAGTTCAAGCGCGTATGGCATCTCGAGCCGTCGCTCACGGATCCCGACACGGTATACGCTGGCGTCGAGGATGCGGCACTCTTTCGGTCCGTCGATGGCGCTCACAGTTGGGAAGAGCTGTCGGGGCTGCGGAAGCACGGCTCGGGTCCGCGGTGGCAACCGGGTGCGGGCGGACTGTGTCTCCACACGATACTCCTCGATCCTCATAATCCCGATCGCATTTTCATCGCCATCTCGGCGGCCGGCGCGTTTCGAACCGACGACGGCGGGAAGAGCTGGCGCCCGATCAATCAGGGACTCACATCGCCGTACATTCCGGATCCGAACGCCGATGTCGGCCACTGCGTCCATAAGATCGCGATGCATCCTTCGCGGCCTGGCGTGCTCTTCATGCAGAAGCATTGGGACGTAATGCGCAGCGACGACGCGGGCGACAGCTGGCACGAGGTCAGCGGAAATCTTCCGACGGATTTTGGATTCGCGATCGACGTGCACGCGCACGAGCCGGAGACCATCTACGTCGTCCCTATCAAAAGCGACTCCGAGCACTATCCGCTTGAAGGGAAGCTTCGCGTCTACCGCAGCCGCAGCGGCGGCAACGAGTGGGAGGCGCTCACGAAGGGGCTTCCGCAGGAGAACTGCTTCGTGAACGTGCTTCGCGACGCGATGGCCGTCGACTCGCTCGACACGTGCGGTATCTATTTCGGGACGACGGGTGGGCAAGTCTATGCCTCGCGAGATGCGGGTGACAGCTGGGAGCCGATCGTGCGCGATCTGCCCGCCGTGCTCTCCGTCGAGGTGCAGACGCTTTCATGATCCGCGTCGCGCTGCCGCACCATCTGCGCACGCTCGCGCGTGTCGACGGCGAAGTCGTGCTCGACGTCGATGGCGCGGTGACACAGGCCTCTGTGCTCGATGCTCTCGAGGCCCGCTACCCGATGCTTCGCGGAACGATTCGCGACCAAACGACGAAGAAGCGCCGCGCATTCCTGCGCGTCTTCGCCTGCGAGGAGGATCTGTCGCACGAGTCGGTGGATCGCGTGCTGCCCGACGCGATCGCGAAGGGAGAGGACATCCTGATGATCGTCGGTGCTATCGCCGGCGGTTAAGGCGCCGCGTCGAATCGCGAGCTAAACGCCCTTCTCCTCGAGCAGCTTTAGAAACTGCCCGGGCTCAGTCAGCCCGAGCAACCGTTTCGGCACGTCCGGCTCCTTGCTGAACTGCGCGATCTTGCCAAGCACGGGCAGATACTGGTTCGACACTTCGAGCGGCGGCGCAACGATCAGGAAGAAGAAGTTCACCGGCTTGTCATCGATCGCCTTGAAGTCCACGCCGCTCGCCTTACGTCCAAACGCGACGCGCAGCTTGCTCACCACCAGCGACCGGCAGTGGGGGATCGCGATCCCGCGACCGATCCCGGTGGACCCGAGATTCTCGCGCCGCTTCAGCATCTTGTACAGCATTCCCTCCGACTTCTCGTCGAGCCCCAGCAACGAGATCAGCTCCTTGAGCACGTCATCCTTCGACGTGGACTCCAAGTCGAGCTTGATTGCGTCTTCGGTGAAGAACTGGCGTAAATCCATCAAATCCTCGTGAGCAGTATCGATGTGTTCCCGCGAGTCGCTACCCGCTGCAGCACATGAAGGTAGCCGGGCTCGCACCGAGTGTCAAACTCTATGCGTTGCATGGACTTGCAACTGCAGCTAGATTTCCCCAAATGCGCTTCCCGGTCGAGTTGACGCACCCCGTTCCGCTCTACCTCGCGCCCATGGCGGGAGTGTCGGAGTCGCCCTTTCGCCGGCTGTGCCGGCGTTTTGGCGCGGATGTGGTCGTCACCGAGTTCCTCTCCGCCGAGGGGATCCGTCGCGAAAACGAGGCGACGATCGCCAAGCTTCGCTTCGGCCCGGATGAGCATCCGATCGGCGTGCAGATCTTCGGTTCCGATCCCAGCGCGATGGGCGACGCCGCTGCACTCGTCACCGATGTCTTCGCGCCGAACTTCATCGACATCAACTTCGGCTGTCCGGTAAAGAAAGTCGTCAAGCGCAACGGCGGCTCCGGATGCCTCAAGGATCTCACGCTCGTCGCGGACATCATTCGCGGCGTGCGAGCGCGCACGCATCTCCCCGTCACCGCAAAGATCCGCAGCGGCTGGAACGAGGAGATGCGCGATCCCGTCCGCATCGCACGCGTCTGCGAAGACGCCGGAGCGGCCGTCATCGCGCTACACGCGCGCTCGCGCACGCAGATGTATTCGGGCCGCGCGAACTGGGAGGAGATCGCCGCCGTCGTGAACGCCGTCAGCGTCCCCGTGCTCGGCAACGGCGACATCAGCACCGCGGCCGACGTCGTGCGCATGCGCGAGCAGACGGGCTGCGCGGGCGTCATGGTGGGGCGCGGCTCATTCGGCCAGCCGTGGATCTTCACCCAGGCACGCGCACTTCTGAACGGTCAGCCGATGCCCGCAGCGCCCGCGGTCGCCGAGCGCTTCGCGATCGCGCTCGATCACGCGCGCATGGTCGACGCCTACGAGCTCGACCAGCGCGGCGCCGCCATCGAGTTCCGCAAGCATCTCGGCTGGTACGTAAAGGGTCTTCCCGGCTCGGCCGAGCTGCGCAAGCGGCTTCACGCAGTGACGTCGCTCATGGAGGTCGAAGGAATTTTCGCCGACTATCTGGCGATGGCGTCGCGCGGCGAAGTGTCGGAGCGCCAGCCCGGCGCGCGGGAAGAGGAGACGCTCGCGGCGTGAACCTCGAGCGTACGCAGGCACTCCTCGATCGCGTCGCGAGCGGAGAAATCGAAAGCGGTGAGGCGCTGCGGCAACTCTCGCTTCCCGACAGCGAATCGCTCGGCTTCGCCACCATCGACCACCACCGCGCGCTGCGGCAAGGGTTCCCCGAGGTCATCTTCGCGGCGGGAAAGACGCCGGAGCAGGTCCTCGCCATCGCCGAGCATCTGAACGTCGACGGCGAAGGTTTTCTGGCCACCCGAGTGCAGCCGGAGATGTGGGCGCCGCTCGCGGAGCGCTTTCCCCGAGCGGAGCTCAACCAGCTGGGGCGCGTGGCGTACCTCGCACCGTCGGCGCCTTCACACGTCATGAAGGGGCCCGTGCTGGTGATCACAGCGGGCACGAGTGACCTCCCGGTCGCGGAAGAGGCGGCGGTGTGCGCACGAGCTTTCGGGGCCCGGGTCGAACGGCTCACGGACGTCGGAGTGGCCGGTGTCCACCGCCTGCTGTCCCGCGGGGAGCAACTCCAGTCGGCGGCGGTGATCATCGTCGTCGCCGGGATGGACGGAGCGCTCCCCTCGGTGGTCGGCGGCCTCGTCGCCATCCCTGTGATTGCCGTTCCCACGAGTGTAGGATACGGCGCAAGCTTCGGCGGAATCGCTGCTCTGCTCTCGATGTTGAACAGTTGCGCCGCCGGCGTGACTGTCGTCAATATCGATAATGGATTCGGAGCGGCGTACGCGGCCTCGCGTATCATCCATCGCTGATTCACCTCCTCCATCCCTTGAGGGCGGCGACGTCTGTCTGCCATTCTGCCTGACCGGGCGCGCCCAGCCGTCCTGCTAGCGTTCTGCTTTGCACTTGCGATCATCGCAAGCAGCTTCGCGCGCTCGCCACTGTTCGCGGTCATGTGCTGCGTCATCGCGCTCCTCTCGTACCAGAGAGGAGCGCGCGTCGGCATCGTGAGCGCGATCGTGTGCGTCGCGGTGGCGTTCACGCTCGACCCGTACGCGGTCCACCCGTTTCACATCAAGACGATCGTGAGCGTCGTCGTCCTCGCGATCGTCTCCGTCGTGAGCGGAGAAAGTTACGGCCGCCTCGTGCCATCGGCCGCCGTCGGCAAGGTCGCGGCCTCAGCGTCGACACGATCGGTCCGCGGTCTCGAGACCCCCGCACGCGGTACACGCGCCGTTCCCGAGCCGCGCCGCACGCTCGCCGTGGATATCGAGCCGGAGAGCAACGTCGAGCAGGAGACCCTCTCGCGCTTCCTCCGCGAGATGCGCGATCAGGTCGGCGGTGACGAGGTCGTCCTCTGGCGCTACATTCGCGAGAGCGATGAGCTGATCCCTGTCTCCTCCGCCTCGAGCCCGATTCCGAAGGTCACCTTCGAGACGAACCCGCCGCTCGAATCGCTCGTGCACTGGGCGGTGCAGCAGGGGCTGCCGACCACGAACTACGACACGGAGTCGTCGTTCTTCCTCACGGCCGCCGTTGGCAAGGAAGGCCGCTTCCACGGCGCGCTCGGCGTGTACGCCGAAGATCGCGAGAGTCTGTCGCGTGAGAAGGCCAAGATCTTCCTGCCACGCTACGCGACGCGACTCACGACGCTCGTCGACATGCTCAGCGATGGGAAAGAGACACGGCGCTATCGCGGCAAGGCGGACAGAGTCGTCGTCGCCGCGCAGAAGATTCAGCAGAGCCAGGATCTCACCGCGCTCGATGCCGCGATCTGCGAGAGCGCGCTCGACGTCACCGGCGGCACGCGCTGCGCCTTCGTCCGCTGGAACGAAGCCGAGGACACGGCGGTGGTCGAGAGCGTGACGCCGCTGCACACGATCGAGCCCGGCTTCGCCGTCGCGCCCGACTCGATCATCGGGAAGTTCCTCCGCAATCCTGACCGTCCACGCATGGCCGTGCGAGAGACGTACCGGAAATCGGAGGGGCTGCCATTCAGTCCGCTCGAGGCGTCGCGCAAGATCGGATCGCTCGCGATCGTGCCGCTCGTGGTCGATGATGTGTTGATCGGCGCAGTGTGCGTCGAGGGCGACGAAGCAGCACAGATCACTTCCGTCGAGGCCGAGCTCCTGTCGATGCTCGCGCCGGTCGCATCGGTGGCGCTCAAGAACGTCGAGCAGCTGCAGGACGTGACGCAAAAGTCGAATCACGATGCGCTCACCGGTCTCGCGAATCGCCGCCAGTTCGAAGAGCGGCTGCGGCACCACCTGCTCGAGCATGCGCGTCACAGACAGCCGGTGTCGCTGATACTGCTCGACATCGACATGTTCAAGACGGTGAACGACATCTTCGGCCATCAGGGCGGCGACGAGGTGCTGAAGGAAGTCGCGCGCGCGGCGGAGCGCACGGTGCGCGAGATCGATCTCTGCGCGCGCTACGGCGGCGAGGAGCTCGCGATCCTGCTGCCGCAGACGAATCTGGCCGGCGCGTCGCGCACGGCGGAGCGGCTGCGCGAGGCAATCGCGAATCTTCGCGTGCCGCCACCGAACGGCGGCTCGCCGATCACCGTGACGGCATCGTTCGGCGTCGCGGCGTATACGGAGAGTGTGAAGGCGGGCGATCTGCTCTTTCCTGCGGCGGACATGGCGCTCTATCAGGCGAAGAGCGCGGGGCGGAACTGTGTGCGGCAGGCGATGTCGCGCAGCTCGTTCGGAAAGGGTACGGGCACGAGCGAGTAAGTCGTACGTGCCGCACAGCGGGGCTCAACGCGCTTGGCGAGAAGATGTGCAGACGCTATATTTGCGGGTAAGTCGGGCCTGAAATGGTTTCGATTGTGTAGAAGAAGCTGTGGTCGCGTGCCCAGGTCCTCGGGTTCCTGGTAAAACCCTCGGGAAAATTTTCAACTGCCAACTCAAACATGGCCCTCGCAGCGTA
>JBDTJH010000175.1:0-3058 GCA_039935955.1 Gemmatimonadaceae bacterium
TCGGTAACGTGGTGCGCGTTTGCAATCCAGACATCCGGGGGGAGCAGCGAGTTGAGCGCTCGGCGAAGTTTGGAGGCGTCCCACGCCTCCGGAACTCGCACGTGCGCAGACTGTCCTCGCGCGTGAACCCCGGCATCCGTCCGTCCAGCTCCGAGCAGTGCAATCCGACGCTCGAACAAGCGTTCGAGAACGTCTTCGATGACACCTTGAACCGTTACCGCTGTCGGCTGACGCTGCCATCCGGCGAACCGTGACCCGTCGTACTGCAGCACGAGTTGGACGGTGCGCTCCCGCATGGGGCGGAACTTACGGGGTGCCGGATTGAAGTCAAGCAATCGCGGCTGCACAATTCATATGCGCAAACCACACGCAAACAATTGACAAATCACGATTTAGGCAGCAAACTCGCACCATCGGATGCCCGTGAAATCTCTTCCCGCACTCGCGGCTGATCTCGCTCTCGCCCCAGACGTCGCCGCTGCGCTCAGAGCGGTCCACGAAGAGCTCTACGGTGCGGACCGGAACACCGGGCTCGTGCTGCTCACCGTGGACCCTCGTCGCAACGCGCTGGTCAACAAGGCGCTCGCTGCTGCGGATGTGTCTTCCGATGGTGTACTTCCGGCGCACGCGCTGCTCGCGCTCGATCACCTTCCGCCCACTGTTCAGTACGCGGTCCTGGCCGGACAGCGCTTTGCGGACGTGGGTGATCAGGGTTCGCAATTCGCGCGGCTGTTGGGTGTAGAGGCTGGCGTTGGCGAGTTTCGGCTACTGCTGAAGGGGATAGTCTTCGAAGGTGCGCTCGCCGCGGCTCTCGCGCTGTACGATTCGAGTCGTCGATCGGGACCGAAGTTGCTGGAGAGGGCGAGTCCGCTTGCGACGCTGTTCGAGCTGTCGTACGCGCGGTTCTACGAACGCGATGCCCGGTTCGAAGCCGTTTCGGCCCTGCACGACGTCACGAACAGGTTGCGTGCCGAACATGCAAGCTCGACTTCCGGCCTGGAGCGTGAGGTTGAGCGACTCCGGGCCGCGCAGCGTGCCGGTACCAGCGACGTTGTGCACCGATTGCGCGATGCGATCGGCGCCGCCGAGCGTCGCGCTGTCGCCGCTGAACAGCGTCTGGTCGCGATCGAGGGGCAGGTTATAAATGCTGTTGATCGTCTTGAACGCGCGCATGTGCAGCTGCACCAGCAGGACACGACGTTGCGCGCGCAAACCGAACTCATCCGTGAGCTGGAGACCCGTCTCGCCGAAGCGGAAGCCACCGCGGAGAATTTAGTGGAGCCGACGAGTTCCTTGAAAAGCTGATCTTATGACGAACACCCCTTCGCCTGCGGCGCTGCAGGACGTGATTGCAGCCCTTGCGCACAATCGACCGTTGGAACAGGACGACGTCACTGCGGCGTTCGACGTGGTCATGCGTGGCGATGCGTCTCCCATTCAGATCTCCGCACTCCTCACCGGGCTCAGAGTGCGTGGAGAGACGGCCGAAGTAGTCGCCGGCGCCGCGAGCGCATTGCGACGCGCGATGGTGCGCCTCGATCTCCCCGATCCGGCCAGTGTTGTCGATACGTGCGGTACCGGCGGCGGCTCCGTCGGAACATTCAACATCTCGACAGCGGCTGCTCTCGTCGCCGCTGGAGCCGGTGCGCGGGTTGCGAAGCACGGCAATCGATCTTTCACATCGCGCTCGGGAAGCGCGGACGTGCTCGAGGCGCTGGGTGTCAATATCGACGTCGATGTAGAGGCGATGCAACGTGCGTTTCGTTCGGCTGGGATAGTGTTCATGTTCGCTCCACGAATGCATCCAGCTATGCGGCACGTTGGGCCCGTGCGACGCGAGCTCGCCGTTCCCACTGTAATGAACATTATTGGTCCACTTGCAAATCCCGCTTCGGCGGGTAGGCAGGTGATCGGCGTAGCGGATGCGGAGCGCGCCTCCGTCATCGCAAGAGCGCTCGCGGCGCTTGGTACAGAACATTCGCTCGTTGTACACGGCGAGCCTGGCATGGACGAAATCTCGCCGCTCGGAACGACGCGAGTCATCGAAATTCGCAAAGGCGCGATTACCGAATGGACGACGGATCCGGTGTCACTTGGTCTTGGGTCGTCCCATCCCTCAGAACTGGCCGGCGGGTCGCCTGGTGAAAACGCCAGCATTGTAAGCGCGTGTCTCAATGGCTCAGCACCGGCTGGAGCGGTTGCCGCTGTCGCCGCAAATGCCGGCGCCGCGATCTACGTTGCGGGAATGGCGTCCTCCCTCAGAGAGGGCGTCGAAAGAGCGAAGGCCGCGATAGCAGATGGTTCAGCGACGGCGGCCCTCGAGAGGCTACGGAGTGCGCTCCCGCGGACTTAGGCGTCGCGAAAGCTATGTGGTCAGCGGCGGGTGCCTAGCAGCGGCGCATTACCCCTACGACCACTCCCTGAATCGCAACATCGTTCTCGTGAACGTAGATCGGAGCCATCAGCTCGTTTCGCGGTTGCAGCCGTATGCGACCGTCACGCTCACGATAAAACCGCTTGACCGTGGCCGAAGCACCATCGATGAGCGCGATGACGGTCTCGCCGTTATCGCAGGACGCGCGCTCGTTGACGACCACGAAATCGCCGTCGCAGATGTGGTCATCGATCATCGAGTTCCCACGCACGCGAAGCACGTAATGGCTTCCACCACGGCGCACAAAATCCTCCGGCACCGCAATCGTCTCGTGCGACTGGATGGCCTCGATCGGCATACCCGCGGCGACCGTCCCCATCAGCGGGATCTGAACCGCGCGTGGGTATTGTTCCGAAGGCAGGATCTCGATCCCGCGACTCTCGTTGTAGCGCCGCTTGATATACGATTTGCGCTCCAGGTTGCTAAGGTGCTCGTGAACCGTCGCCAGGGAGCTATAATCGAAGCGTTCCGCGATTTCCTCGAAGCTCGGCGCATAGCCGTTCACTTCGGTGTAGTCAGCGAGATAACTGAGAATTTCCCGTTGGCGCTTGGTCAGCGACATCGCCAGATTCCTAGAGGGTGGGTCTGCGTGCACGGCTGACCCCGAACAGCCGCCGAAAGAAT
>JBDTJH010000176.1:0-9829 GCA_039935955.1 Gemmatimonadaceae bacterium
GCTCGGAGCCCGAGCTCGCGTCGCTCAAGAGCGAGATCGAGATCGGCGGCGGGACGTGCAGCACCATCGCACTCGACATCGCGGATGAGAAGGCGACGACCGCTGCGCTGAAGGCGCTCGAGGTCGACGTGCTCGTCAACAACGCCGGCGTCGCGACGATGAAGCCGTTTCTCGAGCTCACGTCGGCTGAATGGCATCGGATGGTCGACGTCAATTTCAACTCGCTCTATTACGTGACGCACGCATTGATCGGCGGGATGGTCGAGCGGAAGCGCGGATTCGTCGTGACCATCGGTTCGCTTGCGGGGCGCAACAGCTTCGTCGGCGGCAGCTGCTACGCGGCGACGAAGCATGCCGTCAACGGCTTTACGGAGTCGCTGATGCTCGAGGTGCGCGACGCGAACGTGCGCGTCGCCGTCGTGATGCCGGGATCGGTGCATACGGATCTGACGCCGAGTGGCGGCGATCCGAGCTGGAAGCTGACGAGCAATCAGATCGCGGACGCCGTGTGGTATCTCGTGACGCAGCCGGATTCGGTGCTCGTGTCGCGGCTGGAGATTCGACCGGCGAAGGCGAAGGGCACGCGATGACGGGGCCGCAGAGCGCGCCGGCGATGCCCGCGCCGATCGCGGGCGCGCGGAAGCTGCTCGTCGTGATGAGCGATCTCCTCTTCCGCTCGAAGATCGACGAGGTGGCGCGGCGGCTCGGCCTCGAGCTCCGGGTTGCGAAGTCTCCCGAGCAGTTGGGGCGCCAACTCGCGGCCGGCGAGCCCGCGCTCGTGATTATAGATTTCGAAGACAGCACGCTGGACCCGTTCGTGGCGCTCGCGCGCATCCGCGCGGCGATGCCTGAAGCGTCGATTCTCGGCTTCGCGGGGCACGGCAACGTCGACGCGATTCGCCGGGCGCGCGACGGCGGGGCGACCGTGCTCGCGCGCTCCGGCTTCACGATTCAGCTTCCGGCGCTGCTCACGGACGTGGCCGATCGGGAGCGGGCGCGCGGGGCTGGCTGATCGGCCGGGGTAGCCTATGCGGTGGTTACGCATAGATTCCCACCTGTGATCCGAGCACCGTACTCTGCCTCGGACAGGGCCGGCATTCCTTCGGATGCGTCGATCCGGGAGTTGGTGGCTGTCCGCGAGATCGTGCATGCGTTCCTGACGGCCGACAGGCCGCAGGACGTCTTCCAGTTCGCGCTCGATCGCGTGAGCCCACTGGTCGGCGCCGCGTTCGCGTCGATCTATACGATCGCCGACGATGACGACGTGATGCGTCTCGTCGCATCGTACAACTGGCCCGAGCGCTTTCGTCCGTTCCTCGGACAGATGCGCGTGCGCGTGGGGCTCGGCCCGAGCGGACAGGCGGCGGGGGAACGGCGCGCGATCCAGGTGCCCGACGTCTTCGCGGATCCCTCGCTCGCGGATTGGCAGGAGGTTGCGACGGAGCTCGGCTTCCGCGCGCTCGTCGCGCTGCCGCTGCAGACACCCGCGCGCGTGCTCGGCGCGGTGACCTTTTACTTCGCGAAGCCGGGGCATCTCGCGGTGGAGGAGCGCGGGCTGCTGCAGATCGTCGCCGACCAGATGGCCGCGACGGCGGAGAAGGCGTCGATGATCGACGACCTGCGTCGCGCGAATGGCGCGCTGCTCGAGTCGAATGCGCAGCTCGAACAGCAGTACGTCGCGGTGATGGAGGCGCGCCGGCTCAAGGACGAGTTCCTCGCCAACATCAGTCACGAGCTTCGCACGCCGCTCACCGCGCTCCTCGGCTACGCCTATCTGCTGCAAGAAGAGATGTCGGGGCCGCTCACGAAGGAGCAGCGGCACACGCTCGAGCACATGACGTCGTCGAGCGAGCGGCTCCTGGTGCTGATCGAGGATCTGCTCGAGCTGACGGCGCTGCGGCGCGGCGAGGTTCGCGTGCAGGTGGAGCTCTTCGATCCGCGCACGGCGCTCGAGTCCGCGCTGGAAGCGACCGCAAGCGACCGGCCGGTCGGGATCGCGCTCCACACGGAAATTCCGGCCGGGCCGCCGCGCTGGATCCGCAGCGATCGTCAGAAAGTGGTCAAAATTCTGTCGAGGCTCCTGGGCAACGCGTATAAGTTCACCTCGCAGGGCGAGGTGCGCGCGACGGTGCAGGTTCTCAACGATCTCGCGCGCTTCACCGTATCGGATACGGGAATCGGGATCCCGTCCACTGCGCATCAGCTCGTGTTCGACGAGTTCCGGCAGGTGGATGGGTCGACGACGCGGCAGTATGGCGGATCCGGCCTCGGCCTTGCGCTGTCGAGGCAGCTGGCGCGTCTGCTCGGAGGCGACATCCAGCTGGAGTCCGCGCCCGAGGAAGGCTCGTCGTTCGTCGTGGAGATCCCGCTAGAATTCAATCATGACCTGCAGCCTGCGGCGGTTCCGCCGGGCTGACTCACCAACGGGAACCGATCATGCTCCAGGAAATCACGACTCCGATGCCGCCGGCCGAAGTGCTCGCGGCCGCGAAGAAGTTTTTCTCGCGCCGCAGCCCCATCTATGCCGCCTTCCTCGAGAAGGAGGGGCCGTCGTATCTGACCTTTCGCGGACAAGGCGGCGAGGAGCTCGTGATCGGGGTACACGCGTCGGACGCTGGAACAATCGTGCGCGGCTCTACGTACTTGTTCGATCAGCAGATCGCGCGCTTTTTCTCGACGCTCGATCCGAGGCCGGACACCGAGCTCGAGGTCGGCATGACGAACATGACTCCAGCGGGGACCGCGTGAGCGCACCCTTCGTCTCGACGCTGCGCACATCGGGGAGCACGATTCCCGTCGGCGCGCAGGGCGCGAGCCCGATCACGATTCGCGTCGAGGTTCCGGAGCGATGGGATGTGGCGTTGATCTCCGCTGCCTCATCATCGAGCGTGAGCGATGTGAAGCGCGCTGCACTTCACTCCGTGTCGCCCGAAGATGACGCGGCTGACTATGTGATCAAGCTGCGCGGCTTCGAGGTGCTCGACGAAAATGTGTCGCTCGAACACGCGGGCGCGCGCGACGGCTCGATCTTTCTGCTGACGCACCGCCGGCGTCGGCCGGTCCGGTGAGCGCGTCGGCGCCACGGTCCGCTCTCGCGCAGGATGAGCGGGCCGAGCTGGGCCACGCCGCGCGGAAGCTGCGCGAGGAAGTCGCGAAGCGCATCGTCGGGCAAGAGACGGTCGTCGAAGAGATCCTCATGGCGATCCTCGCGGGCGGCCACGTGTTGCTGGTCGGCGTGCCGGGGCTCGCGAAAACCCTCTTGATTCGCAGCGTGGCGGAGGCGATGCGGCTGGATTTTCGCCGCATTCAGTTCACACCGGATCTGGTGCCGAGCGATATCACGGGGACGGAGATCATGGAGGAGGACAGCGCGACGGGTGCGCGCCGCTTCCGCTTCGTGCGCGGTCCGATCTTCGCGAACATCGTGTTGGCCGATGAGATCAACCGCACGCCGCCGCGCACGCAGGCCGCGCTGCTCGAGGCGATGCAGGAGCACAGCGTGACGGCGGCGGGGGAGACGATGCGTCTGCCCGAGCCGTTCTTCGTGCTGGCGACGCAGAATCCGATCGAGCAGGAGGGAACGTATCCGCTCCCCGAAGCACAGCTCGACCGCTTTCTGTTCGACGTGCGCATCGGCTATCCGGGCGAGGATGAAGAGGTGTCGATCCTGCGCGCGACGACGGGAAGCGCATCGGTGGCGCTGACGCCGGTGCTCGATGCGTCGCACGCGATGGGGCTGCAGCGGCTGACGCGCGAGATTCCGGCGGCGGAGCCTGCGCTGCGCTACGCGGCGCGTCTCGCGCGTGCGACACGCCCCGACAGTGCGGATGCACCGGAGTTGGTGAAGCGCTACGTGCGCTGGGGGGCGGGTCCGCGCGCTGGGCAGTCGCTGATCCTCGGCGCCAAGGCGCACGCACTGTTGGCGGGCAGATTCGCCGTCGCGCCGGAGGACATCAAGCGCGTCGCGCACCCCGTGCTCCGCCACCGCGTTCTGCCGAACTTTGCGGCGGAAGCGGAAGGGATCACCGCGGAGCAGGTGATCGACGAGATACTGTCGCGGATCTCGCCGCCGCGGAGCGACATCAACCTGTAGTATGCCGCAAGCGGGAAGTTACGGTTCGCTGCTCGACGCGTTGCGCGGCGTGACGTGGCCGGCGCGCCGCACGATCCGCGGGCCGGCGGCGGGGACGCATCGCTCGCGGCAGCGCGGCATCTCGCCCGAGTTCACGGAATATCGTCCGTACCGCCAGGGCGACGATCCGCGCAGGCTCGACTGGAAGCTGCTCGCGCGCACCGATCGCGCCTTTCTCCGCATCACAAACGATCGCGCGACACTCGGCACGATGCTGATGCTCGACGCATCGGCGTCGATGAACTTTCCCCTCGCGACACAAGGGAAGTGGACGCAGGCGTGCCGCCTCGGGATCGGGCTCGCGGCGGTGGCGCACAGCGCGGGGGATCCGACCGGCGTGTGTGTGACGGGGGAGCACGGCATCGCGCAGCTGCCACCGCGTACGCGCCGAGGCGTGATCGGCGAGGCGGCGCGGCTGTTCGAGACGATTACGCCGTCGGGGAATGCGTCGCTCGAGCCGATGCTCTCGCTCGTGCGTCCGACGCAGCGCATCGTGCTCATCTCGGATTTTCTCGCGGACGACGATGCGCTGCTGCGCGCGGCGCGCGAGCGGATCACGGCGGGAGCGGATGTGCTCGCGATTCATATCGTCGCGCGCGAGGAGCTCGAGCCGGGACGCGCGGCGATGATCACGAGCGATCCCGAGGCGCCGGATGTGAAGCGCTCACTCGTCGACGAGACGCGCGAGGGATATCTCGAGGCGTTCAGCGCGTGGCGCGCGGAGCTCGCGCGCGGGTGGCGCGCGGCGGGCGCGGCGTTCTTCGAGGTGCCGTCGGACGAGGCGACGGATCACGCGGTGCGTCGGATCGCGTCGCCGGCATCAACGTCGGCGCAGGCGCGGGGCGCGTGACCTTTCTCGCGCCGTGGGCGCTGTGGGTCGCGGGCAGTGTGAGTGCGGTGGTGGTCGCGCTGCACATCCTGGCGAGCAAGAATCCACGCGTGGTGGTGCTGCCGACGACGCGCTTCATTCCGGATGTGCCGCTACGCGCGACGGCGCGCGCGCTGCGGCTGTCGGACGTGCTGCTTTTGATGCTGAGGGTGGCGGTGGTGATGCTGGTGGGCGTGGCGGTGGCGCGGCCGGAGCTGACTGGGGCGAGGCGGAGTGTGGGGCGGGTGGTGGTTGTGGATCGGTCGCGCTCAGACGCGAAAGAAGGCGAGGCGATCGACAGCGCCGTCAAGATCTATCAGCGCGGCGACGTCGTCTTCGAGTTCGACAGCGCCCCTCGCCGGCAGAGCGATGCCGATCCGATCGCAAGTCTCACTGGCGAGCGCAATTCCGCCACCTCCCGGCGCGGGTCGATGTCCGCAGCGCTGGCGGCGGCGATGCGCGCGGCGAGCTCGCTGCGAGGCGACGCCGATTCGGTCGAGCTCGTGATCGTGTCTCCGTTCGCCGCAGAGGAATGGGACGCCGCGACGGGCGCGATTCGCGCGGCGTGGCCCGGACGCGTGCGACTCGTTCGCGTCGCGAGCGCCGCTGCGACCGGCGGCGCGAAGAGGAGTGTCGAGGTACGCGGCTCCTCGCTCGATGACCCCGTGCGCGCGGCTCTCGCACTGCTCCCACACGCGACGCCGGCCTCGGGAGCCACTGCGAATGTGCGCATCGAGCGCGGCGCGCCGGGAACGGTCGACAGCACGTGGGCGAAGGACGGCGGCGCGCTCGTCCGCTGGCCCGCCGCGCTCGACTCGAGTGAATGGCGGGCGCGCGCTGCTCTCGACACGACGAGCGCCGGCGCGGTGACCGCCGGCCGCGGCCGCGCCATGGCAACGGTGGTTACGCCGTTTCGCCGCATCGTCGACCCGCCAGACGGTCAGGTCATCGCGCGATGGGCCGACGGGGGCGCGGCCGCGACAGAGCGCACGGCGGCACTCCGCGGCTGCGTGCGCGACGTCGCGATTCCCATTCCCTCGCGCGGCGACCTCGCGCTGCGCGAGAGCACGCGTCGGCTCGTTGCCGCACTCGCGTCGCCGTGCGCCGGGAGCGCCGATCCCTCCCCCGCATCCGACTCCGCACTCGCGTTTCTCCGCGGCACCGGCTCCCTCGTCGCCACGCGCGCGCTCGAGTCTCGCACGGCGAGCCCCGGCCATCTCACCACCTGGCTCCTCGCTGCCGCGCTCGCACTACTTCTCATCGAGCCGCTCCTTCGCCGCCAGCGGGCCGCCGCATGACCGCGCTCGAGCGACTCGCCTCCGCGCGCGCGACACTGCGCGCCGCCGTCGGCCTCCGCGCACTCTCGTGGGCGGTAGCGATCGCGCTTTCGCTTCTCGCGATCGCTGGGACTATCGACTGGCTCGTCGGCGCGCCTCGCGCGCTGCGCGTGATCGTCGCGCCAGCGGCCGTCGCCCTCGCCGTCCTCGCTGCCGCCTTCACACTCTATCGCGGCCGTCGAGTTCGATCGACCGCCGCGGTGGCGCTCTGGCTCGAGGAGCGCGTCCCCGCGCTCCGATACGCCCTCGTCTCCGCGCTCGACGCTCCTGTCTCGAGTCCCACGCTCGAGCGCGAGATCGCCGCCGTCCACTGGACTCCGGTGATCCGCCGAGCGCTCGGCGACGCGCTCCTCCCGCCGCTGCTCGTGCTCGCCGCCGCCGCTACGCTGCTCTTCGCGCTTCCCGCCGGTGTGCGCGCGCGGATCTCCGAGCCGCGCGCCGGCGACGCCCTCCTGCGCGCGTCGAGCGCACCGGCCGAGCTGCGCAATCGACTCTCACCGCTCGTCGCGGAGCTCATCCCTCCGCCCTACACCGGCGAGAAGAGCTCGACGATCGATGAGCCTTCATCTATCAAAGCGCTCACCGGCGGCCACATCGTGCTTCGCGGGCAAGGCTCCGCCTCCGGCATCAGCGCCACGATGGCCGGCATCGCAGTCGCATCCCTCCCGCGCGATTCCGCCGACACGTGGCGCCTCGACATCGTGGTGCCCGCCAAGCCCGCCGTCATCGAGCTCCGCGATCGCAGCTTCGCGCGCTCGCTCATCGTCGCCCCGCGCGCCGACTCGCTCCCCGTCGTCACTCTCGCCATTCCCGCGCGCGACACCGTCATGCGCACGCCGAAGGGCGCGCTCACACTCGGCGCCAACGCCACCGACGACTACGGACTCGACGCCGGATGGTTCGAGTACATCGTCAGCTCGGGCGAAGGCGAGACCTTCACCTTCAAGTCCGGGGTGATTCATCGTGTGGATGCCGGCAACGCACGCGCCATCCATCTCAGGGGCGCACTCGATCTCGACTCGCTGCAGCTCAAGCCCGGCGATCTCGTCCACGTCCGCGCCGTCGCGCGCGATCGCAACAACGTCACCGGCCCCGGCATCGGAGTCTCCGAGACGCGCACGATCCGCGTGCCGCGCGCGAGCGAGTACGATTCGATCGCGATCGAGGGCGCACCGCCACCGGACGTCGACAGCTCGCAGCTCAGCCAGCGCATGCTTATCATCCTCGCCGAGAAGCTGCAGGCACGCCGCGCGAAGCTGCCGCGCGCGCAGGTCATCAAGGAGTCGCAGGCGATCGGCAGCGACGAGGCGCGTCTCCGCCAGCACGTCGGTGAGATCGTCTTCTCCAGGCTAGGCGCGCAGCAGGGCACGGAAGACGCCGGAAGCAACAGCGCGGGCTCGGCGCACATGACGCCGGACCAGCTTCTCGCCGCCGCTAATGCCGCGACGCAGGCATCCGCCGGCGCCACCGACTTCGGCGGAGACGAGACCCCCGTCGTCGCCGTCAACCGTCCGCTTCTCGAGGCGTACAACGCGATGTGGGACGCGAGTCGCTCGCTCGAAGTGGGCGAGCCCGGCGCCGCGCTCCCTCCGATGCGGCTCGCCCTCGCCGCAATTCAGCGCGCGCGCAATGCCGAACGGATCTATCTGCGCGGCAAGTCGCCGGTGGTAATCGTCGATGTGAACAAGGTTCGGCTCGCGGGCAAGCGTGACGACGCCAAGTCGTCGTCGCGATTCCCGCGCGCCGCGCTCGACAGCTCGTCCGAGCGTCGCGCGTCGCGCTTCGATGCGGCGATCAACGTGCTGAGCACCAACCCATCGGCCGCGATCGACTCTCTGCTCGCGCTCCGCGTGGACGCGCTCGAGGCCGCGCCGCAGCTTTCCGCCGCCCTCGCTCCCGCGATCGATGCGCTTCGTGCGCACCGCGATGCCACCGACGCCCTCGTTCGCGCGCGCCGCATCGTCACCGGCGCGACGGTCGAACGCATCGATTCCCAATGGGGCACCGCCTGGTGACCTCGAACACCTTCACCTTCGCTACCGCGCAGTACGACTCCGGCGACTGGGACTCGGCCCCGCTCGTCCCGCCGAACATCATCGACACGATCGCGCGCTACACCGAGATCGAGGTGACGGCTACCGGCGTCATCGTCGCGCTCGCGTCGCCGGATCTGCTGCGATATCCGCTCGTCTATCTCACCGGGCATCTCCCCGTGCGATTCAGCGACGCCGAGCGGAGGCAGTTGCGCGAGTATCTCGATCGGGGCGGGATGCTCTTCGTCGACGATCACAATCACGATGTCGACGGCGTCTTTCACAAGACGGCGACCGAGGAGATCACGCGCACGATCGGCGAGCCGAAGCTGTTGCCGAACAATCATCCGCTCTATTCGGCGTTCTTCAAGTTCACCGATGGACCGCCGACGACGAGCCACGAGCTCAACGGATGGGGCGACAATCTTGTGCACAAGAATCTGTTCGCCGTCACGCGGGAGGGACGAATCGCAGTTCTCTATAGCAGTAAGGACTACAGCTCGGAGTGGGGTTATCACCCGGACTCGAAGCGCTTTCAGTCCGTCGACAACACGAAATTCGCCGTGAACATCGTGGTCTATGCCCTTACCGCCTGATCACCGCCGCCGTCTCGAGCTTGCCGCGCGTGTGGGCGCGATCGCGATGCTCGCGTGGATGATCGTGCGCTCGGCCGCGCCGCGCGACACGGCGACGGTGCGGGAGCGCACGGATTCGCACGCGCTCACGGCGGCGCTCGCGCAGTGGACGCTCGCGCCCGAGCCGACGGCGGTGCACGTGAAGGCGGCGTTCGCTCCGGCGGCACGCGAGCGCGAGTGGTTGCGCGCGCTCGCGCACGCGGGGGTGAAGGTGACGTGGTCCGGCGATTCGATCCCGGCCACCGCCGTGGAGGTTGCCGCGCGGAACGATCCCGCCGGCGGCATGCGCGCGTACGTCGCTGCGCCCGCGGGCGCGCGCGCGACGCTCTCTGACGCACTGGGGCTGCTCGACACCCTGGGCATCGCGCCGGGCGCGAACGCGTTGGCGCTCCCGGTGTCGGCCGGAGCGCTGGACCTGCTCGTCGGCGCGCAGCACGCGCGCGCCGAGGCGCCGGACTCGCTGCTCGCGCGCCAGGTGATCGTGCTGGGCCGTGCGGGATGGGAAGGGAAGTTCATCACGGCGGCGCTCGAGGAGCGTGGGTGGAAGACGAGCTCGCGATTCCGCGTCGGTCCGAATGTCTTCGTGTCGCAGGGGACGCCGTTCGCGCTCGACACCGCGCACACGGGTGTCGTCATCGCGCTCGACTCCAGTGCTGTCGCGTACGCGAGCGCGATCACGGCCTTCGAGCGCAGCGCCGCGCCGGGCGCTCGGCTTCTATCCGGTCGTCGCGATGGCGAGCGATGCGGTGGCGCTCGAATCGCGCGATGGACACGTCGTCGCAGCGGCCCGGCGCGCGGGTGCCGGTCGCGTCGTGCAGCTCGGC
>JBDTJH010000177.1:0-13049 GCA_039935955.1 Gemmatimonadaceae bacterium
ATGCGCCCAGTAGGAATCGAACCTACAACCTAATGATTAAGAGTCATTTGCTCTGCCAATTGAGCTATGGGCGCAAATCCTATCGTCGTCCACGCGCCAGGGAGGACTCGAACCTCCGACCCACAGCTTAGAAGGCTGTTGCTCTATCCACCTGAGCTACTGGCGCTTCCGGTGACGCAAGTCGGTGTCCTCCCCCCTCGGGGCCTTTCTCGATCGGGGCGACCGGATTTGAACCGGTGACCTCCTGCTCCCAAAGCAGGCGCGATACCAGGCTACGCTACGCCCCGGGAAACGCAAAACCTAGTGTGACCGCCGGTCCGGGTCAACCACACGCAGTCACGATCTTCCGCTGCGCGCCCTCGCGGCCAGCCACGCGATCAGCTGCACGAACGCGCGCCCGCGGTGACTTCCCCGTTCCTTCACCGCGCGCTCCGCCTCGGCGAAGGTGATGCCCAGATCAGACGACAGAAAGAGCGGATCGTATCCGAAGCCGCCTTCGCCGCGCGGGTGCTCCAGAATTTCGCCCTCCGTTTCGCCGCGAAAGGTGCGGTGGCTGCCGCTATCGATGATCGCGGCGACGCACACGTAGCGCGCGCGACGATCCGTCGCCTTGCCGAGCTTGCGCAGCAGAAAGTCGTTGTTCGCGACGTCGAGCGCGCGCCCCTCGAGATCCGCGCGCCCACTCCAGCGCTTCGTGTGCACGCCCGGCGCGCCGCCGAGCGCCTGCACCTCGAGCCCCGAATCATCTGCGATCGTCACCAGCCCGCTCTTTGCGCAAAAGTATTTTGCCTTCGCGAGCGCATTCTCCTCGAACGAATCGAACTCCTCGAGATTCGCCTCGGCCCCCGATTCCGGAATGCCGGCGCCGTCGAGATCCGTCACCTCGATGCCGGCCGCGGAGAACATTGGGCGTAGCTCGTAGAGCTTGCCGAGGCTGCGCGTCGCAATGAGGAGCGGCTCACTCACTTCGAGAGCGCCTCCTTTTGCGCGCGCAACAGGGTCGTGATGCCCCCGTCGGCAAGACCAAGCAGCCGGTCGAGCGCGGCGCGATCGAAGGTGCCGTGCTCGCCCGTGCCCTGCACCTCCACGTAATTCCCTTCGGATGTCATCACGACATTCATGTCGACCTCGGCGCGCACGTCCTCCGGATAGTCGAGATCGAGCCGAGGCTCGCCATCGATGACCCCGACACTCACTGCGGCGACGCGGCGCCTGACCGGCGACGAGGAGATTTTCTTCTCTCGCACGAGCCAGTCGAACGCGTCGACGACGG
Organism: Gemmatimonadaceae bacterium; assembly: GCA_039935955.1. Taxonomy (GTDB): domain Bacteria; phylum Gemmatimonadota; class Gemmatimonadetes; order Gemmatimonadales; family Gemmatimonadaceae; genus FEN-1250. The sequence continues at coordinate 1,274 of JBDTJH010000177.1, forward strand.
CGACGCAGGCGCCGGTGATCGATGCGGTGCGCGTCCCGCCGTCGGCCTGCAGCACGTCGCAGTCGACCTTGATCGTGAACTCACCGAATTTGAAGTCGTCGAGCATCGCGCGAAGGCTGCGTCCGATGAGCCGCTGAATCTCCTGCGTGCGTCCGCCGATCTGCGCGCGCTCGCGCGATGTACGCGTGTGCGTCGCACGCGGCAGCATCGCATACTCGGCCGTCATCCACCCCTCGCCCTTGCCTCGCTTCCAGCCCGGAACTCCATCCTCGACGCTCGCGGTGCACAGCACGCGCGTATTGCCGCACGTGATCAGGCACGAGCCCTCCGCGTACTGCGACGCGTTGCGCTTCATGTCGAGCGGGCGAAGAGCGTCGAGCGCGCGTCCGACGCGAGCGGTGACTTCAGGAGCGGCCACGAAGCGCCTCAATGATGCGAGTGGTGGAATGACCTGCAGTGAGCGGGACGACGTGCACGCTTCCGCCCCACGATTCGACCTCGGTGCGTCCGACGATGGTGTCCGGTGAGTAGTCGCCGCCCTTCACGAGCACATCGGGACGGATGGCCTCGATCAGCTCGAGCGGCGTGTCCTCGTCGAAGACGGTGACCGCGTCCACGCACTCGAGCGCCGCAACAATGTACGCGCGCTCGGCCTCCGTGCGCACCGGCCGATCGGGCCCCTTGAGCCGGCGAACGGACGCGTCGGTATTGAGACCGACGATCAGTCTGTCGCCGAGGGTGCGCGCAACGGTGAGCAGATCGATATGGCCGGGATGGAGCAGGTCGAAGACGCCGTTGGTGAAGACTAAGAGCCCCGACTCCGCTTCGCGCCAGCCGACGGCGTCGCTCCAGGAGAGCACCTTCCGCGCAGGGGCGCGAGGCCTCAGAAAACCCTCTCCACGTGCGGATTGAAGTCGATGTCCTTCACCATCCACGGCAGCTCGACGGTCTCGATGTACTCGCTCCAGATCCAGATCTGATTAGGCTTGCGGCGGATCTGGATTTTCTTCGCACCCTCGGGCAAGCCGAGCGAGTCGGCTTGCGCGCGCAGGTGCGCGATGATGACCTCGTTGCCGTTTCGCGCGGCGAAGCGTGACTCCTGCGTCATCGCATCCTGAAATTGGTAGGCGCGGAAGTAGGCGTTCCCAATGTTGAAGCCGAAGTAAAGCGTAGCTCCAACGAGGAGCACGAAGATCAGGCACCCGTAGGAAGACTTTCCCGACCGCGAGCGTCTTACCATTGCGATTGTGCTCCGGCGATGATGTCGTTCACGACCTTCGTCAGCGCCTGGCGGCGTCCATCCGCCTCCGAGCGTTCCGCGTACGTCCCTTCCTCGAGCATGCCGCGACGCGTCCAGAGGGTGCGTCCCGTCGTCTGATCGACGATCTCCACATCGAGCGTGATCTGCAGCTTCCGCTCAGTCGTCGCCGACTGGGCGTTTCTGTCGGCTGAATATGCGGCAGGGATGTCCGGATCGTAACGGAGGATCTTGCCGCGCACGATCGCATCTGCCTTCCCCTCGTCCGCCTCTCGAAGCCCGAGCCGGTTTTCGACATCGCGCCGCATCAGGTCGTAGAGCTCGCGCTGCAGCGTCGGCTGCGGCGTCTCGTTTTCGAATGGGAGCACGGCGACCGTCTTGATGTGCGGAGGCAGGCCGCCGCCGGCGAAGTGATAGAGACACCCCGTCAGCAGCAGTCCGCACATAGCCAGTAACAGTCTACCGCCAGATCGAAGCATCGAATCCGGGAACAGTGTCTACGCGCGAGATCGTCAGAAGCAGCGTGCGACGCAGATGCGGTTGCTCGTATCGAATCGGCCCAACTGCTGGACGCGAGACCCACTGCGGTATGCGGCCGCCATCGATGAGCTCGAGCCGGCGAAGCTGCTCGCCATCGAAGGTCGCACGCCATCCCGGCTGATGTCCAATGTCGACACGCAGTGTGTCCGAGTCAACGCGCACCGTGGTGTCCGCCGCAGCGGGAACATGCAATCGCCCGAGCGCCGCCCACAGCAGCGGTGCCGGTGGCAGGAAGTCACGCATGACTTCCTGCCCATCTTGCAGACGTATCTTATCGCCTACGAGCAACGCGTGGCCGGTCCCCTGCCCGTTTACAAAGAAATCGAGGCGAGCGCTGTCCGGGGCCGAAACGCGGGCGACGCCGTCGCCGCGGATGCGCAGCTCCGGCTGTGAGTAATCCCACTGAAAGACGATTTTCCGGTGGACGAGCGGGAGCTCGGCCTCGGGGACGTGCCGCGGCGAGGGAACGCCCGCGAGGGGGAGCGCACGGGGGGAGCAGGCGGCGGCCACGATCAGCGCTGCGGTGAGCGGGCGAACGAAATAGCGGGAGCGACGCATCACCATCATACCCCGGCTTCGGGGAGACGTGGCGCTAGAGACCACGAACGCGCTCGAGATGGTCGCCCTGCACGAGCGCGTCGAGCGCCTCGAAGCCGCTGATGACGCGCCCGAAGACCGTGTACCGACCGTCGAGGTGGGGATCCGGCGCGACGGTCATGAAGTACTGGCTCCCGCCCGTGTCGGGGCCGGAGAGGGCCATGCCGAGCGAGCCTCGCTCGTAGCGATGCGGATTGAACTCATCGCGAATGGTATATGCGGGACCGCCTGCACCATCACCGCGATGGTCGCCATCCTGCGCGACGAAGTTCGGGACGACGCGGAAGAAGCTCCCGTCATCGTAATAGTGGCTCGCGGCCAGCGTCAGGAAGTTCTCGACCGTGAGCGGCGCATCGACTGGATAGAGCTCGAGCGTGATCGTGCCGCGCACCGTCACGATCGCCGCGCGGGGGAGCTTCCCGCCGAGCGCCGGGAGGATGCGCGTGCGGACGATTGCCTCGTACCACGATGCCGGCTTCGGCGCCGGACGCGGTACCGCGCGCCAGCTCGCGAGTAGCGGGAAGGAGTCCGCCGCGCTGCGCGTGAGCATGTCGCCCGGCACGGGAAGCGCGCGGAGCGCGCGCGTGACGGAGTCGGCGAAGTGCGTACTGTCATGCTGCCACGCCGCGATGAAGAAGCGCACGGCGGCGAGTCGCGCATCGTTCACCGAGTCGGCTTCCGAGCGGCGATAGCTCTCCAGCACGAGCGGTACCTCGGCGGCCGTTGCATGTCCCTCGAGCGACGAAATCGCCGTGGCGCGGACGATGACATCGGCGTCGGTGAGACCATACTCCATGTACTCGCGGCGCCACGGGTGCGTGTCGGCAGTATCGGCGTGCGGCGCGAGCGCGGCGAACGCGACGGCGCGCACGCGTGGATCGGGATCGCGAGAGAACGGCAGCGAGACTTCGCGCATGCGCAGGATGCTCGGCGATGCTCCGCCTGCCTCCGCAACCGCGGCGCGCAATCGCCAGTCGCCCTGATGTCCCCAACTATCCGGCTCATCCATCTCGGCCGCGGGGAAGACGAAGTCCTGCGACAGCGCGGAAGCCATGAGGCTTCGGCGATACATGAAGCCGGTATCGGCTTTCCATGCGGCCATCCATGGCGCGCGTGCGTTGTCGAGGACCTCGCCGAGCTCCTGCGCTGCCGTGACGCGAACGTTCGCGTCGGGATCGTGCGTCGCGAGCACGATGACCTTCCTGCTCACCGCGCCATACGTGGCCAGCGAGTGGAGGGCGTTGATGCGCACGTGGGGGTTCGGATCGCTGGCGAGCTTCGTCAGCGGATCGCGGACGAGCGATGCGAGCGAGTCGCCTGCGGCGCGATGCGAGAATCCGCGCGCCACCTGCGCGCGAACCTCGCCGCTCGTATCCGACGCGACTGGGAGCAGATCGCGCACGCCAGCCGCCGCGTAGGGACGCGCGATCGCGTACGCCGCGCTCCAGCGTACGTGGGCGCTCGAGTCCGCGAGCCAGGGGCGCACGGCGTCGACGGGAACGGGCTTGAGCAGAAAGGTCGCAAGGAGCAACGCGCCCTCCACCCTTGGCGCGCGAGCTCTCGACGCAGGCGAGAATGCGAGACCGGCGACGATCGCGGTGCGCCCTGGCTCGCCGATCTGCCCGAGTGCCCACGCGGCGTTGTACGCGACCGACGGAGGCGCGTCGAGCGCCTGCGCGAGGGCGGCGACGCCGCCGGTGTCGGCGAGCATGCCGAGCGCGTAGGCGGCGTTCGAGGCAACAGTGGTGTCGCGATCGACGAGCAGCGCGCGGAGCGTCGGTGCGAGAACGACGCCGTGCACCTGTCCCACTGCGAGCGCCGCAGCCGCGCGCTCCGGAGCGGAACCAGAGCGGAAGATCCCCTGCAGCAGCGCGGTGTCGACGCGCCGCTCGTCGGCCATCGCAAGCAGTCGTCCGTAGCGCGCGACGTCGACAGCCGTCGACGCGGCGCGCGAGCCGGCGCCCGCGCTATTCCCCGCGCCGCTCGACGCGCATCCCGCGAGCAACGCCGCGGCGCACGTGATGATGACTCCGGCGATGCTATCGCGCATCGAGCGGCGCATCGCCGGAGAGTGCGCGGCGCACGTCGGCCGGGAGCACCGTGACGCGATTCGCAGAGTCGAGGGAGATGAGCGTCGTGGTTGCGGTCGCGAGGCGCTGCAGGGTATCGGCATTCAGAATGGTGTAGTCGAAGATCATGGTGCGTGAGGTCACGCGGCTGAGGCGCGTCTCGACGCGAATGCGGTCGTCGTATCGTGCCGCTGCAATGTACCGCACGGACGCCTCGGAGACCGCGAGGCGAACCCCTCGTTCCTCCTCGAGCTCACGGTAGCTGGCGCCGAGCGTGCGGATGAGATCCGTGCGAGCGATCTCGCACCAGACGAGATAGTTGGCGTGATAGACCACGCCCATCTGATCGGTTTCCGCGTAGCGCACGCGAAGCTCCGTCACCGATTCGGGCGTCATGCCGACCCCGGATGCGCGTGGCTCGCATGCGCGCGGAGCTCGTCCGCATGTTTGTAATGCACGACGCCGGCGGCTAGAATGTGCGCATGCTTCCCGCGCCGTGCTTCCTCATGTCCGATGCGCATCTGGGTGCCGCGCCATCCGGGCACGAGCGAAGCGTCGCCGCCTTTTTCGACCACGCTCGGCGCGAGGCGGGCTCCGTCGTGATCAACGGCGATCTCTTCGATTTCTGGTACGAGTGGCGCACCGTGATTCCGCGCGGCCACGTGCGGGTGCTCGGCGCGCTCGCCGCGCTGGCGGACGCGGGAAAGCCAGTGATGATCGTGTCCGGGAACCACGATGCGTGGGGCGGCGATGTGCTCACGCGCGAGATCGGCGCAGAGCTCGTGCACGGCGAGTGGAACGGAGCGCTCGGCGGCTGGCGCGCACACGTCGCGCATGGCGACGGGCTGCGCGCGCGCGAGGATCGCACCTACCGCGCGTTCAAACGCGTGATGCGCAACCCGCTCGCGATTCGCGCCTTCGGCTCGCTGCACCCCGATCTCGCGACGCGCCTCGCCAGTGGCACCTCGAATCGCAGCCGGTCGCACGGCGCGTCGGATGGCGGGAGTGGGCTGCGCGCCGTGGCGCACGACTATCTCGCGGCGCACCGCGGGATAGCGCTCGTGGTCTTCGGTCATTCGCACATCGCCACGCTGGACCGCGCGCCGACTGGCGGCGTATACGCGAATCCCGGCGCATGGGTCAACCGCCACACGTATCTCGTCATTCGCCCGGAGCGCATCGAGCTGCGTGCGTGGAGCGGATCATCCGAGGGTGACCTTCTCGACGCGATCGATCGCCGAGCCGAGGAAGCGTTGGCCGACGCGTAGGAAGTGATCGGGATCGTCCGAGGCGACGAAGCGATGCGCGGGCTTCCTCACGAGCTCCGGCGCAACGAGATCCCGCTCGATCAGCGTGCGGCGCGTCTCGGCCGCGGTCTCCGCCGCGCTGTCGATGAGGAGCACTCCCGGCTGCGCGAGCTCGGCGAGCATCGGTGCGAGCAGTGGATAGTGCGTGCATCCGAGCACGATCGTGTCCACTTGCGCCGCGGCGAGGGGCTCGAGGTACTCCAGCGCGATGAGCCGCGTCGCTTCGCGATCGGTCCACCCCTCCTCGACCAGGGGGACGAAGAGCGGGCACGCGCGTGCTACCACCCGCGCGCTTGGCTCGATCGCGTGGATCGCGCGCTCGTACGCGCCGGAAGCGATCGTGCCCGCGGTGCCGATGACGCCGACGACTCCCGAGCGCGTGGTGCGCATCGCGGCGCGCGCGCCGGGCTCCACGACGCCAATCACGGGCACCGAGACGTACTCGCGCAACATCGGCAGCGCGTGGGCGGTGGCAGTGTTGCAGGCGACGACGATCGCTTTCACGCCCTCACTTACGAGCCAGTCGGCGATCTCGCGGCTGTAGCGCTGCACGGTCTCCGGACTCTTCGGACCGTACGGCACACGCGCGGTGTCGCCGAAGTAGATGATACGCTCGTGCGGCAGCTGGCGTTCGATCTCGCGCACGACGGTGAGCCCGCCAATCCCCGAATCGAAGACCCCGACCGGCGCCCTGTTTCCGCTCAAAATGGAATCGACGCGGAGACCGTCGCGGAGCGATCCTCCTGCCCGCCATGGACCTGCACGCGCACGTCCCACAGATGGGCCGAGACGAATGCATCAGCGGCGGAGAACAGGTGGGTGAAGAAAATGAGCGCCGCCCAGTCTTCGACCTGCAGCCGGCGCACACGCACGCGGCCCGCGAGCTCCGGCGGCGCACCGAAGGTGGAGTCGTTGACGAAGGTGCTGTCGGCCGCTGCTCGGCGCGCGGTCGCCAGCTCGTGCTTCGCGAAGATCAGCATCGCGATCGATCCCGCCTCGAGCGCGAAGTAGGTCGCACCCGCGGTGCCGCGGTCGAGTGAGGCTTGCCCCCAGCCGGGGATGAGCAGCGAGCGAAAGAGCGCGGTCTTTGGTCGAATGGGCGGACCGGCATTGAGCACCGAATCGCGCCGGTCGCTGAGGGAGTCGGCAACACTTCGCGCGCGAAGCTGCGGCGGAATCTCGCGCGTGCTGTCGGATAGCGGAGTGATGCCGATGCGCGCACTGTCGGCCACCTGCGCATGTGCCGTAGCACCCGGGACGACGAGCGAGAGCACACACACGATCGTTCGCATTGCCGTCGAAAAACGACTCACTCCCGCGAGCTCCGGTACGCTCCCGCCATCACGCGGGAAGCTGCGCGATGAGATCGATCTCGATCAGACCGCCGCGTGGGAGCGCCGACACCTGTACGGTTGAGCGCGCGGGGCGAGCGCTGCCAAAATGCTTTCCGTAGATCTCGTTCACCGTCGGGAAGTCGCTGAGGTCGAGCAGGTAGACGGTGCTCCGTACGACGTCGCTCCAGGTGGCGCCTGCCTTCGCGAGCACTTCACGGAGATTCTCCAGTACGCGCGTGGTCTGCTCCACGATCCCGCCGTTGACGATCTTCCCGGACTTCGGATCGAGCGCGATCTGCCCTGCGGTGAACAGAAAGCCGCCCGCAACGACTCCCTGGGAATACGGGCCGATCGCTGCGGGTGCATTCTCGGTTTCGATACGCTGGTGCGCCACACGTCTCCCTTGCAGTAGTAAACAGCCTCATAGCGGCTCGCCGGTCTAAAACAGCCCCGTGATCGTGCCGTCCTTCGTAATACTCATCTTCTCGGCAGAAGGCTCCTTCGGCAGCCCAGGCATCGTCATGATGTCGCCAGCCTGCGCCACGACGAAACCCGCGCCTGCTGCAGGATACACCTCGTTGACGCTAATGCGGAAGCCGGTGGGACGCCCGAGCTTCGTCGCGTCGTCGGTGACGGAGCACTGCGTCTTCGCCATGCACACGGGAGTTTCGCCGAGCCCGATCGACTCCAGATACTCGATGGCACGATCCGCCTTCGCCGTGTAGTCGGCGCCCTCGCCTCCATAGACCTTGCGAATGATCGTATCGATCTTCGTCTTGATCGGCTGCTTCGCGTCGTACAACGGCTTGAAGGACGACTTGTCGTTGTCGAGCGCATCGAAGACTTCACGCGCGAGCTCTTCGCCGCCCGCGCCGCCCTTTTCCCACACCTCGTTGAGCGCGACGCGCACCTTGTGCTTGCGCGCAAAGTCCGCGACCATCGCGAGCTCGGCGTCACTGTCCGTGGTGAAGCGGTTGATCGCGACGATCACGGGCACACCGAACTGCGAGACGTTCTCGATGTGCAGCGCGAGATTCGGCAGTCCTTTCTCGAGCGCGCCGAGATCCTCGGTGGCGAGACTCTTCTTGTTCGCGCCGCCATTGAGCTTGAGCGCGCGCACCGTCGCGACCAGCACCGCGACTTCCGGCTTGAGTCCCGCGGATCTGCACTTGATGTCGAAGAACTTCTCGGCGCCGAGGTCGGAGCCGAAGCCGGCTTCGGTGAGAACGATGTCGGCGAGGGCGAGACCGGTCTTCGTCGCGATGACGCTGTTGCAGCCGTGCGCGATGTTGCCGAAGGGACCTGCGTGCACGATCGCCGGCCCGCCCTCGAGCGTCTGCACGAGGTTCGGACGAATCGCGTCCTTGAGAAGGAGACTCATTGCGCCGACGGCCTTGAGCTGGTTCGCGCGGATCGGCTTGCGATCGGCGCCCGCCGTTGAGCCGACGACGATATCGGCGAGGCGGCGCTCCAGATCCTCCCTGCTCGACGCGAGCGCGACGATCGCCATCACTTCGCTCGCGGGGATGATGACCCAATGCTCTTCACGCACCACGCCGTTCGCCACGCCACCGAGTCCGATTACCGCAGCGCGAAGCGCGCGGTCATTCATGTCGATGGTGCGCGGCCACGTGATGCGGCGCGGATCGAGATTCAACCCGTTGCCCTGGGTGAGATGGTTGTCGAGCATCGCGGACAGGAGATTGTGCGCGGACGCAATCGCGTGGAAGTCGCCGGTGAAGTGCAGATTGATGTCCTCCATCGGCACAACCTGCGCGTATCCGCCGCCGGCGGCTCCGCCCTTCACGCCGAACACCGGCCCCATGCTCGGCTCGCGAATACAGAGCACGGCATTCTTTCCGAGGCGACGCATCGCCTGCGTGAGGCCGACGAGCGTCGTGCTCTTCCCCTCACCCGCCGCGGTCGGGTTCACCCCTGTGACGAGAACGAGCCGTCCCCTCGGCGGCCGCTGCGATACCTCGAGATCGATCTTCGCCTTGTACTTGCCGTACAGGTCGAGCTCGTCCGGCTTGAGTCCGAGGTCGGCTGCAACATCGACGATGGGACGAAGCTTGGCGTGCTGTGCGATCTCGATGTCTGACGGGACAGGGGTCACGCTGGCCTCCAGGGTAACACAAGAAGTAGAAGGGGCTGGATATTATCGCGGCTCTGCGCGCGGATGCTAGGTGATTGCAGCCTTCTACTCAAAACGGAATAGCCGTTTGGCATTTTCCCCCGCCCGTTCGGCTAGGATGTCGGGCGAAACGCCGCGAATCTGCGAGAGCGCCTCGATGGTGTGCACGACCCACGCCGGCTCGTTCCGCTTCCCTCGCCTGGGCACCGGCGCGAGATATGGCGCGTCGCTCTCGACCAGCAACCGATCGTCGGGGATCGCGCGTAACAGCTCGACGTCCGTCCAGCTTTTGAAGGTGATGATCCCGCTGAAGGAAACGTACCAGCCGTAGCCGAGCGCGCGCTGGGCGAGCGCGAGGCTTCCCGTGTAGCAATGGAGCACACCGATCACACCATCGCGCGCGGCGCGGTCGATCATGATTCCCGTGTGCTCTTCGGCCTCGCGCGTGTGCACGATCACGGGCAGCTCGCGTTCCGCCGCGAGCGCCAGCTGCGCCTCGAACGCCTCGTGCTGCTTCTCGCGCGGTGCGTTGTCGTAGTGAAAGTCCAGCCCGCACTCGCCGATCGCGACCGCGCCGGCATCGAGCAGCGTCTCGAGCGCGGGAAGGTCGGTCGCCGCATTGAACGTCCCGGCCTCCTGCGGATGGATGCCCGCTGTCCAGCGCAGCAGCGGATACTGCGCGGCGAAGTCTCGCGCGCGCGCGGCGTCCGCGAGCGATGCCCCGATGCACACGACGGCGGCCGCACCCGCGGCCGCCGCCCGCTCGATCACCGCGTCGCGATCTTCGTCGAAGACCGCATCGGCCAGATGCGAGTGACTGTCGATGAAGCGCATCGGCGCCGGTACGAGCCGCGTCGAAGCGCGCTACCGACTCATGGGGAGAGGCGCGCCCTTCCCCCGGCTGCGCGCACGCGACGCGGCGCCCGACTCGTCCGCCGTGCGCGGCCACTTCCTTTCGATCCACAGCAACAGCGGCGGCGCGACGTAGATCGAGCTGAACGTTCCCGTCACGACGCCGAAGAGCATGACGAGCGCGAAGGGCCGCAGCACCTCGCCGCCCAGCATCGCCAGCGCGAGCAGCGTCGCGAAAACCGTCGCGTGCGTGAGGACCGAGCGCGGAAGGGTCTCGTTCACCGAGCGATTCAGCGTATCGTAGAGCGGGACTTTCTGCCGCTTTCGAAGGTTTTCTCGAACGCGGTCGAAGATGATGATCGTGTCGTTGAGTGAATACCCGATCATCGTCAGGATGCCGCCGACGACGACCAGCGAGATCTCGAGGTTCGCGTACTTGATGAACGCCAGCGTCGCGAGAATATCGTGCGCGGTCGCGACGACGGCTGCCACACCGAATCGCCACTCGAAGCGCCACGCGAGATAGGCGAGCGTCGCGAGGAAGGAGATCAGAATCGCGTAGATCGCTTTCTGTCGCAGCTCCCCTCCGACCTTCGGCCCGACGGCCTCGGTACGGCGCACCGAGTACGCGTCGGCACCGAACTTCTTCGTGAGCGACCCCTGAATCTCCGTCGCGATCGACTCGGCGCCACGCGTCTGCTGCGCGATGGCGCGAGGATCCTGCGCGCGAATCAGATATTCGAGATCACTGCCGAACTGCGTAATCTCGGCGCCCTTGATGCCGGCCTCGTCGAGCGTCGCACGTACGTCGGCGATGTTCGGAGCCTTCGTGAAGCGCACCTGCATCAGCGTGCCGCCGGTGAACTCGATGCTGTATTTGTAGCCGCTCACGCCGATCCAGAGCAGCCCCGGAAGGATGAAGAGCAGCGTGACGACCGTGGTGATCTTCCACAGCCGAATGAAATCGATTTTGGTGTCGTGCAGGATACGCAGCATCAGATGCTCAGCGTCTGGGCGCCGCGCGTGCGGTTCAGCCACAGGAGGAAGAAGGTACGAACGACGAAGATCGAGCTCACCATGGAAGCCGCGATACCCGCCATCAGCGTGACCGCAAAGCCCTTCACAGGCCCCGTTCCGACCTCGAACAGCACGAGCGCCGTGAGGACGGTCGAGACGTTCGAGTCGATGATCGCGCTCATCGCATGCTTGAACCCTTCATCGATCGAGGCACGCACGGTTTTCCCGTGCACCATCTCCTCTCGTATTCGCTCGAAGATCAGCACGTTCGCATCGAGCGCGATACCGATGGAGAGCACGAGGCCGGCGAGTCCCGGCAGAGTGACGGTCGCCTGCAGTCCCGCGAGCAGAGCCAACGTGAAGAGCAGATAGAGCAGCAGGGCGCCGACGGCCAGCATCCCCGAGAAGCGATAGTAGAAGAGCATGATGAGTACGACGAGCGTCACGCCGGCGATGCCCGCATGGATGCCATCGCGAATCGAGTCGACGCCGAGCGACGACCCGATCGTGCTCGACTCGACGATCTTGAGCGGCACGGGAAGCGCGCCGGCACGAAGCACGAGCGCAAGATCCTGCGTCTTCTGCAGTTGCGCGCCGCGCATCGTGATCTGGCCGCGCGTCCCGATCGCACTCTGGATGACGGGCGGACGTCCCATGACGCGATCGTC
>JBDTJH010000178.1:0-23080 GCA_039935955.1 Gemmatimonadaceae bacterium
ACATCTGAACCGCCTGCTTCGCGCCCTTGATCGTGACCTTGTTGAACAGAATCGTGTCGGGCTTGGCCGGGAGGTTCGGAGCAACCACGGCGAGCAGCGTCGTGAAGCCGTCCTTGTTGTTCGTCAGGGCGTTCATGAACGCCTGTCCCGCGTGCCCCGACTTCGAGCCGATGATGAGATCGATGTGCGCGACCTCATTGCCATCGCCCACGAGCGATTCGCCCAAAGAAAAATCAGCTGCCATGTGGATTGCCTCCGTACCGGTGAGAAAGGATTGCTACGCACGCCATCGCGTGAAGAATCGTTGTTGCATCGAGTGTCGCAAAGACCGTACGGCCGCGTGCGCCAGCATCGTGTGCCTGCGTCCGGGCGGGCCGTGAACATGCGCCTTTCGAGGCCAATGTGTCAAGGCGAGCCGTATCAAGATCGCGTCACGACGGGTTCCAAGCGTTGATCGAGTAGTGCAAGTTTGTGCAATGCGAGTACCCATCGTGACGTTTCGGCTGGCGAATGGCCTCTCGGTGACGCTCTCCGAGGACCACACCGCCCCGATCGTGGCCGTGAATCTCTGGTACCACGTCGGCTCGGCCAACGAACGTCCGGGGCGCACGGGCTTCGCCCATCTGTTCGAGCACATGCTCTTTCAGGGCTCCGCGCACGTCGGCGCCAACGAGCACTTCGAGATCGTGCAGCGCGCCGGCGGCACGCTCAACGGCTCGACCTGGCTCGACCGCACGAACTACTTCGAGACAGTACCCTCGAATCAGCTTGCGACCGCGCTCTGGCTCGAGGCCGATCGCATGGGGCAACTCCTCCCCGCGATGACGCAGCAGAAGCTCGACACGCAGCGCGACGTCGTGAAGAACGAGCGCCGCTGGAGCGTCGACAACCAGCCGTACGGTACGTGGTGGGAGCGGCTCCCTGCCCTCGCCTTCCCGAGCGACCATCCCTTTCATCACTCGCTCATCGGCTCGATGGAAGATCTCACGGAAGCGAGCCTCGAAGACATCGCGCAGTTCTTCGCGACGTACTACACGCCCGACAACGCAGTGCTCTCGATCGCCGGCGACTTCGATCCCGTCGAGGCGCGCGCGCTCGTCGAGCAGTTCTTCGGCCCGATCCCGCGCGGTGCCGGCAAGCCTCCGCTGCCGCCAATGGAGCTCCCCACGCACTTCGGCTCGTGGGAACGGCTCCTCGTCCCCGACGCCGTGATGCTGCCGCGACTCTTCCTCGCCTTCCGCGCGCCGGTGTTCGGCAGCGACGCACACTTCGTCGCCACCGTGCTCGCCGCCATCCTCGGCACCGGCAAGGGGAGCAGATTCCAGCGCGCGCTCGTCCGCGACCGCGAAGTCGCCTCCGAAGCATCCGCGTTCACCTTCGATCTCGCGAAGGGCGCAGACCTGCTGATCGCCGACGTCACCGCGCGCCCCGGCACCACTGCAGCCGCGCTCGAGGTCGAAGTGGTGCGCGAAATCGATCGTGTGCGACTCGAAGGAGTGACGGAAGCAGAAGTCCAGCGCGCCGTCGCGCTGCTCGAAACTGCGCTCGTCAGCTCGCTGCAATCCGCCGGTGATCGCGCCGACAAGCTCTCGATGTTCGCGACATACTTCGGCGATCCATCGCTCGTCAACGAGCAGACCGAGCGCTATCAGCGTGTCACCGCCGCGCAGGTCACCTCGCTCGCGCGCGAGTTGCTCGCCGAAGACAATCGCGTGAGCCTCGTCTACGTCCCCGCTGATGCGATCGCCGAGGACCCCGCGAATGCGGACACGCGCGAGCCTGCGGGAGCGTCGCGATGACCGCTGCGCTGATGGGCACCGCGCGCCCGCAGGCAGGACCGCCGCGCGACTACCGCTTCCCGATCTTCGAGCGCGTGACCCTCGACAACGGACTCGGCGTCATCGTTGCGTCGGTGCACAAGCTGCCGATCATCTCCGCCGCGCTCGTCGTCGATGCCGGCGCATCGGCGGAGCAGCTCGGCGCAGAAGGCATCGCGCAGCTCACCGCGCGCATGCTGCTCGAGGGCACGCGGAAGCACACCGGCGACGCGATCGGCGAGCAGTTCGAACGCTGGGGCGCAGCGGTCGGAGCGAGCGCCGACTGGGACGCTGCCATGGTCTCGATGACGGTGCTCGCACCTCGGCTCGCCGATGCGATGGCGCTGTTCGCGGAAGTGCTGCTCGAGCCCGTCTTCCCCGAGCGCGAGCTGTCGAGAATCAAGGCCGAGCGGCTCGCGGATCTGCTGCAGCTGCGCACGGAGCCGCGCGGACTCGCGGATGAGATGTTCACGCGCTTCGTCTACGACGCCGCCTCGCGCTATGCGCGCCCCGAGGCGGGCGACGTCGCATCGGTCACCTCCATCGACCGCGCGGCCATCGAGAGATTCTATCAGGCGCGCTATCGCCCGTACGGCTCGACACTGATCCTGGCCGGCGACATCTCCGTCACCGATGGCGTCGCCCTCGCGCAGAAGCTGCTCGGCGGCTGGCGCGGCGAGGCGGCTCCGCTGACGACGGTGAGCGACCAGCCGGCGCGCACGACGCACGCCGTGCATATCGTACGCAAGGAAGACGCGCCGCAGTCGGAGATTCGCGTCGGACACGTCGGGCTGCCGCGCAACCATCCGGACTATTTTCCGGCGCTGATCGTCAACGCGCTGCTCGGCGGACTGTTCTCGTCGCGCATCAATCTGAATCTGCGCGAGGTGCACGCGTACACATACGGCGCGCACTCGTCGTTCGATTGGCGCAAGTCTGCGGGACCGTTCGTCGTCTCGACGGCGGTGAAGAGCGACGTCACGGCGGACGCGGCGAAGGAGATTCTCCTCGAGATCTCGCGCATCCGCGCGGATGCGGTGAGCGAGGATGAGCTCACGCTCGCGACGAGCTATCTCGACGGCGTCTTCCCGATTCGCTACGAGACGACGGACTCGATCGCGCGCGCGCTCGCGGCGCTCACGATCTACCGGCTGCCGAACGACTACTTCGACAGCTACCGCGCGAACATCCGCAGCGTGACCGCGATGGACGTGCTGCACGCGGCCGACGAGTATCTGCACCCCGACCAGCTGCAGCTCGTCGTCGTCGGAGATCCGACGGTGATCGCTGCGCCACTCGCCGCACTCGACGCGGGCCCCGTCAGCATCTACGATACCGAAGGGCAGCCGGAGCGGTGACGACTCCAGAGAGCCCCGGCAAGGTCGGCAGCAGGCGCGAGTACACGGGGCGCGTGATCAACCTCGACATCGATACGGTCCGCTTTCCGAACGGAAAGACCGGCGAGCTCGAGATCATTCGCCATTCGGGCGCGAGCGCCGTCCTTCCGTTCCTCGGCGATCCCACGAGCGAGGATCCGCAGATCCTCCTGATCCGGCAGTACCGCTATGCTGCCGACGGCTTCATCTACGAGATTCCGGCCGGGCGGCTGGAGCCCGGCGAGCCACCGGAAGAGTGCGCCATTCGTGAGCTCCGCGAGGAGACGGGATGCACGGCCGACAAAATGGCGCACCTGTACACAATGTATACGACGCCGGGCTTCACCGATGAGAAAATCCACCTTTTCGTGGCGACGGGTCTTACCCGCGGCGACAGCGCGCTCGAGGCGGACGAATTCGTCGAGGTCGTCCCGACGCACATGTCGGCCGCGCTCAAGATGATCAAGGACGGCACGATCACCGACGCGAAGACGGCGCTCAGCATCTTATACGTCGCTGGGTTCTTTCTCGGATAGTCGAGCTCGCTACGGCGGTATCGGACTGTCCCCAGAAGTCGCGACTCCGTCGTCCTAGAAAGTAGACAGCCTCCTCGGGCGATGGTACCTTTGTCGGAGCCAGCACACGTGCAAATTATTGTGTGCGCTTGAGTTAGCTGGATTCAGCGGACGAGGGAACGTCGGGGCACGGCCCCTGCCTCTCATTGCCGCGTCGGAAGCAGCAAACGTCGCAGCGAAATGCTTCCAGGATCGTTTGACGTATTCATTTGTACTCGGGGGAAACCCAAGATGGCTAACGTGGCGGTGGAAGCGAGGGCGGTCGTGCCTGGGTCGGTTCGAGCCCAGCTGCAGACGCTCGAGGATGCCGAGCTGGTAGCCTCGTTCCTCGCCGGCGAAGAGCGCGCGTTCCAGGAGATTGTGGAGCGATATCAGACGCGGCTGCTCAACTTCATCTATCGCACGATCGGTGATCGCGAGCGCGGCGAAGATCTCGTTCAGGAGGTCTTCATCCGGGTCTACCGTCACATGGCCCGCTTCGATCGCTCAAAGAAGTTCAGCACCTGGATTTACACGATCGCCTCGAATCTCGCGAAGAACGAGCTTCGGAACCGGTCGCGCAATCCGCTGGTCTTCTTCCAGACGATCCGCAAGAATTGGCAGGACGACGACCGTCCGCTGCAATTCGAGGACGCGAACTCGCGCCCGGACGACCTCTATCGCCGCCGCCATCTGCGCTCGCTCGTCGAAGCCAGCGTCGCACGCCTTCCCGAGCATCATCGCCAGGTGTTCATCCTGCGCGAGCTCGAAGGGAAGTCGTACGAGGAGATCGCCGAGATCACGAACTGCAACCTGGGTACCGTCAAGTCGCGGCTCAATCGCGCCAGAAATGCGTTCGCACAGATCATCGAGCCGGGGCTCCGCTAAGCACTTCGGCTAGCTGGCGGGAGGGTGATCGGGCGCACATCATTCGGAACCCGACCGACTGCGGCGGGTACACTGTTCAGACCCACCGAAGTGATGTAGCGATAATGGATTGCCTCGATTTTCGTAATGGATATCTCGCCTTCGTCGACCAGACGCTTCCGTCCGCGGCGCAGTCAGCCGCGAGCGTGCATCTGGCCACGTGCGTCATGTGCGCGCGCCACGATGAGGCGATGCGCCGCGGGCTCGTGGTCCTGCGCAGCCTTCCCTCCGTCGAGCCGTCGTCCGACTTCTACCTGAAGCTGACGAACACGCTTCACCGGATCGAGCGCGCGGAGCAGCACGCATCGCGCTATCGGGGACCAGGTCTCGCGTCGTTCGCTGCAGCGGCCGCCGGCGTCGTCGGGATCGGCTTTCTCGCCGCCGTGGCATTCAACTGGACCGCGCAGGCGCGCAATCTCGCGCTCGCGCCGGTCGTCGCCAGCACCCCCGCCGTCGCCCCTTATCCGTCGACCAATTCGAGCTTCGTCGCGAGCGCCAGCGCCGGGCTGCCGATCTGGCCCGCCGCGATGATGGTCGACCAGGCACCTGTGCGCTTCGCCAGCGAAGAGCTGCTCGGCCGCTAACGCACGCTCAACGCGGTACGGCGGGCGGATTCTTTTGCGATGCATGCATCGCGCTCATGATCTGCGGCATGTGCCCGGACACGTAGTCGATGTTCTGCATGATCACCGGCGGCACCTGCAGCTTCGCCAGCTTCCCGGTCTGCTTGAGCTGAAAGCCGTGGATCGCCTGCTGCAGCGCGATCGTGGTCAGCATGAAGGTGTGCCCATCGATGTGCGCGCTCTTCATCACGCTGGCCAGCTTCGGTTCGTCGTCGATCCGCTTCCCCATCTCTCCGATCCCGCTCGGCGGCCCCTCGGCCCGCAGCCGCTTCACGATGTCGGGATTCGCGAGCGTGGTGGAATCCATTCCCCTCTTGGCCACCGACCAGCGATCGATGACATCCTGGTTCAGCGCGAAGTTGTCCACCTCGCGGAGCGCCGTGTCGTGTGTCGCAGGTATCGGCTGGAGCTCCAACCCTGAGGTGCCAGGCGCCTGCGCGCTCTTCCCGGGTACCGTGCCCGGCTTGTCGCTGTAACACGCGACGACGGAGCCGAGACAGAGGAGCAACGAGACGACGGTCAGGCGGTGCGAGGCGAGCGCATGCAGCGACATGGGAAGTGGGATGAAGGATTGACGAGCCGGGCGAGGCGACGATAGCGCGCGTCACCGGCGCTCGCAATGAAATATGCACTGCGCGCCGCGTCGCGCCGGTGGCCCCTACAAACGGTATATTCACGAGATGCCTGCGCTCCCCGATCGCGCCTTCGACAAGTCGCTCAAGCGCGGCGAGTTCGAGCGCGTCTACTACTTTCACGGGGACGACGACTTCCTGAAGGAGCGGGCGGTGCGGGCGCTCGTCGCCGCCGCCGTGGATCCGTCGACGCGCGACTTCAACCTCGACATCCGCGCCGCCGCCGAGCTCGATGCCGAAACGCTGGGTAGCCTCCTGGGCACGCCGCCCATGATGGCGGAGCGTCGCGCCGTGGTGATTCGCGATGTGGCTGCGCTGAAGAAGGACACGCGCGCGGTGCTCGATCGCTATCTGGCGTCGCCCGCGGCCGATGTCGTGCTCGCGTTGGTTGCACCCGCGGGCGAAAAAGCGAAGGTCGACAAGGCGCTGGAGAGTCGCGCGGCGACTGTGGAGTTCAAGCCGCTCAGCGGCGACCGCGTGCCGAAGTGGATCGTGCACCACGTGGAAAGCGTGCTTGGCGCGACGATCACCCCCGAGGCGGCGGAGCTGCTGCAGCAGGCGGTAGGCAACGAGCTCGCCGAGCTCGCCGCGGAGCTCGACAAGCTCGCGAGCTATTCCGGCGGGGGACTGATCGACGAGGATGCCGTTGCGGATGTCGTCGGCGTGCGCCGCGGCGAAACGCTCGGCGACTTTCTCGATCGCGTCGCGGCGAGAGATGCAGGGGGCGCGCTCGCGTTGCTCCCGCACATCCTCTCGCAGCCCAAGACGAGCGCGGTGTCGATCGTGATGGCGGTGACGACGCAGATGCTCGCGGTCGGGTGGGGGATCACGCGCAACGGCCGCGCGGATTACTTCGAGCTGCTGAAGAGCGGGAAGGGCCCGTTCACCGGACGTCCGTGGGGCGAGGCCGCGCGCGCGTGGAGCACTGCGGAGCGCCACTGGACGGACGACGCTATCGACGGCGCGCTCGATGCGCTGCTCGCCGCCGACATCGCGCTCAAGGAAACGCGCATCTCCTCGGATGCGCAGCTGCTCGCTACGCTGGTATTGACGCTCTGCGGTGTCCAACGTTCGACGGACGCCGCGCGGCTACTCCTCTCCGCCGTCCCGGCGTGACGCATCCCCTTCGCAGACCGCTCATGACTCGATATCTCGCTTCGCTTGCCGCACTGCTCATTGGCGCCGCGCCGCTCACCGCGCAGTCGACCCCTCCGCTCGTGCTCGTCGCCGACACCACGACGAGCGACACGCTCTTCCTCCGCGCGCAGCGCATGGCGGCCGAAGGGCAGGGTGACGCGGCGCGCGCGCTGGTGCAGCACGAGATCGACACGGCGTCCGCCGGCTCGCCGCGCTACGTCGATGCGCTGTACTGGCGAGCAGTCGTCGCGGCGACGGCCGCCGACGCGGAGAAGGATCTGCGGCGGATCATCATCGAGTTCCCGCTTTCGCCGCGCAACGAGGATGCGCTGCTTCGCCTCGCCCAGCTCGAGATGACGCGCGGCGACAACGATCAGGCGCTCTCGCATCTGCAGCGGCTCGTGATCGACCATCCCTCGAGCCCGTCGCGCGCGCGCGCGTCGTTCTGGATGGCGCGCGTGTACTTCGACAAGAATCAGACGCCGGCAGCCTGCCGCAGTCTTGCCGATGCCGCGCACAACACGACGCCGGGACAGGTGGAGCAGCGCAACCAGATCGACTTCTGGATGCAGCGGTGCCACGGGATGGATACGGCGGCCGTAGCCACGACCGCGGCAGCGAGTGCTCAGGTGCAGGCGCCACCAGTGGTCGCGGCGCAGACGGAGCCGGCGCGCGAGACGGAGCCCGTTCCGCCGCCCGCACCGCCAATGGCGACTCCCACATCGACGGCAACTTCGAAGCGCACGACCACCACCGCCGTGAAGACGACGACGGTCACGCCGCCGCGTGCTGCCACTGCGGTCTCGGGAAAGTACACCGTGCAGGTCGGCGCGTACCCCACGCACGACGCGGCCGAGACGCTGCGCAAGAGTCTGGCGAACCGCGGCATCGATGCGCGCGTGGTCGGATCGGCGAAGCCGTACCGGGTGCGCGTCGGCTTCTACGAGACGCGGGCACAGGCCGATGTCGCCGCGGCCCGGCTGAAGGCGAAGCGGATCGCCGTGTACGTCACGGAGGCCGAAGCGCGGTGAGTCGTGAAACGCCGCTGATGGAGCACTGGCGCGAGATGAAATCGCGCAATCCCGGCGCCATCCTGCTCTACCGGCTCGGCGAGTTCTACGAGACGTTCTACGAGGACGCGGAGATCGCATCGCGCGTGCTCGGGCTCACTCTCACGTCGCGCAACAACGGCGGCGCCGCCGATGTGCCGCTCGCCGGCGTCCCCGCGAAGGCGATGAGCGGCTATCTGCGCCAACTCGTCTCGCAGGGTTACCGCGTCGCGATCTGCGAGCAGATGGAAGATGCGAAGGATGCGAAGGGGGCCACGGTGCGCCGTGAGGTCGTCGAGACCGTCACGCCGGGCGCCTCATTCGCCGATGAGCTCCTCGATCATGCCCGCAACAACTTTCTCTGCGCGCTGCTGATCTCCGGTGCGCACGCGGGCATCGCCGCTGCCGATCTCTCCACCGGCGAGCTGCGCCTCATCGTCTGCGATGCCGCGGATCTCGAGCCCTACCTCGCGCGCATCGCGCCGAGCGAGATGGTCACGGTTCGCGGGGGTGCGAGCGCGCCGTCGCCGCGCGGGCCCACGGGCGAAGGGCCGCTCGTTACGGAGCGCGAGCGCTGGGAGTTCGATCCTGCGCTCGCCACGGACGCGCTGCGCCAGCAGTTCGGCGTCGCGTCGCTCGAGGCGTTCGGCATCGGCGCGAGCGACGCGCCGGCGGTCGGCGCCGCGGGCGCGCTGCTCCGCTACCTGCACGAGCTCCAGCCGCAGGGAATTCCACACCTCGCACGCCCTGTGGTCGAGCGCGCGGGGAACGCGATGCCGCTCGACGAGATGACGCGCCGCAACCTCGAGCTCGTCGAGTCGCTCCGCGGCGGCGATCGCAGTGGAACGTTGATCGACGTCCTCGACCGCACGGCGACACCGATGGGCGCGCGGCTCCTGCGCTCGTGGATTCTCACGCCGCTCACCGAGCGCGCGCCGATCGATGCGCGCCTGGACGCCGTCGGTGCGCTCCTAAGCGACGCGCTCGCGCGCGAGACGCTGCGCACCGCGCTGGATGGCGTGCGCGATGTCGAGCGACTCGCGAGCAAGGCCGCCGCTGGACGCGCCACCCCGCGCGAGCTCGGCGCACTCGGCGCATCGCTCGCCCGTCTCCCCGTAGTCGCCTCGGCCGCGCGTCGTGTGGGCGACGCGGGCGTCGTCACCGAGCTGCTCGCGAAGTGGGATGACTGCGCGGAGCTCAGCGAGGAGCTCGCGCGCGGTCTCGTCGACCGGCCGCCGGTGACCATCGGCGAAGAGGAGGCGATCCGCGCGGGCTTCGACGCGGAGCTCGATGAGATGCGCACACTGCAGCGCGGCGGTCGCGACGCGATCGCGCGCATCCAGACGGCCGAGCGCGCGCGCACGGGGATCACGTCGCTCAAGGTCGGTTTCAACAAGGTGTTCGGCTACTTCATCGAGATCACCAACGCGAACAAGGAGCACGTGCCGGCGGACTATCAGCGCCGGCAGACGCTCACCGGCGCCGAGCGCTACGTGACGCCCGAGCTCAAGGAGTACGAGGAGAAAGTGCTCACCGCGGGCGAGCACATCGAGACGCGCGAGCGCGCGCTCTTCGAGATGCTGCGCACGCGCGCGGGTGCGGCGATCGGGCGGCTGCAGTGCGCGGCATCGATCCTCGCGCAGCTCGACGTGCTCGCGTCGCTGGCCGAGGTTGCGGCGCGCGAGGGCTACGCGCGCCCTGAGGTGCGCGACGACTTCGCGCTCCACATCGTCGCCGGCCGGCATCCCGTCGTCGAGCGGATGATGCCGCGCGACAAATTCATCCCGAACGACGTCTCGCTCACGGACGATGCAAGGATGATCATCCTCACCGGCCCGAACATGGCGGGCAAGTCGACGATCCTGCGGCAGATCGGGCTGATCGTGCTCATGGCGCAGATCGGAAGCTTCGTTCCGGCATCGCTCGCGCGTATCGGCATCGTCGACCGCGTCTTCACACGCGTGGGCGCGAGCGACAACCTCGTCCGCGGTCAATCGACGTTCATGGTCGAGATGTCGGAGACGAGCGCGATCCTGCACACCGCGACGAAGCGCAGCCTCGTGCTCCTCGACGAGATCGGACGCGGCACGTCGACATACGACGGCGTGTCGATCGCGTGGGCCGTGAGCGAGCATTTGCACGATGCGATCGGCTGCAAGACCGTGTTCGCGACGCACTACCACGAGTTGACGCAGCTGGCCGAGGAGCGCGAGGCCGTGCGCAACTACACGGTGGCGGTACGCGAGGTCGGCGACGAAGTGCTCTTCCTGCACACGCTGATTCCCGGCGGCGCCGATCGCTCGTACGGCATCGAGGTCGGACGTCTCGCAGGGCTGCCGAAGACGGTGGTGAGTCGCGCGCGCGTGATGTTGAAGCTGCTCGAGGCAGAGCACCACGTAGTGCAGCCGGGGACGACGTCCCGCGCGGCCGCGCCCGCCACCGAGCAGCTCGCGCTGTTCGCGAGCCTGCCGAATCCGGTGGTGGAAAAGCTGCGCGGAGTGGATCTGAACAATCTCACTCCGCTCCAGGCGCTGCAGCTGTTGTCCGAGTTGCAGCGGGACGCCAACGGCTGAGCCGCCGGCTCACTCCATCGCGAACTCGCGCGAGAACGCGACGACGAACGAGAAGGTCTTCGCCTTGCTGCGCGTCTCCATTGCGTCGCTGATGCGCTCGAGGCGCTTCGGAATGCCGAGGATCTTCTCCTGCGCCTGCCGTCCCGTCGCATCGAGCCCTTCGAGCGCATCGATCGCCCAGTGCTTGATCTGCTCCTCGACGATCTTGAGATAATCTCTCGGGCCGTAAATGCCGGCACGCCAGATCACGTCCGCCATCTCGCGGAAGTTCGGCATGCTTACGCCAGGCATGTCGATCGAGGGCATGATCGCTGCGGCGGAGACGAGCGCACGATTCGGATCGCGCTCGAGCACGGCCTGGAAGATCGACCGGTAGAACACGTAGTGCCTCGCCTCCTCCTTCGCGACGTTCGAGAGCACGACGCCGATCTGCGGCTCGAACTCGCCGGCGAGCTTTCCGGTGTTCGAGTGGCTCACCTGCGTCGCGCGCTCCTGCAGTGTGGTGTAGACGAAGACGCGATACGGATCCTTGTCCCACGCGGGCTCGAAGCCCGCCTTCAGATACTCGAACTGCATGCGCTCGAGCTCCGGATTGTTCAGCAGTTGGCTATCGCGCGTGTAGTCGTGGAGCACGGCGCCATGTCGGTCCTCCTCCGCCGTCCACAGATTCGTCCACTTGTGCCAGAAGCTCGTGCTGCCGAGGTAGACGGCGAGGAGGCGGTGGAAGTGCGGGAGCCCCTCTTCGGTGAGCAGGTTGAGTGCGAGCGCCACGCGAATAGGCGTGCTGATCCCGCGCGTGCGCTCGCGCAGTTCGGCGATGTGTTGATCGGGATCGGTGTCGGGCGCAGGGGCGAGCAACTCGCTCGGAAACCAGAGAATGCGCTTCTGCTCGTGTACCACCATCAACTCGGCCACGAGCTCTTCGAGATCGGCGAGGACTTCGACCTTCGCCAGCATCTCCATTTCCGGAACGGTCATGAGACAGCCATGGAATGAGCAACGAGGTGTGCGCGCGCTCGCGCTGCGATCTCCACCCTCGGAATCTGCGAATCAACAGATACGTCTTCGTGCAAATGTATCCCAAATGACGAGCCGGGCAGCCAGCGAATGCCTTAAACAGCCGTAAGGGGCCGCCTGACGTGCGGCGCTGCATCGTACAACTTGATACTATCCCGCGTCGCTGGGGCGGCACAACACCCTGGTGGCTGTGTGTCGTTCCTACTTTCGCTCCGCAACGGACGACACGTACACCTGCTCCCCCGCGGGAATCCGTACATGAATCCTGTTGTTGGACGGAGGGAGCGGGCAGGTCGCGTACGGCGTGTACGCGCAGTCGGGATTATAGGCGTAGTTGAAGTCGAGCGTGACGATGTTGGTCGTGGTGTCGCGCACGGCCTTCATTTAACGGAAGCCATACGACTACCTTCCGTTGTTCGCGTCCTTGAACACGATCCAGAGATCCTGCGCGGAGACGCCCTCGAATGCGGTGAGGTCGTAGCGCTTTCCGCCGATCCGCGCGTGCACCTCGCCGACCACGGGAAGATCCTGCTCGATTCCCGCCTCCGTCTGCACGCGCATCGTCTTCGGCTTTTCGTACGGCGCGAAAGTGCCAGCAATGCGCCACTGCATGTCGTCTGGGAAATTGCTCGCGCTGCGAAAGTCGCGGAACGCGGGACGGTCGTCGTCCCAGCGTCGCACGCCGATCTGGTCGAGCCGCTTGATGAGACGAAAGCCCGCGCTCCCGATTTGCACGCGCGACGACGTCCCGCTGTCCGCATCGGTGCGCAGCGCATCGGTCGTGGGCGCCGCGCCGTTCACCGTCACCTTCACGCCTGCCGCACGCACACGCGTCGACCACGCCGAGCGTCGCGATCCCGATCGCGGCACGCACCACTAGCGCGCCATCATGTACGCGAGCACGTCGCTGCGCGTCACGATCCCGCCCATCGTGCCATTCGCGCGAACGAGCAACGCCGGACTCGACTTCGACAGCAGCTTCACCACGCTCTCCACCGTCTGCGCACCATCGATGACCGGGAACGGCGCTTCCATCACCTCGCTCACCGGCACGTCGAGCAGCTTTCCATTCTCCAGCGCCTTCGCCGACAGCGCGCTCTCCGACACGGAGCCCACGCAGCTGTCGCCATCCATCACCGGCAGCTGCGACACATCGTGCAGCAACATGAGGCCGAGTGCCTGGCGCACGCTTGCCGCAGGCGCAACGCTCACGACGCGCGGCGTTCCGTCCTGCTTTCCCTGCAGCAGCTGGCCGATCGGCATCCGGTCGGAGTCGAGCAGCTGATTCTCGCGCATCCACTCGTCGTTGTAGAGCTTCGAGAGATAGCGCTCCCCCGTGTCGCACAGGAATGTCACGACGTACGCATTCGCATCGTTCACCTCGCGCGCGACCTGCATCGCGACGTGCGCGATGAGCCCACTCGAGCCACCGACGAACAACCCCTCCTCACGCGTGAGTCTTCGCGCCATCGCGAACGACTCGCGATCGGTGACCGTGCGATAGTCATCGATCACGCTCATGTCGATCGTCCCCGGAATCTTGTCCTGGCCGATGCCCTCGATCTTGTACGGCGCGCCCTCGACCTTCTTCGCCCCCTTGCTCCGCCAGTACTCGGCCAGAATCGATCCCACCGGGTCGCCGCCTATGATCTTGATCCCGGGATTCTTCTCCTTCAGGAACTTGCCGACGCCGCTGATCGTCCCGCCGGTTCCCGCCGCGGCGACGAAGTGCGTGATCTTCCCCTCGCTCTGCTCCCACAGCTCGGGGCCCGTCGTCTCATAGTGCGCCTCCGGGTTCGCCGGATTGTAAAACTGGTTCGCGAGAATCGCGTTTGGCGTCTCCTTCGCGATGCGCGCCGCCATCACCACGTAGTGATCCGGATGATCGGGCGGCACCGCCGTCGGCGTGATGATGACTTCCGCGCCGAACGCCTTGAGCAGTCGCACTTTTTCCTGCGACATCTTGTCGGGCATCGTGAAGATGCACCGATAACCCTTGAGCGCCGCGGCCATCGCGAGGCCGACGCCGGTATTGCCGCTCGTCCCTTCCACGATCGTTCCGCCGGGCTTGAGCTCCCCCGCCTTCTCCGCGCGCTCGATGATCGGCAGCCCGATGCGGTCCTTCACACTCCCGCCCGGATTGAAGAACTCGGCCTTCGCGTACACCGGCGTGACCACCCCCTTCGTCACGCGGCTCAACCGAATCAACGGCGTCCAGCCGATGGTCTCGAGCACGTTCTCGTACGGACGGGTGTGGCGCGGAGAGAGGCTCATGGCGCGGACTTGGGGCGAGGTGGCTGGAGGATGGTGTCGCCGGCGAGCGGCTTTCCCTTCGGATGACGGAAGAACACCGGCAGCTTGAGCGATACGCCCACGGGATGGCCCTTGGTCGTGGCGGGCTCGAAGCGCAGCTCGCGCGACCCAGCCACCGCCGACGAATCGAGCCCCGGATACCCCGATGATTCGACGACACTGGTCGACTCCGGCCACACGATACCGGTGCTGTCGATGTGGATGTGCAGCGTCACATTTCCCTGCACCTTCTTCGCGTACAGCGCCGGCGGGTAGCGAAAGGGGAGATCGCGGTTGAGCATGACGGGCATGACGTCAGGCTTCGCGCCATCGGTCTGCACGGCCTCGATGGCCTTCTGCGCCTGCTCTCGATCGAGGCACGCTGAGGCCGCCAGCAATGCGGCGCATGCGAGCAACTTGAGGGTCGAATGCATGACACGGAATCTACTCGGCGATGACGTGTGCGCGAGAGACTACACGCGTCAGCCGCTTTCACTACATTGTGCTCATGAATGTCACCGTCCTGCTCGGGGGAACGTCGTCGGAGCGCGATGTCTCGCTGGCGTCGGGGCTCCGGATCGCGCACGCGCTTCGCGAGGCCGGGCACACGGTGACGTGCGTCGACCCCGCGCTCGGCGAGCTCTCGCGGAGCAAGGAGGAAGAGCTGCGCTCGGCAGGCGTCGTGAAGCGCGAGCCGCCTACGCGCGAGGCGCTCCGGGCGATGGCGCAGACGTCGCTCGTCACCACCCTCGGCGCGATGCCCGCGGTGCGCAGCGCTGACGTCGTCTTCATCGCGCTGCACGGCGGCAACGGCGAGGATGGCACGGTTCAGGCAATCCTCGATCTCGCGCGCGTTCCCTATACCGGAAGCAGTCACCTCGCGAGCGCGCTCGCGATGGACAAGGATCTCTCCAAGCGGCTCTTTCGCGCCGCGGGAGTGCCGACGGCGGACTGGATCATGACGGGGCTGGCCGCGTCGCTCGGCGCGAGCGAGGTCGAGCAAGCGCTCGGGCTACCCGTGGTGGTCAAGCCGTCGAAGGAGGGATCGACCGTCGGGCTCTCCGTCGTGAAGGAGGCTGGCCAGTTGCCTGGCGCGATCGCCGAAGCGGCGCTTTATGATGACGAGGTGATGGTCGAACGGTTCGTTGCGGGGCGGGAGCTCACGGTTGGCGTGCTGGGCGACCACGCGATGCCGGTGGGGGAGATCATCCCCAAGCACGAGATTTACGACTACGAGTGCAAGTACACGCCGGGGATGGCGGTCGAGGAGTTTCCGGCGAAGCTGTCGCCAGCGCTCACGGCGGAGGCGCAGCGACTCGCCGTGCTCGCTTACCGCGCACTCAAGCTTGACGGCTGCGCTCGAATAGACTTCCGTATGACGGCGGGAGGGGAGCTGTTCTGCCTGGAGGCGAACACCCTTCCCGGAATGACCGCAACCAGTCTGATTCCACAGGCGGCGGCTGCCGAGGGGATAGACTTTAGTACGTTTTGCGATCGCATTGTGGCGCTCGCGAAGAAGACACGAGGTGGGGGACAGTAATGGCGCGTTCAACTCTTCCGACTGCACCCATCGCGGGACTCTCTCCAGGCGTTCAATCGCAGGGGGTCTGGACTGGACGACGGCAGCTGTTCGTGCGCTTTGCGGGTGAGGCGGAGACGGCGGTTCTGTACTCGAGCGAGATGCTGGCGAAGCAGCTCGAGCGGGCGACAGGACAGGCGCTCGTGCATTCGATTCTGCTGAGCGGACGCGATCCCCTCTCGTGCGCGCCGTTCATCGCGGCGGTGTTCGGAAACTGGAGCTCACCGCTTCCCGTAGTTCTCGAGTGTGACGGGCAGCGGCCCGAGTCGCTGGAGGATGTCGTGCGCGTGGTGTCGATGGTGCACGTGTTGTGGGAGTTCCCGGACGCGCCATCGGGTGCGGAACGAACCGTTGCATCGCTCGCGGTGGTGGCCTCGGCGGGCACCGCGCATGCGTTGACGCTGGCACCGCGCGACGGCACGAGTGACGGGCAGATATTGCGACTCGTCGAGCAGGCACACGCCGCCGCGCCCGGAACGAAAATTGTCATCCATCCTGCGCCCGCGGGGGAGAAGTCTCCCCTCGACCGGCGCTATGCGACTTTGCTCGAGCAGGCGACCACGATTCATCGCGACGTCGTGCTCGCGTTCCGAATTCCGGGCCCCGTCGGAACTCGTTAGGAACCCGGTGTTTGTCATCCGTGTCTAATACTCAATGAACAGCTCCGCCACCGACGAATACGACGTCCCCCGGCTCACACCGGCGGTGCAGTGGATCATCGCGATCAACGTCGCGGTGTTCTTCCTGCAGCTCACGGTCGTGCGTCCGGCGGACATGGTGGCGGCGCTCGCGTTCAAGAGCCCGGGCGATCTCACGCAGCGTCCGTGGACGATCGCGACGTACATGTTCGTGCACGCGGGCTTCATCCATCTCGCGTTCAACATGTGGACGCTCTGGCTGTTCGGTCCGCGGCTCGAGCAGGCGTGGGGACAGCGGAGCTTCAGCTTCTACTATCTCCTCTGCGGGCTCGGCGGCTGGCTCGCGGATCTGCTCATCGTGCACAACGGATCGCCGCTGCTCGGCGCGTCGGCCGCGATCTTCGGCGTGATGCTCGCGTACGCGATGCGCTGGCCGGACGACGAGGTGCGCGTCTTCCCGTTCGTGTTCGTTGCAATGAAGGTGCGCTGGTTCGTGGTGCTGCTCGCGGCGTGGAATCTGATTCTCGGTGTGATGGCTCTGCACGCCACGGATGGGACGGCGTACATGGCGCACCTGGGTGGCTTCGCGATCGGATGGCTGTATCTGCGCGCGGCGTCGGTGCCGAGTCTCGATCGCCTCCGTCAGCGGATGTCGCAGATTCCTGATGTGCCGGACGAGCCGCCGCGCGCGATTCCACGTACGCACACGCGCTCGCGCGAGCGCACGACGGAGATCGACGAGATCGTGGCGCGCAGCAATGCGATGGCCGCGAAGCGGCAGACCTCCACGATCTCGCTGCCGGGCAAGGTCGGGAAGCAGAAGAGCGAGCTGCTGAATCTCGTGCTCGACAAGATCTCGGAGCGCGGCATCGAGAGTCTGTCGCTCGATGAGCGGCGATTGCTCGAGGAGATGTCGAAGCAGCTGCGCAGCGACTGATCGCTCGCGAGGCGATGAGCGAAAGAGGGGCGGCCGACGAATGGCCGCCCCTCTTTTTGTGCGCGGGAAAGAAAAAGCCCCTCGGGATTAACCCGGGGGGCAGAGCTGCCACGCCGTTCCCGCGGCGGCAGTGGTCAACCCAGAGAGGGCCGACACACCTTGAACGTACAGTCGGGCCCAGACGGCGTCCAGATGGAGTATTGACCGGTCGAAAGGCCCGTCATTCAAGGAGTATTCGCCACTCGCTGAGTCCGACTAGCTGATGTGCAGCTGCTCGATCATCCCATGCACGAAGTGCGGCTTGCCGTCCTTCACATCCGGAAGAAAGCAGATCAGCGCGTAGTCGCCGGGGGTGAAGTCTGCGGTGATGTAGGCCGTACGTCCCTTTTGCATGGCAGGCACTCCACCCATCGGCTCACCTGGCGGTGGGCCGACCGGCTTTGCGACCCATGCTGGAAGGTCTGCGGCTTTCTTGCCTGGTGCGAGACGAACCAACTGCAGCTCGTGCGGCTGCGAGCCGTTGCTGTCGATGCGAATCGTGTGCTTGCCCGACGTGAGGGGCTTCGACAGCGTGAACGTATAGTCGCTGAGCGTCACGACGACGTCCGCCGTCGGCGCCGCAGCGACTGCATCGGTGCTCGCCGTGACGGTGAGTGGGCGTATCATTCCTTTCGCGAAGTGCGGCATGCCGTCAGCCGAGGGAATGAAGCAGATCAGCGCATAGTTGCCCGGCTCCAGCTGCTGCGTCGTCGATGCCATCCCGCCGCCGGGGTGCGGCGCATTCACACCCCCATAATCGACCCACCACGCCGGCGGCGGCGCCTGCGTCTTCAGCGCCTGCGCGACATCCGTCATCGTCTTTCCGTCGTTCAGCTTCACGAAGGCGACGTGGTGCAGCTCTGTGCCGTTGTCGAGGAGATGAATCGTCATCATCCCCGACGGAACCGCATCGGGCGCGTCGAACTTGTAGTCTGCCGCGACGATGGTCATCTGATGCGCGACTGGCGCGGCGACGGGCGTTGCGGTGGAATCGGATGCGGCGACGGTCTTGGGCGTATCCTTGGCGACGCACGCTGCAAGGAGGGCGACGAGCGGCAGCAGTGACCGCGAATCGAAGAGCGACACGAGCAACCTCGGCTTGATTGGAGACGGGCTAATGTGCAGCGCCAGTGCCCGCTCGTCCAGCCACGCAGCGTTGATACGTGCCGAGCACGCGTAGCGATTCGGTCCTGCCGCGCAGCTCTGCGATCGCCGCCGCGAGCGACGGGTCGCCGGCCGTGTGGTCGAGCTCGAGAAAGAATCGATAGTGCCACGGCTCATCCGCCGGCCGCGACTCGAGCTTGCTCATGTTGATCTGATTGCGCGCGAGCGGCTCGAGGACGCGGAGCAGCGCACCCGGCACGTTCGGCGTCGTAACGAGAAGCGCGGTCCGCGCGTGCGCGCCAGCATCGAGCGCGCGCGGCGCGCGAGACACCATGAGGAAGCGCGTCTGGTTGTCGGAGCGGTCCTCGATGTCCGCCGCGAGAATCTCGAGATCGTAGCGCGCGGCTGCACGCCGCCCGGCGATCGCTGCCGCGCGCACGTCGCCGCGCGCCGCGACGTCGCGCGCCGCGCCCGCGGTGTCGTACGCCGCGCGCACCGCGATCGACGCATGCGCGCGCAGCCATCGCGTGCACTGCGCGAGCGCCACCGGATGACTCTCTACTGTGGTAAGCGCTTCCAAAAACGCGCCGCGCACTGTCAACACGCAGTGGTGGATCTCCACCACCGTCTCGGCGACCACGTGCAGCGACCCGCACGCCTGCAGCACGTCGTAGCTTCCAACCACTGAACCCGCGAGCGTGTTCTCGATCGGAAGCATCCCCGCATCGACGTCGCCGCTCTCCACCGCCTGCGCGACGTCGATGAAATCCCTGCAGGGCACCGCCTCGGCGCGCTCATCGATGTTGCGGATCGCCTCCTCGCTGAAGGCGCCGAGCTCTCCCTGAAATGCGATGCGTGCGCTGCGCGTCACGCGGGCTCGTGCGACGGCGCGTGCATCGTGCGCCCCGCGGCGTCCGCGAATGGAGCGATACGCGTCATCACATCGACGAAGGAGGCGAAGTCCAGCGACTGATCGCCATCCGAACGCGCATCTTCCGGGTGCGGATGCACTTCGATCATCAGTCCGTCCGCGCCGGCCGCGATCGCGGCGAAGGCGAGCGGCGCGACGAGCGCTGCGCGGCCGCCCGCGTGGCTCGGGTCGACGATCACCGGCAGATGCGTCTCCTCCTTCAGCACTGGAATCGCCGCGACGTCGAGCGTGTTGCGCGTCGCCGTCTCGAACGTGCGAATGCCGCGCTCACACAGCACGACATCCTGATTCCCGCTCGCCATCACGTACTCGGCCGCCATCAGCAGCTCCTTGATCGTCGCCGAAAGTCCGCGCTTGAGCAGCACCGGTTTCTTCGTCTTCCCCACTTCGGCAAGCAGCGCGAAGTTCTGCATGTTGCGCGCACCGATCTGCAGCATGTCGGCGTAGCGGCAGACCGTCTCGACCTGTCGTGTGTCCATCACCTCGGTGACGATCGGGAGCCCGGTCTCCGCGCGCGTGGCGGCCAGCAGCTCGAGCGCCGCCTCGCCCATTCCCTGAAACGCGTACGGCGACGTGCGCGGCTTGTACGCGCCGCCACGCAGCAGCGTCGCGCCTGCGGACTTCACGGCGATCGCGGTTTCGAGCAGCATCTCGCCGCCCTCGACGGAGCACGGACCCGCGATCACCTGAATCGCGCGTCCGCCGAACGCCACCCCGGGCGCGACGCGCACGACCGTCGGCTCATCAGGATGACCGAACTCGCGTGATGCGAGCTTGTACGGGCGCAGTATTGGCGTCACGCTCTCGACGCCAGCGAGCGCCAGCAGCGGAATCTCCGAAAGCGCCGCGTCGTCGCCAACGCACCCGATCACCACGCGATGCGAGCCCCGCGTGATGTGGGTCTTGAGCCCGAGCGACTCGACGCGCTGTCGGATGTTCGCGAGCTCGGGTTCCGATACGTTGGACTTGGTAACGATGATCATGTCGAAAGCCTCAAAAACAAGAAGGCTCCCGGATTTCTCCGGGAGCCGAGGTGACGCACCGTCTGGTCGCTAACGACCGTTGGGCACGAGCTACCGGCTCCCAGGGGGATATCCCCAGAAGCTCGAAAAGTATGCGAGGTAGCTCGTGGCGTGCGTGGTCATGCGGGCAGTATGCGATGCACGGACGGACGGCGCAAGAGCGCGCCATCCGTCCGTGCGGTCAGTTCAATCGATCACAGCGTCGGCGGAGCGAGATTTCCGCAGGCGATGACGGTGCCCATGTTCGTCGGCGATGCACGAACCTCGAGCGAGTAGCTGCCGCTCGTCGGAAAGGGAACGGAGAGGAGCGCGCCGCCCTGCGCCGTGCCGTCCTTGTCGATCACGAGATTCGGATATGCAGACAGATCGCCGAATACCGGATTGTTCGGATCGCCGCAGAGGCCGACGCGAACCGACCATGGATGCACGCCGCCTGCAGTGGCGTTCGACACATGGATCACGGCCTTGCTGGATCCCGATGGATCACGCGCAACATAGCCGGTGCCGTGGATCTGCACCGCACCTGCGAGACCGGACGGCGTTGCCAGCGACGCGTTCCAGCGCTCGCCGACAGGAATGTCCTGGACCTTGATCTCATTCGCATTCTTGTGGAACGGATTGCAGGCGACGGCGGTGACAATGGCTGCAACGGCAACCATGGAGAAAACACTGTGACGATACATTGATGCCTCGGTAGGGATTGTTTTGTGATCTGCTGTAGTGCACAAGCCGTGCTTCGGGACCACCTATCTGTAATGCGCTATCCCCTCGAGCCGCTAGTGCGCACTCGAGCCCGGTTCCGCCAGCGATCCCAGGGCTGCCGCGAGCGCGTCGCGGTTGAGCATCCAATACGATGTTTGTCCTTCCTTCCGTTTCGTCACCAACCCCGCCTCGACCAGCACGCTCGAATGGTGGCAGAGCAACGCGAGACTCACCCCTACGTTCTCGGCGATCTCGGTCCCGGTGATCTCGAGCGATTGCGCACGCAAAAGCTCGATGATTCGAACCCGCGTCGGATCACCGATCGCCTTGAAAACGAGAGCGCGTTCCTCAACTGAGGGGGCAATTTCGGCATTCAATCGATTGGACATGGGGGTAAGATCGGGCCCGGACGCGGAGCGATCAAGTAGTTTTACAGTTATCAAAGTACTTGAATAGCGGGTTATTTACGCCGATTCTTGCACCGGTCCCCTCGCTGGCCCGTTTCGACCGCCTCATACCGCCGGAATCGTGAGGGCCATCGGCAATGTCGACAGCGAGGACAAGTAGTCGGCGGTCCTTTCCGCTCCTACCACGTAGACTGCGGACGCGGGCGCGCTTTGTCGCTGCCGCCGAGGCGAGCCGCGGCGCAATCGGTAGCCATCGACGATTCTCACTGGAGTGGGACGCGTCCATCGTCGCTCCACCTCGGCACGATCGTTCGCAACCGCTCCCTGCTTATTTATTGACCGATCGCTACTAACTGCATTCTCGCGGGAAGCGGGCGCGCGGCCGCCCAGCTCTTCGCGCCGCAGGGGAACCGGCTCCCCGGGTCGTCCCCGGGCAAGCAATCGATGACGGCAATTCTCGCCGATTCTTTAGAAATAAATATTCGTTTAGTTATAAATATACAAATCATTGTGCACAAACTGCTTGAGCATTCGAGGACCTGATTCCTATATCCCCGCCGGAAGGACGGTTGTCGCATTCCAAACGGCCGGTGCCCGCATCGACGATCGGCCAGCTCGATAGCACCGAAGGAGTTCTCTCTCGTTCCGGGGTCGAGACGAGATAGCGATGCACCCTGAGGGTCACTCGCCGTGTCCAGCGGAGGGATAATGAGGTCGACGATGTTCTCGTATGGTATCAGAGCGATGACGGTTTGCGCGCTCGTTGGGGGGGCCAGCGTGACTGGCGCCGCATCCGCGAACGCCATGATCGTGCGTGGCAGCGATTCGACGATGGTCGAGCGCGGGACCCAGGCAGCGAGCCAGGATGTGGCCGACGCGTACCGTGCATATGTCGCCTCGATCCAGAATGGCGAGCACGGCTCGACCGCGAGCTACGCGACCAGGAAAGTGAAATTCATCCCTGCGTTCGCCCGTAAATACGGACTGCGATGCTCCGCTTGCCACACGGCGTGGCCTGAGCTCAACAGCTTCGGACAGCAGTTTCGCGACAATGGCTACCAGCTGCGAAACGAGAGGGACTCGCCGATCGCCCAGAACAACGCGTACTTCCCCTTCACGATCCGCGTCACACCGCAGTTCCACTATGAGCGTGCGACCAAGCAACTCGTGGATGCCACGCCCGGCAATGGCGCAAGCGGACAGGTGGAACGCACTCTTCATTCGCACGGCTTCGACCTCTCCGGCACCGATCTCTGGACGGCCGGCACCCTATGGAAGAACGTCTCGTTCGTCGTGCTCCTGTCGTCCGACAACTTCGCCAGTTTCCACTTCGAAGCCATGCACCTTCGCTTCGACAATCTCGGCGCAAATCCGTGGCTGAACCTGAAGGTCGGCAAATTCGAGCTCGACAACCTGGTTTCTGAGAAGCGCTTCCTCTTTCTCTCGGCCAACGGCGGCTCCTACCAGAACTACCACTTTTCGGCGCCGGGCAGCTCGGTGGATTTCGGTCTCGGCGATAACCAGCTCGGCGCTGAACTATCGGGGCATTCGCTCAACAGCTACACGCGGTACAGCGCGGCGGTCCTGTCATCGAATGATGGCGACCCAGGCTCCGAGCACTTCAGCAGCTACGACGCAAACTTCAACTTCAGCCAGGCGTTCGACGGCGGCAAAATGGGTGTCGAGCGACTCGGCGCATATGCGTATGTCGGCCAGCGTCCGAC